>CANDMI010000044.1 GCA_947385775.1 uncultured Eubacterium sp. | reverse complement strand
CGCCTTTTGCCAGTATAAAATTCCAGGAGTGTGCAATTGCCATATAGATTGAAAATGGGGCTGGTTGTGAAAAATAACGGGAAGCTTTTGTAAAACAGCTGGAAACAGGCAACAGGCCCGTCCGGATGTGACTGCGCAGGGACGTTAGAAGCTCTTGGCATTCTGTTTTCCGTATAGGATTTTCGGGCAGGGACGCCCGAAAAAGGGGATTGCGCCATGGATGGCGGTCAATTCCCGTTCCGTCCAGCATTAAAATCCTTGCGCAGAATGCCTAGAACTTCTTACATCCCGGAGCCGGAACATCCGGACGGGCCTGTTGCCTGTTTCCAGCGTCCGGTAGGCAAAAAATCCCATTAATTTGCCGGATAACGCTCTATTATTTATCATTTATACGGCAAATCCCCACCCCAAGAAAAGTAACCAGTGATGCCCAGGACTTTAAATTATAGTAATAAAAATGATTGACAAACAATATTATATAAAATATAATATGAGAAGCAAAATAATATTATACAAAATCAGGAGGAGCTCATTATGAAACGATACAAAAAAATCACAGCAGCGATTATTTTTTCAGCGGGCATACTTTGTTTATCCGGTTTTTATCATACGAAGATATCAAACGGGATAATATCCAACAGGACAAACTCGAATACCGCAATTTCTAATGCCGCGGACGGCGCGATCGGATTTTCCCAATCACCTAAGCTTGTTCAGACCGTATCCGCGAAAGAGAAAAAAGCATATACATATCAACTGGAAAAGAAACAATTAAACGGCGTTCAAAGCATAACCGCTAGGCTGGGAGATGCAGACCTGAAACTTAAAGCTTCCAAGGATAATCATTTTTATCTTTCCTATTACATTTACTGCTATAACAGCAAAAATCCACTTACTTACCAGGTAAAAGAAAACGCTTTACAGCTAAACGCCGAACCATACCAGCACGCTTTATATACTTATAAAAAAGGAAAAAACACAATTTGCGTAAATAAGACAAAAATAACCGTTTTTGTGCCAAAAAAACTTTTCGAAGAAATTACACTGTATGCAAAAGACGCGGATTTATCTTTACAGGATTTCTACTGCAAAGACACAAACATAGAGACAGAATTTGGTGATATCCAAATATCCGGCGCAAAAAGCGATCGTGGCTTGCAGCTGCTTTCAAAAGAAGGGGATATTCGTGTATCCGACCTAAATGCAGTCGGCAGGCTGAAAATAAAAACAACTTATGGAGACATCTATTTGAAAAACGCGAAACTTTCAAATTCCGCGAACATAACAACAAAAGACGGAAATATCAAGCTGTCTGATTTATATATTTCCAAGAAATTAAACGCTGTAAGCACATATGGCGATGTTGTGTTTACAGCCAAAAAAGAGCAGCTTGACAGATTCGAGCTCACGTTAAAGACAGAATTTGGGAAGCTTTCTGTGCCGGATTCGTTAAATGGAAAGAAAAGCCGTTACAAATATTATGGATGGAAATATGTGAAAGGCAATTCTTCCAGTGGAGCGGATTTAAACGTTTCCACAAAGGAGGGGGATATATCCCTGCGGGAGTAGCTTAAGCCAACGTAAAGGAAGAAAGCCTAAGC
Source organism: uncultured Eubacterium sp. (assembly GCA_947385775.1). GTDB lineage: Bacteria > Bacillota > Clostridia > Lachnospirales > Lachnospiraceae > Eubacterium_J. The sequence goes on along the minus strand of CANDMI010000044.1, from coordinate 31,133 downwards.
CAATGTGCATTTTTCAAAGGAACGGATTACAGGGAAAGGCATTTTACGCTCAGGCTCCTTTCCCTGGCTGTACCAAAATCCTTGCATTCCATATGCAAGCGCGCCTTCTACGTCTTTTACAACGTTATCGCCGATAAACGCGCATTCCCCTGGCTGGCATCCGGCCTTTTCCACACATAGCTGGAAGAACCGGGACGCTGGTTTTTCCGCGCCGGCTTCCTCACTGGTTATGATCTTATCTATGTAAGGAGAAAGCCCAAGCAATTCCAGCTTCCGGTATTGGATATAGGCTGTCATATCGGTGCCGATCCCGATTAAGATATCTGACAGTTTTAAATATTTCATAAATTCATGGATGCCAGGGGAGGGCTGCATATGCGAAAGCGCATGATCCCAATAGGCGCGGTAGAGGACCTCAGCGTGTGGAAACAGCGGCTGGCGCAAAAGCTCCATCATGCACTGGAAACGCAGCAGACGGTTATGGATTGCCGCGGTATCGCTGCCCACATGCTGTTCCACAAGCCGCCACGCCGCCAAGTAAGCAGACTGCACCGTATCCCGCTCCAAACCAAACATCTGCTTACAGTATCCATAAACAGCCGCCATGCCATAAACATTGGCAGCGTCGTAATCGTATAGCGTATTGTCAATGTCAAATATAACTGCCTGTATCATATACACTCCTTTTTAAATATCATTTATGTAATCTATATTTATTCAAATTTTGAATACTATTTATGTAATCTATATTTATTCAAATTTTGAACATCATCTATGAAATCTATATTTATTCGAAACGATTTAAAACAGACGAAAAACGCCAAACACTTTTCCTAAAATCTTACAATCCTTAACAATGATCGGCTCCATGCTGTCATTTTCCGGTTGAAGTCGGATATGCCCGTCCTCTTTATAAAAGGTCTTTACGGTAGCGGAATCTTCAATCAGCGCCACCACGATCTCACCATTTTGCGCCGTATCCTGCTGCTTTACAAGAATCCGGTCGCCATTGAAAATACCGGCGTTTACCATACTTTCTCCTTTTACCGTCAGCATAAAAGACTGCTGGTTTGGCATCATTTCCGATGGGATCGGGAAGTACGCTTCAATATTTTCCACTGCAAGGATTGGCTGCCCGGCGGTCACGTTTCCAATGATCGGCACATTTACGACCTCACGCCTGCTTAAATTAAAATTTTCATCCATGACTTCAATGGCGCGCGGCTTTGTCGGGTCCCTTCTGATATAACCGTTTTTTTCAAGCGACTCCAAATGCGCATGGACAGAAGAGGTGGACTTTAAATGCACCGCTTCACAGATTTCCCGGACGGCAGGCGGATAGCCCTTATTTATGATCTCATGCTTAATATAATCTAAAATTTCCTTTTGCTTTGCGGTAATCTTTCCATATGCCATAAAAATGTCTCCTTTTCATTTTCCTTATCGTTTTCATATTGTAACACATAATCCGACTAAAATCAAACATATATTCAGAAAATTTGTTCGAAATTTTCTTGACAAACATGCGTTCACGTTTTATAATGCATTTAATCAGAACAAACGTTTGAATTTTGTTTGAATGGAGGTGTTTTTTATGCAGGGTTTCATCCACTTTGACCTGGAACAGCAGGATTATTTCAAATACGCGGCGCTTACAGCAGCAGCAATATTTATCATCCTTTTTACTGCCATCCTTTACCGCAGCCAGTCCGCAAACGCCCGTGCCAACCGCAGGGCAGGGGAGTATACCGAACTGTACGAAAGCGTCCAGGTGCAGTCCGGTGAATCCCTGTGGGAGATCTCCAGCCGCTATTATTCGGATGAATACAAGAGCATGAAGCGGTATATCGCTAAAATAAAGCGGCTAAACCACCTGTCGGGTGAGAAAATATCTGCCGGGACATATTTGATCATTCCGTATTACGCGGCTGCTGTTGGCGAAAACACGCGTCGTTCCACTAAATGAGCTGGAACTTCCACTTGTGTTTCTGGTTCAAGTCCGGTATAATGGATATCGGTGGTGAAAATTATGTTTAGGCTTATATACGTTATTATCCGGAATTTATTCCGAGCCCCATATATGATTACAAGGATGCGGTATGAAGCGGACCATCCAGAGCGTTTTTCAGAGAAAAAAAGATATGAGCTGGACCGTCACGCGATACGCATTATGTGTAAAACCGGGAAAATAAAAACGGTATGCTTCGGCAAAGAAAACCTGCCCAAGGAGGGCGGATACATTATGTATCCGAATCACCAGGGAAAGTATGACGCGCTCGCTATCATTATCAGCCATGACGCGCCTTGTTCCCTTGTGATGGACTTGGACAAATCAAACTCTGTTTTAGTGCGGGAATTTATTGACCTGGTCGGCGGCAAACGGCTGGATAAATCTAATGTCCGCCAGGCGATGCGGATCATCAAAGAAGTGGCGAACGAAGTCAAGGATGGAAAGCGTTATATTTTATTTCCAGAAGGCGGATATGAATTTAATAATAAAAACCGTGTAACCGATTTCAAGCCAGGAAGCTTTAAAAGCGCGACCATGTCCAAAATGCCAATTGTCCCGGTCGCATTGATCGATTCCTATAAGGTTTTTAACAGCTTAAACTTTTTGCCTGTAACCGTCCAGGTGCATTTCTTAAAGCCGATTCCTTATGAAGAGTATAAGGAAATGAAGACATTGGAGATTGCGCAGCTGGTAAAAAGACGGATTGAAGATGTGATCGGAGCTTACGCTTAAGCGTTAACCGCGCTTATATCCATAAAAAGATATGCGGTAACACTTAAAAGCCTTACTATGCAGCTAACACACTGTCTCGCGCTAAATATTAACGAGACAGTGCGCTAGTTTTAACCGTTCAGATAACCCTCGAATTTGTAGCTTTGTTTTATTTTTCCCGCAATTGCACCATTTTTGCCGCCTGGCGCCTTCTGGAGTCCGCCTGCGCCGCATAGTGTCTTCTTGTCGTGTTGACATCCTTGTGCCCGAGCACATCCGCAACCAGATAAATATCCCCAGTTTCCTGATAGAGGTTCGTGCCAAATGTGCTGCGGAGCTTGTGCGGCGTAATATGTTTAACTGTCGTAACAAGGCTGGAATATTTTTTCACTAATTTTTCCACGGAACGAACGCTGATGCGTTTGCGCTGCATAGATAAAAACAATGCGTTTGTATGTCCCTCTACAGCGTCGATTTCCTTACGCGCTTCAAGATAGTCCAGCAACGCGTCCGCCACTTCATCGTTAAAGTAAACGATAACCTCGGCTCCGCCTTTTCTATGGACTTTTACGCCATTGTTGCGAAAGTCCAGGTCGTTGATATCGATTCCCACGCACTCTGACACACGGATGCCAGTCCCAAGCAGCAAAGAGAGCATCGCAAGGTCGCGCAGCTTTGTCTGTTCATGATACGCCTGCTGGCGGCTAGTCAGATTTTCCCCGGATTCCACCTGGTCTAAGAGCATAGCCACCTCGTCGATATCCAGGCGCGTGATCTCTTTTTCATGTAGCTTTGGCGGCTTTACAAGGTCCGGCGGGTTCGTCTGTATCAGCTGCTTTCGGAAAAAATAATTATAAAAGCTCCGTAAGCTTGCCAGCTTTCTGGAAATCCCGCGCTCATCATTTGTATGCTCTGTGCCATCCTTTGTATAATATTTCAGATAATTTAAATATTCTTCGATATCGATCGGCGTGACCATATCCAAAAATGAGATCGGGATATCTTGGATTTTGTATTTCCGGCAAATGGGATTATTTTCCTGCAAAAAAGAAAAGAAAATCCCCAGATCATAAGCATAAGCAAGCCGCGTGCGGGAGCTTGTCGTATGCTCCGTGCCTAAAAAGAATTCCCGGCAAAACTTCGGCAGCTCCTTTGCCATTTCCCTTAATTTGGCTTCATTTGTGATTTTAACCTTTTCATGATATGTTTTTTCCATCCAAACGCACCTTTTCTTTCAAATATAATTATCATTTAATAATAAAGCATCTTCCTGTAACAGAACAAGATTTATTATACATCAAATCTCATAAAATGTAAATCTTGCAATGCCGCCGCAAACTGTGTTAAGATAAAAAGGGCAGGGGAGTGGTATGCCAAAGAGAGGGGTAAACAGCATGGGGCAAAAAAAGAAGCTGCCAATCGGAATTGAGTTTTTCAAAGATATCCAGGATAGGGATTACTATTATGTGGACAAAACAGGATTTATCCAGCAATTGTTAGATTTTACAAATGATGAAGTAAAGCAAATGCTTTGTTATTACGGACTGGAAAACAAATTGACCCAGATGAAAGAATGGTATGATGGATACCGTTTTGGACAGACAGATATCTATTGTCCATGGGATATTTTAAACCAATGTGATAAATTTCTGGAATCAGAAAACGCGCCAATGGAACCTCACTGGGCAAACAGCAGCAGCAACGCCATTATCCAGGACATTCTTGAAAACGCGACAGACACTACGAAGAATCAAATAGAAGCCCTGATCTCAGGAGAGTGCATCGAAAAAAGAATTAATTCTAGAATTAACTTATACAGATTTCGACAGTAAAGACCTGGAAGTCAAACAAGAATATTTATGGAGCGTTTTGTTTGCGACCGCATACCTGACAGCGGAAAATCGGTATGAAAATGGGGTTTATCGGCTTAAGATCCCAAACCGCGAAATTTTGGACATTTATAAAAAAAGAATCCGCTCCTGGTATCAAAAAAGCTGCGTCATTGCATACGATAAAGAATAAAAACCGGAGGATAATATGAAATTTGTAATACAGCGCGTTACAGAAGCGTCTGTAACGATCGACCAAACCGTAGTTGGGAAAATCGGCAAGGGATTTTTGACGTTGATCGGAATAAGCGATACCGATACGAAAGAAATCGCTGATAAGATGATCAAAAAAATGCTGGGACTTCGCATTTTTGACGATGCCAATGGACGGACGAATCTTTCTTTAGATTCCGTACAAGGCGAGCTTTTGCTTGTGTCGCAGTTCACGCTGTACGCCGACTGCCGCAAAGGAAACCGTCCGTCCTTTATCCGTGCGGGCGCGCCGGATATGGCGGAAAAAATGTATGAATACATTGTTGAAAAATGCAGGCAGTCTTATCATGTGGAAACCGGGGCGTTTGGAGCGGATATGAAGATCCAACTGTTAAACGATGGGCCGTTTACAGTTATTTTAGATTCAGACGAGCTTTGGGGCTGATTTTTGAAATTCGGCGTTTTAGCCTAAATCTGGTCTAAATCCGATCCAACTATTCGTAAAACTGTTCTTTTGCGAATAGTTGGATGTCCATCCCCAAACGCCCTATCCTTCCAGATCATCAAACATCAATAATGTAAAATTTCCTTATAGCGCAAGATCATATCCACGCAGCCGTCAATCCCAAGCTTTGCGGAGTTTAACGTCAGATCATAAGAGCGCGCGTTTCCCCATTTTTTATTCGCGTAATAATTATAATAGCTGGAACGCTGTTTATCTTTTTTTGAAATCATGTCCCTTGCTTTTGATTCGCTTACATTAAATTCATTCATTGTATTTTTAATGCGAAAATCCAGATCGGCATGGATAAACGTATTGATTACGCGTGGAAATTCGCTTAACGCGTAATCCGCGCAGCGGCCTACGATAATGCAGGATTCTTCCTCAGCAAGCTTTTTGATCGTGTCAAACTGCGCCAAAAAGATTTTATGGTTCAAAGGCATATCCAAAAAAGGCGCCGCTGTATACCCAGTCGCGCTGTAGGTATCCATAACAAGCGAATACAAAAAGCTGCTGGTCGGTTTTTCATCCTGTGAATGGAAAATTTCTTCGCATAACCCGCTTTCTTTCGCGGCCCTGCTCAACAGCTCTTTATCATAACATTTAATGCCAAGTATTTCTGACAGCCTTAAGCCGACGTTTTTCCCAAGGCTTTCAAATTCCCTTCCGATTGTGATCACATAATTCCCCATATGATGTCTCCTTTCTAAAATACAATAAATTTCTATATCCAAAAATAAAATTACAAATCAAGAATAAAATTACAAACCAGAAAACCCCTAAATTACAATCTGAAAATAATTCATTAAACAAAATTTCTAAATGCAAATTTCCAAACGCGAAATTCTTAAATTAAAATTCAAAAATAATTTTCTAGATAAAATTTCAAAAATAAATTTTAAATAATAAAATTCAAATACATTTCTATCCTATTTATTATATTCATTATAACAGCTTCGACCTCACTTTACAACCTGCTATAACGCGCCCGAACGCAAAAGTTTTTGGAAATACTCCGGCAATGGCGCTGTCACTTCGATATATTCCCCGGTAACCGGATGGATAAAGCCAAGCGTCATCGCATGCAGACATTGTCCCGTAAGCTTAAAGCCGCATTTTGCGGGGCCATACAAAGGGTCTGCCAAAAGAGGGTGTCCAATGCTTGCCATATGGACGCGGATTTGATGCGTCCTTCCGGTTTCCAGCTCAAACTCCATGTATGTGTGGTGAAAAAAGCGTTCCAAAACCCGGTAATGAGTCACGGCATGCCTGCCGTTTGGCACGTTTGCAGCCATTTTTTTTCGATTTTTCGTGTCGCGGCCAATATCCGCACAGATGATCCCCTTGTCCTTCTTTGGCTTTCCAACAACAATGCCGCGGTAGCGCCTTGTTACAGAATGCGCTTTTATCTGGCTTGCGATTCGCACATGGGAAAAGTCATTTTTACAGACGATCAGCGAGCCGGTGGTGTCTTTATCGATCCGATGAACGATGCCCGGGCGGATTTCTCCGTTTATGCCGGATAGCTGCCCCTGACAGTGATGCATAACGGCGTTTACCAGCGTTCCAGAGTAATTTCCGGGAGCCGGATGCACGACCATACCCTTTGGCTTATTTACAATCAGGATATCTTCATCTTCGTATAAAATATCTAACGGGATATCCTCCGCTTGAATGTCCGCCTGCACCGCCGGAGGAATCTGCACTGTCACGATTTCCCCTTCCCGCACCTCATAACTGGGTTTTCGCGGAGCGTCCGCAACAAGCGCCTGGCTTGATTTTATGAGTTTTTGAAAATAGCTACGGGATAAGTCTGGATAGATCAGCGATAAAAATTTATCAAGCCGAATCCCATCCTGCTCTGCGCTTACTTCAAAGGTCTGTATAACAGAATTTTGTCCTGTCTGCGGCCGATCTGTATTAGGAACTAAATTTTGATCTACATCTTCCATCCTTTTTTCCACTCCGACTTCCTGCATGTCAACTTAAATTCTTATATTCCACTTTCCTACGCGTCAACTTCGATTTTATTCCGATTTCCTGCGCGTCAGCTCAATTTGGTTTAAATCCTCTTCTTTATAATAAAAAAACATTAAAAGAAACAACGCAAAAGCCGACACGGACACATAAATATCCGCCACATTAAAGACCGGGAAATCTATGAGTGAAAAATAAAAAAAATCTACGACGTATCCCCTTATGACCCGGTCGATCGCATTGCCCAAAGCCCCCGCCAAAAAGAATACCGCATCCAGGCGCAGCAGCCTAAAACGCGGCGACAAAGGCATTTTACTGTAAATATATGGGATTATGATCAATACTACTGCCGTCATCGCGAGAAAAAAATACCGTTTCCCCTGCATCAGCCCAAAGGCGGAACCCCTGTTTTCCAAATAGGACAGCTCAAATACTCCTTTTATAATCGGAAAAGCTAAATTTTCTTTTAAATAAGTAATCGCAGCCCACTTTGTCAGCTGATCCAGCGCCGCCAGCAATATTGTTCCTATGGCTAAAAAAAACAGGCTCCCTTTCTTCGTTTTCAAATTTCTCTCTTCTCTCCTTTATACTATTTTTATGATTACGAGCGATAAAGTTATGATATTTTATTTATCCAAAATCCCTAAAATTAATCTTATCCTACGAAACATTATCCTTTTTCATAGACCTTTATCCGATATAAATCTAAAATAAATCTCATCCTGATCTAATAGGCATAATCACATATAAATTTTATATCTATACTTCATTTTCCCTTTCCGGCTTGTCTTATCCGACGTTTCTATGATATATTTCCCATGATGACGCACAGACAAAACATCCCCGTCCCGGCAGATGTAATCTTTACTTAATATTTTTTGTGAATTAATGAAGGCGTTCCCTTCAGAAATTACTTTCTGTGCATGAGAACGTGTCAATTTACAGACATCTGCGATAATTGTGTCTAAACGAAAAGAGGCAACCGTGCCTTCTTTTTCCAGAAAAGATGGTTCATAAGTAAAATCAGAAATTGATATTTTTTCACAGCGCACCATCGTGCGGCGCACCTGGCTGCATTGCTCTGTAAGATAACCGCATATGGAATCCGCGCAAAAAATGATGGCTTTTGCATCCTTTACGATGATATCCCCCAGCATTTCACGCTTCATGCCAAGTCCCATAAGGGAGCCGAGCACATCCCGGTGGGTAAAGTCCTCCGCAAATTTTTGATGCAGCGGATTTAAGCTTACGGCGGATATCGGATAATCTGCTTTTTCCATAACAAAAGAATGGCTGCTTGGCAAAAATGCAGCCATCTTACGCTCTGCATGTTCATACCCGCCATATAGCTCATAAGGGCAATCTAACTCATACTTCGCCTGGCAAAGTACGCTAAGCTCGTTTAAGTTTAAAAAATTGCTGTATGTGACGATATTTTTATTTTCCGCACGCCTTGAAAGGTCTATTAAGTGTTTTTTTAAATATTGTTCGTCTTGCTCCATAGCTTTTACCCTAAAATTCCATACGGATCGGCGCGGAGCCGTACGTGGAATCAAATAAGCTTTGAATGTCGCCGGAAATCTCCACATTCGAAGGCGTGATGATAAAGATATAATTTGACACCTTCTGTAAATTTCCGCTGATCGCAAAGCACGAGCCTGAGGAAAAATCAATGATCCGCTGCGCCATGTCTACGTCAAGCCCTTCCACATTTAAGATCACTGGACGGTTCATAAGCAGCGTTTCCGTAATCTCCCTTGCGTCGTCAAAGGAGGTCGGCTTGATCACGCACACCTCTAAGCCATTGCCGGACGCCCGTTTCGAAGAGCGCATCGGCGTGACCTTGCTGCTTGTCCTTTTGTCGCGGTTGCGGTTGATATCGATCGGCTGGTTGCCCGAGCCTTTATAATAATCGTCTGAATTTTTTCCCTGATTATGGCGATAGCTGGAGAGATCCTCTTCCTCCTCTTCTTCTTCTTCATAATCATCATCATAATATTCGTCGTCGTCATCTGGATTCATGTGCATTACATTTAAAAGTGAATCTACTAAGCCCATATATACTCTCCTATTTTCGAAAATCCTCGTTACAGCAACCTAACTTTCCTGTAACAAATCCTCTATATTACGCTGACATAACGCTTTAAGCCCTATCATACACCTTACTGGTTATTTTTTCCATAGTATCTTTCACCAAAAATTCCGGTGCCAACGCGTACCATTGTAGCGCCTTCTTCAATCGCCGTCATATAATCCCCAGTCATGCCCATGGATAAAATTTCCATAGAAACATTATCCATGTTTTTGCAAGCGATGTCAACCGCCAATTTTTTTAATTGTTGAAAATATTTTCGATTGTCTTGCGGATCGTCCACAAATGGAGCCACTGTCATAAGCCCACGGATCTTAATATTGTTTAAATGGCTGACCTCCTGCGCCAGCAACATCGCATCCTCCGGGCGAACGCCAAATTTCGTATCCTCATTCGCAATGTTCACCTGCACTAAGACAGGCATCACGAGGTTATGCTTTTTCGCCTGTATATTGATCTCTTCCGCCAGGCGGTAGGAATCCAGAGAATGGATCAGGCATACCTTATCGATAATGGATTTCACTTTATTGCGCTGCAAATGCCCGATCATATGCCAGCGGATATCGGACGGAAGCTTGTCATATTTTTCACAGATCTCCTGCGCTTTATTTTCACCAAAATCCCGCACGCCCTGTTCGTAAATCTCCTGTAGCATCGAAACCGGTTTTGTCTTGCTGACCGCAATTAGCGTCACCTCTTCGCGCTCTTTGCCGCAAACTTTACAGGCAGTACGGACATTTTCTTCCACTTTTGCTAAATTTTCCTTTAACATATCCTATATCCTCCTATTTTAACCAGAACGAAACGATAACAAACAATAAGCGATTAAAGTCAAAATGGTTGTTTTCATGCATGGGCAAAACGCTACAGGCTGATCATCTGGCCTTCTATGACCGCCCCCCCGTCTAGCGCGATATGGTCATAGAGCATGATGCCGTATTTTGTGGCAGGGTCTACGATCGTATAATTGTCATTGTGATAAATTTCATCGATCAGCCGAAAGACGGCGTAGCCCTTGTTAATATTATAAACGCCCTTTAATTTGGCAGTTTTTTCCACCTCATAGCGTTGCGTGGACCCGGGCATGACAATTAAATCGCCAGGCTTAATGTCGCTTTGCGAAATATAAGATAATTCTTCTTTTTCATCTTCATAATACACGGTTACATTGACAAATTCAGCCTCGGTATAATTTCCGTCATCCTTGCGCCGCTCCACCAAAAGCCCGGTCTGGTTTGACGTGCCGTTCCCTTGCGTAAAATAGGATTTTGGAACAAGCTCAAAGGACTTTGTCGTGATCGCGCTGTTTGGGATCTTAAGGCCGGTCTGCTGGTCCAGCATGATGTTGATGTCAATATAGCGCTCATACGCATAACGGATCATGGAATTTTGAAGCGTTAAAATAAGGTAGTCCTGCCCGTTTTTTTGCTCCATCACATAATTCGCCCAGGCGGTCATATTGTCCTCTTTAAACTTGATCTGGACGACCTCGCCGTCTTGCAGCTCCCGCTTCATCGATTCTTCGATCGGGACGACGATCTGCCAGGATTCGTCTGTGATCAGTTTATACACAGGCTGCCCGCTTTCCACCTTGCCTTCTGTTTTCAGGCTGCTTTTCGGATATTTGGACTGGTCAAAGTAATCGTTGATGATCGTATCAACGGTCACGTTTTCCAAGCCATCCGTATAATAGGCCACGATCCCAGGCTCTGCGGCGCGATATAAATGGAAGGTCTGATTGTCCTTTGCGTAATCCGTATAGTCCGCAATGGCGTTTAACGCACTAAGGTTCATCGCTTCCATCAGCTTTCCGCTTAAATCGGATTTGAAATTATATGTCGAATAAAAACTGCCATCCTGGTAAGTGCTCAAATAGTCCTGGATGGAGTTTTGAATATCCGAAAGGTTATCCTCGGACAAGACGGCGCTTGAATCCGTTTGTTCATTTAAACGCTCCGACACGTTCCCATTTTCATCAATGGAGCAAACCAGCGTCCCGTTTCCCGCTTTCGTGTTGTCCTTTAGGTAATAGTCAAGCCTGCCGCTTTGGGACGCGTTTATGACAGTCTCCTTACGTATGATCAGTCCGGTGTAGGACGTATTCACTTCAATCGTCCCCTGCTCGACCTCGTAATGGCTGATATGGACAGCCGTCAGATAGCTGTAAATATTAAACGCGATATAAACGGCTATGAACGAAAACGTCACGGTGCCAATATTTGGATGCAGTCCTCCAGGAAAACGGACAATTTTCTTTCGTTTTTTCCTAATCTGTCTATCCTTCATCATTTCATCATTTTTTTCTGGAAAAATTTACTTTTTGGCATTCCTTTTGGAGACGTATAAGGTCCAGGATTTTGTCTATAATATAGGAGGAAAGAAACTAAATGCTTTCCAAATTAGGAGGTAACAATCTTATGAATTCGAAATTTCTGGATTATACGTTACTTACACTAGTAATCGTAGGCGCCGTAAACTGGGGTTTGATCGGTTTTTTCCGTTTTGACCTCGTGGCATTCCTGTTTGGGAATATGTCCTGGATCTCACGGATCGTATATGCTCTTGTCGGCATTGGTGGGCTGTACCTGCTAAGCGCTTATGGGCGGATCCGCTCGATGGACCAGGGAGTCGAGTAAGGAAAAAACATGGTGTCTTAAGTACGCTTAAGACACCATTCCTTTGTTTCTTACAGGGAGATGATCACCTTTGCTTTCGCACATTCCGGCAGATCCCTCTCATCCTTGGAAATACTTAAGAAAAATTTCACGTTGTATTTTTCACTGATGATATCCAGCTTTTCGATTGCGTGCTGCAACTGGTTGTCCTCCAAACCGGCGATCGTAATGAAGCTGTCCAGATACATTTCTTGCAGATCATGATCCTGGGATACTATGCCGCAAATGAACCCTAAAAACTCATCACAATTCGACACTGGGAAATCGGTCACATTGATCAAGCGAATCTTATTGTTTAACTCGTACATATGCTTTTGGCTTTTGTCCAAATACACCACATTCCCCTGGGCGCTTTTGATCGCCTCGTTCGCCTTATCCAGCAGATATTTCGTTTTCCCTTTTCCTTTAACGCCACAAATAATCTCGACCATTGTCCTCTCCTCCTGCATGTTAACGCTGATTTTCTCCATTTTTGATATTCAATTTGTTCAAAAAAAACGATTTCATCAACTTTAATTTGTTAAAATCATTATAAAATACTTTGCGCTAAAATACAACTGCTATTTTTTCACATCCCTAATAATTTGCCCATATAGCCATACAGACTCTCGCTGCTGTCAGCTTTCATCACGATCGTAATGACAGGCTCCTTTTTCGCGTTTTTGCTGTATAATGCAAGGCAGTATCCCGCCTTTTTTGTCGTCCCGGTTTTCCCGCCAAGCACCGTAACGCCCTTTGGGGCTTTCGCGCCGCCGGTTAAAAATAAATCCGTGGATTCCCATTCCTGGGAAACCTGGTTGCCCCATCCATTGATATAGGTGACCGTATACTTTGGCGTATGGATGATTTTTTGAAACGCGTCGTATTTTAACGCGGACTGGAACAATAAGTATAGATCATAGACGCACGTATAATGCTCCTTGTCATGCAGCCCATGCGCGTTTACAAAGTGGGAATGCGTCGCGCCCAAAGACATCGCCTCCTCATTCATAAGCGCGGCAAATTCCTCCATGCTGCCGCTTATGTGCTCTGCGATCGCCTCAGCCGCGTCGTTGCCGCTTTTTAAAAGCAGCCCGTATAAAAGCTCCTCTAACGTAAGCGTGTCTCCGGTAAGAAGGCCGCAGACGGATGAATCCGCGCTCTGGCTCGCGGCTTTTTCGCTTACGGTCACAGTGTCTGTAAGGTTTCCATATTTTAACGCGATATACGCGGTCAAAATCTTTGTCGTGCTGGCGGGGTAAAGCTTTTTATAAATATTTTGGGAATAAGGAATGTCCCCATCCGTTAAATAAAACACCCCCGCCCCCGCCGCTTTTTTAGAATATTCTGGCAGCGGCGCGCCTGTGCCATCCTCCCCGCCGACGCAAAGGCTTTTTGCAAAATATAAATTGTCATTGGAAGGGTCGGCGGCTGTCTTTGCGTCCTGAAAATGCAGGCGCATTCCGTATACGTCGTACGCCTGCTCCAGTTCATAGGCGCGCCCGCCGCAGCCGGTAAGCAGCATCACAAAAAATAAAACAGCCGCGGCAGCCCTCCTTTTATAGTTACCTGTACATTTCACGCCAATCCAAATCTCCTCTTTCTAAAGCTTTGATCAATAATTCCGCGGTCGCCACATTCGTCGCCAACGGAATGTTATACGTATCGCACAATTTTACAATGTTATTCACGTCTGGCTCGTGTTTTTTTGGAGACGAAGGGTCGCGTAAAAAGACCACAAGGTCAATGTCATTATTTTCAATCTGGGCGCTAAGCTGCTGCACTCCGCCTAAATGCCCCGCCAGATATTTATGGATGGATAAATTCGCGACTTCTTCGATCAGCCTGCCGGTCGTCCCGGTCGCATACAACCCATGTTTGCATAAAGTCCCCCGATATGCGATGCAAAAATTCTGCATTAATTTTTTCTTCGCGTCATGTGCGATCAATCCGATATTCATCTTGTCATTATTCATCTTGTCATACCCCGCTTAATATTTTTTTTGTTGTAATCCCACATTTAGTACAATACCTATCCCCATATACAATGCCACCAAAGAAGTCAGCCCGTAGCTCACAAACGGCAAAGTCAGCCCGGTGTTTGGCAGCAAGCCTGTCGTAACGCTGATGTTAATAAAGCTTTGGAATCCAACCCACGCCGCCATGCCGCAGCAGATCAGGCGGCCGGATAAGTCTTTGGCTTTTCTTGCGATAAAAATACATTCCAACGCGATTAAGATCAATAGCACGATCACTGCCGCAGAGCCTACGAATCCAAGTTCCTCCCCCACGATAGAAAATATGAAATCCGTATGCGGCTCTGAAATAAAATTACCATTTTTGACAGAAGATATGCTGTCATTGTTTAACCCTTTCCCCCATAGCTGCCCGGAGCCGATCGCCATGATCGAATTTTGCTGCTGGTATGCCTGCTGCGGGTACTGCTTCGGGTAACGCCATGCCAAAATACGTATCATCTGATAGCCCTGTAAGATCGTCTGATCCGGCTGCATCAGCAGGTAGAGCAATACGATGGCCGCCGGGATGCAGACCGCGATCGCGCCGGCTACGATCCGGTAGTTGATCCCCGCCGCAAACAGTATCGTAAGGAACATCAACGTCGTTACGATCGTAGTGGATAAATCCGGCTGCTTTAATATCAGCGCCAATGGGATCGCGATCAATATGGCTGTAATGATAAGCGCCCGAAGCGTGCTGATCTGCTCTTGGTATTTCATAAAAAAAGCGGAAAAAAACAAAATCAGCAAAACCTTGGACAGTTCTGACGGCTGGAACTGGATGCCGGCGATCCGAAGCCATCTTCCCGCGCCATGGGAGCTGCTCCCCATCAAAAGCACCAGGGTAAGCAATCCTAAGTTTCCAAAATAAATCAACCAGGAAAGCTTTAGCAAAAGCGAATAATCAAATAAGGAAAAGACAAGCAACGCCGCCATTCCCACGATCATTCCCGCAATCTGCCTGCTTTGCACAGACTGCCTTGCGCTCCCGATTACAAATATCCCGATTACAGTCAGCGCGACCACATAAAACAGCAATCGAAAACGATAATTTTTGATCGAATACATCTTAAACATAAATAAAACCCTGCATCATTGGTATTCAGGCTCGTGCTTGACACAGACGATCGGGATATTGGCGTACAATGCCGGCACGCTCCCGCGATGGTTTTCGGATTCCATACGCGTGATCCGTATATCCAGACTTTCGGTGTCGATCTCCATATACTTGGATATCACCTGAATAATATCATTTTTAATTAGTTCTAACATATCCGCCGAACAGTCCGTCCGGTCAGAAATTAAAAGAAGCTTTAACCTGTCCTTCGCCACATCTTTTGAATTTTTACGAAAAATAAATCGAAATAACCTCATGCGCCGCCTCCTAAACACGTTTTGTCAAACCGCGAAACCTCTGGAACCAAACCTTTTTTGGATTCAAATCCATAATCGGCAGCTTCTCCCCGTTTATGCGGCGGCAAATATTTTGGTATGCCTGCCCGGACATGGAATTTAACCCGGATAACGGCTCTCCCTGGTTTGTGGAGATCACAATGTTTTCATCATCCGGCACCGCCCCCAACAGCGGCATTGGAAGGATGTCGCACACATCTTTTAACGACATCATATCCCCGCGCCTGACCATGTCCATGCGGACGCGGTTGATCAACAGTTCAATTTTAGGCATCTTGGCATTTTGGAGCAGCCCGATGATCCTGTCTGCGTCCCGAATTGCGGAAACCTCCGGCGTTGTGACGACAATGGCGCGGTCAGCGCCCGCGATCGCATTTTGAAATCCCTGCTCTATCCCTGCCGGGCAATCTAACAGGATATAGTCAAAATCCTCCCTTAGCTCATCCGTCAGCTTTTTCATCTGCATTGGCGTGACGGACGATTTGTCGCATGTCTGTGCGGAAGGGATCAGATAAAGGGTCGGGTGCCGTTTATCCTTTATCAATGCCTGCTTGATGCGACAGCTCCCCTGCACGATGTCCACCAGGTTATAAACAATCCGGTTTTCCAGCCCCATAACTACATCAAGATTTCGAAGCCCGATGTCCGTGTCGATCAAAACCACCTTCTTATTCAGCATGGAAAGAGCCGTCCCTACGTTCGCCGTTGTCGTTGTCTTTCCTACGCCGCCTTTTCCTGATGTAATTACAATTACTTCACACATACAATGAATCCTCCTGATTTACATGAAATTATCATCACAATAAATCTTTTGTACAAGGTTCCATAATGACATGCCCGTTTAAGACACGCGCTATCTGTGGCGTGATGCCTGGATCCGCTGTTTTTTTCTTGCGGAATAAGCCAGTTTTTTCTTTTCCCTCCTTTGCCTTTGGGATGTAAAGTATGCTTCCAATCTGCAAATGCCCGGTATCTATCGATAATGCCGCTATGTATGCGGCAGAATCATCGTACAATCCTGCCTGCGCAAACCCTTTTAATGCGCCGAACACGATAATGTTGCCAGCGGCGATCACCTTCGCCCCCTTTGGCACGTTTCCGATCACCACGATCCCGGTATCCGATTTTAACGTTTCCCCAGGCGACAGCGATCCGTAATGGCAGATCGCGTTTTCCATCACCCGGTTTCGGATATGCGCCTCCGCCTCAGCCAATACGCACGCCTCCTGGATCTTTTCTTCCCCCATGATGCAGATGACGGAGATCGTCGTATGCTCCTGTATCGCGTCGATCAGCTGGTATTCCTGCTCGACGCTTAAGTCATATCCTTCAAAGGAAATCCCGACCTTTGCGTTTTTAAAAAACGCGCCTGCATCCTGGAATTTTAAAATGACTGCTTCTAACAGCTCCTGAAATTCCATTTCCGGATTCAGCACAAGATGAATCCCATATGATTTGCTTTTTATAACGACTGCCTGTGCCACTGTCTGCCTCCCCTAATCAGTAAATCCATTTGACGCGTTGCTTACCGCGTTTGCACGCCCGTTTATCAGTGTATCGCTATCTTCCAAATGGAAATAGTATTTTAGTATGCGTGCGGACGCGTCCGCCGCATTGTGGGATGTATAGCCAAAGGGTATCCTTGTCGCGATAGAGATCTTTGGAGAGCTAAACGGCGCGTAGCCTACAAACAAGGCGTGGTTGCCGCGTGTCTTTACCTGCTCAGCCGTACCCGTTTTGCCGGCCGCTTCGATCTTTTTTAAGTCCTTAAATTCCGCCAGATCCGCTACAACCAGACGGTTCCCGGTTTTGATCGCCTTCCAGAAATCCGCAGATACCTGGTCCATCGTATTTTTCACTTCCGGTTTATATTTTTTGATGACCTTTCCGTCTTTATCCGTAAGCTGCTTTAACAGAGTATAATTATAAACCGTCCCTTCGTTTGCCACAGCCGTTACATAACGCGCCAACTGTACGGTCGTATAATTGTGGTTGCTTTGCCCGATCGCCGCCATAACCGGAAACTGGGTCGCGATCTGCGGACTGCTTTCCGGTATCTCGATGCCTGTCGTGTCCCCAAGGCCGTACTGCCTGGCGTATTCGGTAATCTTTTTGATGCCGCTTGGGTCGCTGTAGGCGCTTCCTACCAGACTTAGGTCATAGCCCACCTGGTAAAAGAAATAGTTGCAGGAAAACCGGATCGCCTGGCTTACGTTTAGCATCCCATGTCTGGAAGGATAGATCCAGCAGTGAGGCTCGTTGTCCACAAGCTCAAAAGGCCCTACGTCATTGATCTTCGTCGTCGGCGTGATCTTGCCTTCCATAAGCCCCGCCGTGGCGGTGACCATTTTAAAGGTGGAGCCTGGCGCCGTGCGCTCCTGGGTCGCGTGGTTATACATTGGCGTAGCCCGCTCGTCGGACTGCAATTTCGCAAAATACTCCGCGTCCACACTGTTGGCAAGGCGGTTGTTGTCATACCCCGGATAAGACACAAGCGCAAGCAGTTCTCCGGTATTGACGTCCGTAATGACGCAGGAGGCGGTGCATGGGTCAAGCGCAAGCTGCGCAGGAGTAAGTACCATATTTTGGATACATTCCTTTAAAAAAGTAAAGGCGGAAATGCTGCCCGCCGCAAGCTGCTCCCGCTTTTGCGGATCTTTTTTTATCACCCCCTGGTCAAATAAGATCAGGCATAGCTGCGTGCCAGTCACAAGGTCTTGCTGCACCAGGTTTTCATATATCTTTTTTTGGAACCCTTCATCGTCTTCCAACGTGCGGATGATATACGAAACCAGATCCTGGTATATTTCAGAAGAATCGGAATATTCTTCTTCTGAATGGAATATATTATAATCAATCCAGCCCGCGTTGATGCAATAATTCAAAAACTCCTTTAAGCTGATGGACTCGTCCTTTGTCCATGCCAGGTACGTTTTGTCATTTTCTTCTATTTTATCCCGCAACAACGCTTTGTTGGATTGAAGCATCGATACAATATAGCTGTAATAAATCTGGTACTCTTTCGCGGCATTTTCATACGTCTCCGGCACAGAGGACATGCACTGGCCTTTTAAGTACGCCAACACCTGGGAAAGATGGTTTTTATATACAGCGTCCACATTTTTTTCCGCGTCGCTTGCGGACTTGTCCGTAAAATGCGACGTGTCGATAATCCCGTTGTTGATTAACGATGTGTAAACGTCGTAAATCGGAATCTGTATATCCGACGCTTTTTCCGCGGAAGATTCCCGGATATTTTGCACATTATTATATAAAATACCAGCCAGTTCCTGCTCTAATAAATCATAAACCGCTTTTTGCAGCTTGCCGTCAATCGACAGGTATACGTTATCGCCTGCGGACGGCGCTTTATATTCCGCCGTGTCCAGCTGTTTGCCGCGGTTGTCCACAAAAACCGTCTCAGAGCCTTTTTTCCCTTGCAGCTTTGCGTCCATGACTTGTTCAATGCCGGACTTTCCAACCACGTCCGTTAAAGAATAGGACTTATTTTTCGCGGACAGCGACTCATATTCGCTTGTGGATATTTTTCCGGTATAGCCGATAATCGAAGCGAAATATTTGCTGTCCTTATATTTTCGGATATAGTCCTCTTCAATTTCCACTCCGTTTAAACGGTCTTTGTTTTCTATAATGTAAGCCTTCGTTTTTTCACAAATGTCGGTGGCGATCGGCGTGGAAATATATTTTTGGTAGCTGTTGCCCGCCAGCGCAAAACGTAAGACCATGATCTTGTATTTTTGTTTTTTGGAGTAATCGCTTTCATCCAGCCCGTACAGCTTTTGCAGATATTCCACAATCTGCGTTTCCGTAGCGTCTTTCGTATTATAGCCAAGGTTTTTGTTCCATTTTAAATCCTCAATGTCCGCTTCCCCGTACACATCGGCGCGAAAGCGCATCAGGCTGCCCCCTTCCGCGGTAAAACGAAGCTTCCCTTTTCGGTTCATCTGGATTCCAAAATCATTTACGTAAGAATCTCCGTTTTTTTCTAAAACCGTCAACACCTCTGAAAGGATCTCGTTTATTTTTGCGTCCTTATCCTCGGTGTCCTCAAATTTATCCTGTATGGTCACCTTATATGCCAGCTCATTGTAGGCTAAAAGCATGCCATTTCGGTCGTAAATGTCCCCCCTTGTGCCTGGGAGCGTCTTTTTCTTTTCCGTAATGACGGTGTAATTTTGCTGGTAGGACGCACCGTTTATAATTTGTAGCGTAAACAGCCGCTGGAGCAAAACGCCGCCCATCAATAAAAAAATAACCGACAGCACAAACAGCCTGGAACTAAAAAAGCTTTTTAAAAAATCTTTTATCGAATCATATTCAAACAAATTTCGCACTGCTCCTTTTTTCAATCGCTTCCAGTTTTTGGTTCACCTTCAACAAAACCGGGTATAAAAAGATCATCACCAATACCGTATAAACCAGTTCCGGAGCCATGATATGCAAAAAATAATAGCTGATATGGAACTGTCCCCGGAAAAAGAACTTCAATATATACACCCCGGCGTTGTACACAATGTCGCTTGCTATGATAAGCAGCATCGGCAGCTTGATGTCGTCTGGAAAGAAAAACCTGCGGAACATCCCGTTGCAGTAGCCGATATACATATACACAAGCGCATAAAACCCTAAGATCGCGCCATAGAAAATGTCAAAAATAAGCCCTGTGAAAAAACCAATGTACATCCCTTCCTTGCGCCCCCGCATAAATCCAAAGGAGGACACGACGACGACTAAAAGGTTGGGCGATATCGAGGCCAACGACAGCGTCTGGAACAAGGTCGTCTGCAACAAAAAGCAAATGAATATAATGACAAATACAATTATCTTTCTCCTCATAAAAATCTTCCTAGTCTTTTGCCGTCTGCTTCTTTTCTAAAATGACAAGCACATTTTTAATATGCTCAAAATCCACCGCAGGCGTGATTGCGCCGGATTTGGTTAGGTTATTCGGATCGTTTTTTAATTCCGTGATCGTGCCGATCAGTAACCCCGGCACATATTTGCTGCTTGTATAGGAGGTCACGACCTGGTCTCCCGGCGCGACCTTTTGGTCATTGTCCGTAAGATCCGTTAATTCGATCGTCTGGGAATCGTTCATCATTTCCAGGTTCCCATCCACAAAGCAGTTGTCCGACGTGGACAAGATCATTGCGCTGACGCTGTTTCGGTCGTCAATAATGGAACGGACATTTGCGTAATTTGGCCCGACCCCGGTTACGATCCCCACAAGCCCGCTTCCGGCTATGACGTTCATATCCACTTCAATCCCGTCTTTAGAGCCGCGGTTGATGATAAACGTGTTAAACCAGTTCCCCGCGTCCTTTCCAATTATGCTCGCCCCGATCTTTTTATATTTATACTGCTCGTCCAGGTCAAGGAGCTTTCGCATATCCTGGATATCGTACTGCTCCATTTTATAGGTGTTTAGCTCTGTCGTCAAAGCGTCCACCTGCTGCTGCAATTCCTCGTTTTTTTGCATGACGTTGCGAAGGTCCTCTAAGTTATCCGCAACCCCGCGAAGCGACGCGCCAATTTCGTTCACGCCCTTTTGGACAGGTATAAAGACATAGCCTGCCGCCGTATTTAACGGGGTGAACTGTATGTCAAGCAGGAAGCTTGCAAACATCGTCACAACGCATAGCGCGGATAAAAACAATAGGATATACTTCACCGGGATATGGAAACGCGCTTTTTTTCTTCTTCTCATGCAATGATTCCCCTATAGATATTCACTTGTTTTTAAGCTGTAGGCCAGATGCTTGTATTCGTTGTCGGATACGATCTTAATAAGCCCCTGCGCCACGCTTTCCTCCGGGTTGTCACAGCAGTTTACCTTGATGTTTGTAATCTGCGTAAACAGCTCGTCCAGCCTTTCGATCTTCGAGCTTCCCCCGGTGATATAGATGCCGGAATAAATGATGTCCTTTGCAAGCTCCGGCGGCGTTTTTTCCAGGATCAGCTTGATGTTTGTGCAGATATTCGTCAAGTGGTCGCGGATCGCTTCGAATACAATGGAAGCTGTGATCTCCATCTCGATCGGAAGCCCGCTTACCACGTCCCTCCCGACGATCGTCATCGCGGCGTCCCTGCCCTCTAACGCGCAGGCAAGCTCTTCCTTTAAGCCGCACGCGGTCTTACGCCCAATAACCAGATTGTAGTTTTTACGGATATAGCTTATGATGGATTCGTCTAAGCGGTTGCCTCCAAAATGCAGCAGGTGGCTTAATACCAGCCCCCCAAGGGAAAGGATGGATATTTCCGTCGTATCCGCCCCGATATCCACGATCATAATGCCCGTTGGCTCGTTTACGTTTAACCCAAGCCCCACCGCGTTAGCGATCGGCTTTTCGCAAAGCAGCACGTTTTTCGGCTTCGCCTTGCTTTTATAAAAAATATCGGAAAACGCTTTTTTTTCTACCTTTGTGATATCCGTCGGCACGGCGACGACAAATTCCGCGCCCCGGGTTTTGCCCTTTGTGTTTTTCTCCAAAAATTCAAACAGCATCGCCTGCATATTGTTATAATCCGCGATCACGCCGTTTACAATTGGAAACGTAACTAAAATCTGGTCAGGGGCTTTTTCATACATTGCGTAAGCGCTGTCACCATAAGCGTACATCTGATTTTTATTTATGATGGCAATCGTATTTTTTTCATTTAAAATCGTACCGCTGGCTTTGCAATAAATTTTTAAATTGGCGGTCCCTAAATCCACGCCATAAATATTTGCTGACATCATTTTTGTCTCCTATCAGGAATCAAGCAATCCCTTTTCTCTAAAACTGTAATATTGATTATCGCCAATAATAATATGGTCCGCAAGCTTAATCTGCAAAAGCTTCCCACATTCAGCGATGCGCTCTGTAACCTGCACGTCCGCCTGGCTGGGCGTTACCGCTCCGCTTGGATGGTTGTGCAGCAGGATGATCATAACCGCTTTCGCGTTTAAAACCCGGATGAACACCTCCCTTGGCGATACGAGCGACTGGTTGACGCTTCCGATCGTCAAAAGGAAGTCGCCTAAAAACTGGCAGCCGCCGTCAAACATACATACCAAAAACCGCTCCTGCGTCTCATGGCGCATGCTTTCCATATAATACTCCGCGATCGAGGAGGGGTTCTCAAACGCCAGGCGCTTTTTTCGCGTCGTTTTCGCGATGCGCTTGGAAATCTCCGCGATGCATTTTAGCTGGACGGCCTTTACTTCCCCAATGCCTGGGATCTGCATCAGCCGCCTTAAGTCATAATCATATAGATTCAGCAGATTCTGGTTTCCCTGCGCTAAAATAAGCTGCGCAAGCTCAACGGAGGTCTTTCCTCTTGTCCCCGTCCGAAAAACCACCGCCAAAAGCTCTGCGTCCGATAAAAATTCCGGCCCGTATTTTTGGCATTTCTCATAAGGCTTTTCCGAATCCGGGAGCTGCTTTACGGTTAAGTGTTTTCTTTCGTTTGATAATTGTGTCATACGATTCCTTTCCACTTCTCTCTGTCAAAAAAGCAAAAAGAAAAATCCGGTTTCCTTATATTAACACATTAATCCGCGATTAACAAGATTTCGCTCATAAAGTTTTTGTAAAGACTGCAAAATGCCAAGCTTTGCATGATACCAGGTAAGCCCGCCCTGGAAATATACGTTGTAAGGCGCCCGCATCGGCCCGTCCGCGCTCAATTCAATCGAAGATCCCTGCACAAACGCTCCCGCGGCCATAATGACCTCGCTGTCATATCCTGGCATGTCCCATGGAACCGGCGTGACATAGCTGTCCACCGGGGCCGCTTTTTGAATCCCTTCGCAAAACGCGCTCATGCGCTCCGGCGACCTTAACGTGACGGACTGGATAATGTCATACCTAGGCTCCGACGCGTTTGGCACGACCGAAAATCCCAGCTTTTCATAAATGTTAGCCGCAAATATCGCGCCCTTCAACGCTCCCGCGGTAACGACCGGAGCGAAAAACAATCCCTGGTAAAAGCTTTGCATCACCCCTAAGGACGCGCCGACTTCTTTTCCAAGCCCCGGGGAAGTAAGGCGGTACGCGGCGTTTTCGACGCACTCTTTTGTGCCCGCGATATAACCTCCGACCGGAGCCAGCCCGCCTCCCGGGTTTTTGATCAAAGACCCCACCGTCATGTCCGCGCCAACATCCGAAGGCTCGCTTAATTCCACAAATTCTCCATAACAGTTATCCACCATGCAAAGAATGTCCGGGCGTATTTTTTTTACAAACGCGATCAACTCCCCGATCTGCACCACCGATAAGGTGGGCCTTGCCTGATAGCCCTTCGAGCGCTGGATCGCCACCATTTTAGTTTTGTCATTTATGGCGGATTTCATTCCCTCATAATCAAAACTTCCGTCTTTTAATAAATCCACCTGCCGGTAAGTGATGCCGTATTCCGCCAAAGAGCCTTTCGACGGGCGTATCCCTATGACTTCTTCCAAAGTGTCGTAGGGCTTTCCGCTTGCGGACAACAGCTCGTCTCCCGGCCGCAGGTTCGACATCAAAGCAAGCGCCAGCGCATGGGTTCCGCATGTGATCTGCGGGCGCACCAGCGCGTCTTGCGTATTAAAGCACTCCGCATACACTTTTTCTAACAGATCCCTTCCATAGTCATTATATCCATAACCCGTGCTCTTCGTAAAGCATACGCTGTCTACTTGATTTTTTTGCATCGCATGGATGACTTTTAGCTGGTTGAGCTGCGCGGTCTCGTCGATCTTTTCAAAACGTTCTTTCAAACTGTCCGCGATCTTTTCCCCAAAAGCTGACACCTCTTTACAGATTCCCATATGCTCATAGGCTTTTTCAAGCCTGTTCTTTCGTACCTTTTGCACATTCATGGCTGTATCAGTCCTTTCTCCAAGAGTATAGCATTCATATAAGATAAAATTTTGTCGTTATCATAAGAAAACCTGTCTTTATCCACCCATATGGCATCCTTTTCCCGCCGAAACCATGTAAGCTGGCGTTTTGCGAAATGCCTGGTGTCCCGTTTCATGATATAAGCCGCCTCCTCTAATGTGCGCTCTCCATCTAAATATGGAAACAATTCTTTATAGCCAAGCCCCTGCATCGATGTCATATCCGCCTTATATCCCATTGCTTTTAGCTTTTTTACTTCCTCCACAAGCCCTTTTTCAAGCATTTCCTCCACCCGACATTCAATCCGCCGGTATAAATTTTCCCGCTTGTCATTTAACACAAAATACGCAAATCGATAAGGCGGCGTTTTTTCCCGTTCCCTTTCATTGTGCTCCGAGATTCGCTGCCCGGTCAGCTGGTAAAATTCCAGCGCGCGGATCACGCGCTTTTTATTATTCCTATGAATTGCCTCCGCAGACTTTGGGTCTACGTCAAACAGCATGTCATGCAAATACTTCTCCCCTTTTTCCTGCGCCAAAAGCTCTAGTTTCCTCCGGCATTCGCCGCCGGCTTCCTGACTGGAAAAATCTATGTCATATAAAACCGACTGGATATAAAACCCGGTCCCCCCGGCTAAAATCGGGATCTTCCCTTCACTGTAAATTTCCCTCATGCTCTCCTTTGCGGCCTTTTGAAACCGCACCGCGTTAAATTCCTCATCCGGCATGCATAGATCAATTAAATAATGCTTCACGCCCTGCATCTCTTCCGGCATAATCTTTGCAGAGCCAATGTCCATATATTTATACACCTGCATGGAATCTGCCGAAACCACCGCCCCGTTCACCCGTTTTGCCAATCGTATCGCCAAATCCGTCTTTCCCACAGCAGTCGGCCCCGCCAGGATGATCAATGGCTGCTTCTGCTT
Source organism: uncultured Eubacterium sp. (assembly GCA_947385775.1). Lineage (GTDB taxonomy): Bacteria > Bacillota > Clostridia > Lachnospirales > Lachnospiraceae > Eubacterium_J. Next base: position 5,900 of record CANDMI010000044.1, on the reverse strand, counting down.
CATGCGTAACACTCCTGATTATTTTATGAAATTTTTTATTTGAACTTTTTTTATAAAACTTTTTTATTATAAAATTTTTTTATTATAACGCGCATTTTATCCCTTATGCGGTTAAGCAGTTATCATTTTACCCTATGTGCCAGCCTTGCGCAAGCGCTAAGATAAATGAAAATCCTTTTCATAGTCCTCCCAGCGCCTATAAGCCTGCATATTTGTCTGGCATCCATAAATATCGCGTATTTTTTCCACAAGCCGGTAAAGCGGTATGTTATTTTTTATGGAATAGGCTAACATTTCCTCCGGTATCTGTCCCTCTTCCAGGCGCTCTTGCGGTATCAGGCCCTCTAACCGCTCTATAAGCCGCCCTACCGCTGGAAGGTAACGATCCGCGATCTTGCTCATATATAAAATCGCGTCCGACCTTTGGTAGATATGGGAATCGTCATTTCTGTCTTTTAACATCGAAAGCCATATGGCATCTTCCGACAAAAGCTCCTGCGCCGCCGCCAGTTTTAAGATCTCCCGGGGCGAACCCGTCTTTGCCTCATACATGCCAAGCTCCCCATACATATACGCTTTTAAAGTCTTCCAGGCAAACACAAACAGCCGGTCAAAATCCGCAGTCGTCGCGGAAATATTTTTATCCGACAGATCCGCCACATCCAAATATCCATTTAAAGATGCGAACTGCCGCTTTAGCTGCTCAAATTTTTTCATACAACACGATTCCGTCCTTTTTTATTTCCTCCCAGAGCGCATTTGACACGCCAAGCCCATCCATGTCCACAATGTCAAAGGATAAAAGCGTCATCGTCCGCTCTTCCACGGCTTCTTCAAAATCCAGATACAGGCGCGCATCCCCGATCCCCCATACCGCAAGGTCAATGTCGCTTCGCTCATGGCAGTCTCCCCGTGCCCGCGAGCCAAACAGCGCCATTTTTTTTACGCCAAATTCCTTAGCAAGCGTAAGGAGATTTTGTAGGATTTTTTTGTCCAGATTTATATTTAAGTCCAGATTTATATTTGGATCTAAATTTATATTTGGATCTAAATTTATGTTAGAATCTAGCTGGCCCCGGTTATCAGCATAAGCTGTTCGTTTATCGTTATCCAAGTGTCCTTCACCTCCGTGGACGGCGTTTGCCGTATGAAAATCGATGGGCGGGTTGGGTTAGTTGAATGTATTATATCGAAAAATGGGAGGGAGGGCAACTGGTAATCGAAAAAATATGATATGTATGGTAACAGTCGATGAGCGGAGCTCCCGATTATGAGCAAAGTTAGCTGCAAAGCTGCGGGAAAGCGCCGCAGGCGCCTTTGCGAATGGCGCGTGCTGAGCTGTTACTATGTATGAATGAAGGTGGATTTCATCTGATATCGAGGATATGCGAAACTCAAAGACGAATACTTGACAATCAAAACATTATTGAATGTGTCAGGCGTTAATCTCTCAGAAATTGACAAAATCAAAGAATAAAAAGAAATAAAACTAGAAATTAACAAAATATCGAAAAAGAAAAAGGAGTGTAGAAATTACTTCCATAAATTTAATTCTTCTAAGGCGGTCAAGGGGCATGGCGGCGTTTTCCGCTGTCATGCCCTTAGTTCGTAAATAAAAATCATGTTCCAGCCGCCCTATATTTAACATCAAAAATTCGCTTTCCATTATAGGAAATCCATTTCATGCCATGCCAAAGCTTTAATTCAATAATAAACTGCCTCATTCCATAATCCACGACCAAATCTAACGCTTTAGCAACCACCGCTGCATTTAGAATAATAGAACAATTACCTACTTCATATACTTATAAGTGCATTGCACTGGAATATTTATCCTCAATCTTATCAATAATATCCAGCACATATGCGTCTTCATCTAATCCATATCTTACTTTTTTCCCATCAATCGCTTTCAAAAACTCTTTCATCTCTTCTCTGTACGGCTCTTCCGTAATATGATCCGCATAGCCCTTTGCATGTTCTTCAGATTCATAAACTTTTACTTGTTCTAATTCTTTCGTTTCAAAGTTCAGACAATAAAGATCATCATTATGCCCATCCCAGAATAGATGAACCTCCTCTCCGATAATCTCCAATCTCGTAACAGCCTTTCGAGACACCACATCAACCACAAACACGCCAATATTGCCACCCTCATGTGTGATATTCAAAATAACGATATCCGGAAATTCTATATCTAATCCTGTGCATTGCTGGTAAGACACTTCAATATGGTCCACTCTCCCAAACGCCCTTATCATCCATGGCAACTGGATCGCCAATAGCTCACGGATTCCGTTCGTTTCCTTCTTTCCAATAAAAAAATCTTTATAGCTTTCCCATGGATGCCAATCTGGAAGATACTGGCCAACGTGATAGATATACGTTATCGGCTTATCCTGACCATCCGCTATTTCCTTAAACTTCTCCATCTGGCATTTATAAATCAATGTGCTGGAGATAAACACTACAGAATTGTATTCCTTAGCCGCATCTTTGATCTCATCGTACCTGTCCGCTGTAAGATTTAATTCCGTGAAAGTATGGATGCCGTTGCGAAGAAGAAACAAAATAATATCAGCGTGACGCCCAGGAGATGTGCAAACAAAAGCCATATCCGGCGATTCCGCTATGCTCTCTTTAAGAGACCCATATGCTTTGAAGCCTCTAGCCGCGGCTTGTTTTTGCCTATCTGGATTACTGTCAACGCATATAAACGCCGCGCCAGGCATTAGATCAGAAATAATCCTGATACGCCTCCTTCCCATTGATCCATAGCCAACAATCAAAATTTTTTTCTGACTCATCTTTAAATCCAACCCTTATACAACAAATTTTTTCGCATACTCAAATACTTCTCGAATGCCATCCTCATGTTTTATATAATGCCTGTGCAGCGTTTCCATCATTTGAAAATCCTCCTCTGAATCAATATCCAGAACCAGGTAATCCTTCATAATAGAAATACCACATCGATGATCCAAAATGCTGTCCGAAAAATCTGTATCCAAAAATGACGGCCTATAAGCATAAATACTCGCATTTAGCTCAAACGCTTCCGGCGTTTCCTGCCTAGTGGCAAAGTTTGATTCACATATCTTTCTGTAAAAATCTTTCTTCTTTTCGACCATGTTAAAATACGGGCTTCTGCGCGCTGGCGCAACGCTTACAACTAATTCATAACAGCCATTTGATCGGTAAACGTCTATGATATTTTCAACGTCAGCCACCATTCTTAAAGGTGAAGTAATATCCAAATCAATGACCGCATCATATGCTTTATCGAGTAAATGATATGTGTCTTTAATGACGTCAACTTTGGCAACCTTGTCGCCTGCTAATTCCGCCTTTCTTTCTATAAATTGAACATCGGAAAGCGCGCCTTGCCGCCTAATTAAATCCATAAGCGGCTGGCTGTCCGTATTTACGGCGACATTCACAAGATTTTCCGGATGTAGATCCATATACAAACAGATTGTCGCCAAGGTATAAAATACCAACGGAACGCCGTTCATCTCTTTCAGATTTTTATTCTTAAAACCTTTAGAGCCAGCTCGCCCGCAAATCGTAAATAATATGTCCATTTCCACTCCTTGCAATCCTCAACACCCTGCATGCATCTTCTATTGTATTGTCATTTACAGCTTTCCCTGACACTATATCAAAAAAATGCCGCAATTCCTTCTTCTGATAAGAATCTCTTTCTTCAAAAAGATCCAGTTCCTTCCCTGCGCACATCCAGCGAATCCGTTGCCTTATCAGGTCAGCTATGATCGTATCTTCCTGCGCAAACAATTCTATCCGCCTTATAGTCTTCCTGCCAAAATAATCCAGATGAACCTCCACTAATTTATCAGAATATTCCGCTATATAAACAGCAATGTCATCTGATTCAATCTCTAAATCAGACTTTTTCTTTATCAAACACTGTACGCAAAGCGGCAATCCCACTAAATAATAAATATAGTCCCATTCGTGGATAAGATCCACACTCACTCCTCCACCCATGGCTAGATGGGCCGAATAAGTATTCCGATAATCCACTCCCGGCCTCCAATCCGGAAGGTAACTGGAAGATATAACGCGTATGGAGTGGACAGCGCCAAAATCTATATTTGCTTTTAGCCACTGGATCACATTGGAATGCCTAAGTGGACATGCAACATATATATTTTTTCTCTTTTGGTCGAATCGGCTGATATCTTCTTCGCCTGTTAGAAATACAGGCTTTTCAACAAAAAAAGCGTTGCTCCTATTGTAAAACTTACTGATTGTTTCATAATGCAACGATGTCGGATTCGTTATAAAAATCGCGTCATAGTAATCGTCTAGCTCTTCGATCATAGTGCACACTCGTTCAACCAGATTCAAAATCCCGTCTTTTGCGCATTGACCTTTTCCACTTCTAAAAACAGATATCCTAATATCGTTTCTTATGGATTTTAAGTTCTTGATATGTCTGGCTGCGATAGAGCCAAGGCCAATAAATAATATATTGATCAAACCGCTCCCACCCCATTGTTTATGTATTCTTCATTTTCCATGTTTTGGAGTATCTATCAGAAAATTTGTGAAACGACGCTTTATTGCAATTTTCCTTTTTTAATATAACTTCCCACTCATAAAAGCGTTCTGGAATACGGTCAACAAATTTGTTCTTGCCAAAATCCCCCCTTCGTAAAGCATACCTTTCATGTATAACATTACAACAATTTCTGACCTGTTCAAGCATATAATGAGCGTCCGTAAAATAATTTGGATGACCTTTTTTCCGTGCGTTTACTTCAGCAATATATGCCTCTTCATCATCCGAATAATAGTTGTGATTCTTTCCACTGATCAGCAATACCCCCCCATTTTTGCAAACGCGAAGCATCTCTGTCAGCGCACGCTCTTGATAACATGCGTCAAATACGCCATTGCAGATAACCTGGTCAAAAAACGCATCTGGAAATGGAAGCCTTTCTCCCTCTGCAACAACAAACATTTCCCTTTTTTCCGGGAACTTCCTCACGCATTCGTCTATCATAGCCTGTGATATATCTATGCCATAATATTCGCATTTGTCGGAAAAGTATGGATAAAACCTTCCCAACCCACATCCATAATCTAACAGCTTATCTTCTGGTTTATATGTGATCCTATCAAAAAAAGACGTGATCACTTGAACATCTGGCGATTTATAATCGCGCCCTGACAGCTTTTTTACCTTGCTGTCCGCTCCATCTTTGATTTCCGCTTCGTCTGTGACTTCTTTCCAATATAAAGCATATTCTTTATTCCAGTAGTCTTTTCGGTCCATTTCGCACTTCACCATTTCTTATCGAAAACGATCTTATTTTCAAGCGTAAGGACAACTAACGCGCCGCTTCCTTTTCTGGAATTTGCAGCAATCCCAACGCTTATGACATCGTCAGCGCGAACCGTGTCCTCATCAAATACATAACTCCAATGTCTGTTCGGTTTTTGTACATCCAGCTGCTCTGCCCTATATTTTCCATCTTTCATTTTTATTGCAAAAAAAGGCTGTGTTCCAAAGGAATCTATATTTGTGCAAATATCCATCCTTATTCTTTCGCCTGCCGTCTTTTCCATTGACACATTCATATCTATCTGTTCTATCTTTTCTCCGACTATCGACTTTGCCGCCTCCACCGCTGTAGAATTGATCCACTCTACATTGGGATATTTTTGTGATGACAACTTTATCATTCCGTATGCTTCCTCAATGTCATAGCTTATTTCCCTGAAATCATGATCGCAAAAAGCCAGCGCCGTATCTATGCCGGAATCCGCTCTTTTAAAAGCCTTATCCACCTCAGACTGCGTTATAAGCCTTAAGCGCGTTCCAATATTTAAACATCTAAAAATAAATCTATGACAGTTTCCTTCCATTTGAT
>CANDMI010000043.1 GCA_947385775.1 uncultured Eubacterium sp. | reverse complement strand
GATGCCATTGTATTTTTACGTCTCCCATGCTTTACAAAGCCTCCCTGCTTTGTTTGCAGTATATCATAAACCATACTTTTACCTAAAGCGTGTTTGAAAAAACTCCGCCTTTAATTAAATAATGTTTTTAATCCCTTCACAGATCTTTCTGGCAACCGCCGGATTGTTCATTGTATACAGATGCAGGCCATCCACATCGTTCGCAAGCAGATCAATGATCTGGCTTAACGCATAGGACATTCCAGCATCAAACAACGCCGTTTTATTTCCTTCAAATTTATGTATGATCCGCTCAAACCGCTTTGGCAGCGAAGCTCCGCACAAAGTCACCATACGCTTGATCTGGGAAGCGTTGATAACCGGCATAATCCCAGGCGTGATCGGCGTGTCAATCCCGGCAATCCGGCAATCCTCCACAAAACGGTAAAAAAAGTTGTTGTCAAAAAAAAGCTGGGACAGCAATACTTCCGCTCCGGCATCCACTTTCTTTTTCAGACAGCGGATTTCCTGCACGCGGTTTTCCGACTGGGGATGGCACTCAGGATAACACGCTCCCGCAATGCAAAAGTCCCCTTTCTGCTTTAAATAGGCAATTAAATCAGAAGCATGGGCAAAGTCCGTCTTTGGCGGCACATCCGGATTGCTGTCGCCGCGCAGCGCAAGTATGTTCGTAATCCCCTCATAAGCCAATTGCTTGGAAAACTCATCGATTTCCGACTTGTCATAGCACAGGCAGGTTAAATGCACTACCGGTTCCACATGATATTCTTCTTTCAACTTTTTTGCGATCTCGATGGTTTTATTATGATTCGAGCTTCCCCCCGCCCCAAACGTAACGCTGATATAATCCGGAGAAAGTTCGCATAAAATTTCCAGTGTTTTGTCGATGCTTTTTAATTCGCTGTCTTTTTTTGGTGGAAATATTTCAAAGGACAGCACATTTTTCTTTTGCTTATAAAGCTCTGTGATTTTCATAATCGTCTTTTTCCTTTCTCTAATAAATCAGCATGGCTTCCAGTCGCGGTCGCGGAAAGGACAGACAAGGGCATCTTCCTGCTTGATACTTGTGAGTATCGCATGTCATCAATGCAAATTTGCAGTGCAGCCATGTTGTATTTCCATTGAGTTCGTATAAATATTGTAGCATATAAAAATAGGAGAAGCAATCAGAAAGTAATTTGCGGCATAAAGGGACGGAAATGAAAAAAGGTTGTAACAAATCGCACTTGAAAAGAACTAAAATATATGATTGCAGATTCCAATCTTGGTAAACCTAGGAAACTCTGTTACTCTGTTACAAAAATGAGGAGAGTCGAAAAATGGAGAAAATAATCAGCGTGAAAAATCTAAAAAAAGCATACAAAAAATCAAACAGGCTCAATTCGGAAATTGCCGTTGAGAATGTCAGCTTTGCACTTTCGCCCGGAAATATCATGGGACTATTGGGGACAAACGGAGCGGGCAAAACTACGACATTAAAGATGATTACAAACCTGTGTTCCAAAGATAAGGGGAAAGTCGTCATAGACAACGTATCCTTAGACCAAAATCCCGGACTGGCATTGTCAAAGGTTGGGGCCGCGCTTGACGCTCCCAGTTTTTATCAAGAACTGACGGCAAGAGAAAATATAGAATGCTTTGCACATCTACATAAAAATATCCCAAAGGGTCAGGTCATGGAATTGCTTGATCAGGTCGGGCTTATCAACCAGGCTGATAAGAAAGTAAAAAAGTTTTCCCTTGGAATGAAACAAAGGCTGGCATTGGCAAGGGTTATGTTAGGACAGCCAAAACTGATCATTTTAGACGAACCGGCAAATGGATTAGACCCACAAGGGCAGATGAACCTGTACCGCCTTATCTGCGATATGGCAAAAGAACGGAACACAACCTTTATCGTATCATCCCACCAACTGCATGATATGGAAAAATTCTGTACCGATATTTTAATTTTGGATAAGGGAAAAAGTATCTTGCAGGGAAAAACGGAAAACATTTTATCCGAAACAACAAATATCGTGGACTGCATACTGGAAGAAACAAACGCTGCCAGGAGGGTCCTTTTGGGTTGTAACGGAATAAGTCTGCTTTCACAAAAAGGAAATCAGTTTACGGTCCGGCTGGAAAATATCTGTTTTGATGAATTTGTGAAGAAACTTGTGGCAAACCATTTGCATATCCACGCTCTATCCATGCAAAAACATTCCTTGCAGGATCTTTTTCTAAAACTAACAGGAGGAGCTTAAGCCATGTGTCCATTAACCAAATTTTATGCAAGAAAACTATACAGGCAAAAATGGATCTATATTTTTTTCGCCTGCTTTTTTACAGCTTCTTTCTTTTACGCTTTTCTTATGGGAGCTCCGCAAATGGAACAAACGCTGAATATTAATGTAAAAATTGCCTCAAGACAAAATTTCCCCGAATTTATGATGCGGTTTTATGTCGGGACAGTGGGCATTCTTTTTCAAGTATTTCTGCTGACGCTGTTTATTTGTGAAGAAGATCGGAACAAAACGCTTTACCAGCCTTTATTGCATGGAGAAAGCCGCAGTCGAATGATACGTTCAAAAATGTATGCAGCCGTTAGTATGTCAATGATCTTTGTCCTGCTGACAGCTTTGATCAATTATCTGACAGCCTTTATGCGCTGGGGCCATGAAATCTTTGAACAGGCAGCCTTTATCAGAACCATTCTAAAATATCTGTTATCGGGCGTCTATCTGTCGGTTCTAGCGCTTGGAATCGTTGCGCTTTGCATCTGTACCCGAAGCGCATGGAAAACCATATTCTTTGCGATCATTTATCTATGGATTGACCAGTTTATATACCGTTCCAGTATCGCTTTCCTACAAAAAATATGGGTTGGGTATTACCTTAACCTTTGGACGTTTGCATACGAGTACCAGAAAATACCATTTCGCGAACTGCTTATCGGAACATCCATTATGATACTGTATGGAACTGTTTTTTTTCAGATATCCCGATACCGAATCCAAAAAATAGACTTTTAAGAGAGGTAAAAAATGATTCTAAGATTATTAAATATACAATTTGCGCGACTAAAAAGGCAGAAGATATTACACTTATTTTTTGTCGTAATGACAGCAATGATCCTCTTCAACGCGCTTCAATGCTCAAAAGATAATGGCATGGAATATTATGCAGGCGCTAATTTTCCGACTATGTGCATGCAGTCCTATATTGACATAGTCGGCACACTGTTCCTTAGCTTTATCAGCGCGGTATTGATCTGCGGGGAAATGGCAAGCGGTATGTTCCGACAGCCTTTGTTAAACGGCGTTTCCAAAAAACAGCTTCTGATCGCAAAAACTATCAGCATTTTCACAGTTGCGCTCATATGTTTTTTGTTTGTTGCGCTCGCAAGCATTGCAACAGGATACTTTTTATGGGGCGGATCTGTCTTAGAGCAAGCCCAAACGTATCTGTTACAAATGCTGTTATTAATTTTTCCGCAGACAACGATGGTTCTGTTTTTCACGCTTTTATCCTTGTATATGGCAAATATATCCAGTATGATGTGCGCTTCGCTTATTATTTTACTAGTCAATAATTTATTCAGCCAGTTTTTTGGCAGTTACATTTTGTTTATAGATTTTATGTATTATCTGTACGCGTTTTGCGGATATAACGGAATCGAATTGACAGGCAAAACGATCGCAATAGGAATTGCTGTCAATATCATAACAGGAATGATACTTGTTTCTGGAATCAGAAGACGCGCAAACAATATGATCATGTGATGTTGATAAGCGATTGCGAAATAAAGACGGTGTTTAAACGATTGACAAAGCATGGGAGGAACTCAACATTAAAAATATGCAAAAAAACAGTCTACAGCATTCCGCCATAGACCATTTTTTATAACCCAAAATCCCATTTATACCCGCAGGCATAAACGAAACCGTTCCTTTTATTTCGCAAGGTGGATAACCTTCTTCGGGCACTTTTCCACGCAGGTTCCGCATCCCGTGCATTTCGCGTAATCAATATAAGCCACATTGTCCGCCACATGCACCGCGTCATGCTCGCAGTTCTTTTCGCAAAGATGGCACCCGATACATCCCGCGGAGCAGGCCGCCATAACGTCTTTGCCTTTGTCCTTGGAATTGCACATTACCTTGACCTTCGCTTCATAAGGGATCAGCTCGATCAAATGGTTCGGGCAGGCCGCCACGCATTTCCCGCAGGCTTTGCAGGCTTCCGGGTCGACTACGGCGATGCCGTCCACAATATGTACCGCGTCAAACGGGCAGGCTTTTACGCAGGAGCCGAACCCCATACAGCCGTAGCTGCAAGCCTTTGGCCCTTTGTTTGGCACGTATGCCACAGACTGGCAGTCCTCCACCCCCGTGTACTCATAATTTTGATTGGCCTTTTCGCAGTTGCCGCCGCATTTTACAAACGCGACCTTGCGTCCGCCCTCTTCCGCTTTTACGCCCATGATCGCGCTGATCTTTGCGCTGACCGGGGAACCTCCTACCGGGCACTGGTTTACCGGGGCTTCGCCCTTTACGATGGCCGCCGCAAGGCCGGAACAGCCCGGGTAGCCGCACCCGCCGCAGTTATTCCCCGGCAGTACCCCCATGATCTTTTCTTCACGTTCGTCTACTTCCACCTTTAGCCTATCCCCCGCAATGCCAAGCAGGAAACCGACTAAAATCCCTGTACCGCCGACCGCAGCGGCGGCGAGTATAATACCAGTAAAATCCATACTTTCCTCCTATATGATTCCGGAAAATCCAAAAAATGCGATAGACATAAGGCCAGCCGTTACCAGCACGATAGCGGAACCTTTAAATGTCTCTGGCACATCGTTGTATTCAATTTTTTCACGCAGCCCTGCCATAATGACAATGGCGATCAAAAAGCCGATGGCGGTCGCAAAGCCGTAAACCGTCGCTTCCAAAATGCTGTACCCTTTTGTCACACTGTTTAAAGAAACCCCAAGAACCGCGCAGTTTGTCGTAATAAGCGGCAGGTACACGCCAAGTGATTCATACAGGCTGTGCATGAATTTCTTTAAAAACATTTCCACAAACTGCACCAGCGCCGCGATCACAACGATAAACACGATCGTCTGTAAATAAGATAAACCGGTTGGCTCTAAAATAAACTTGTAAATAATGCTTGTTACAAAAGCTGCAAGGGTCGTTACGAACGTAACCGCGGCACCCATGCCGGCGGCTGTCTCCACCTTTTTCGATACGCCAAGGAACGGGCAGATGCCGAGGAACTGGGCTAACACGACGTTATTTACAATAGAAGAACCGATTAAAATAAGCAATAATTGTGTCATGATACCACCCTCCTATGATTCCGTTTTTTTCGCTTCCGAATGCAGATGCCCGCTGCAAAGCCTGTTGCCGCAGGAAGTGCAGTCCCCGCCTAAGCAGCCCTGGGCAGCCGGCAATGGCTTTCCTTTTTCTTCCGCCCGTTTCCTTATGATGTTCATAACCGCTACCAGTATCGCAAGTACGAAAAACGCGCCAGGAGCGAGAATGAAGATCGTAATCGGCGTATAGCCCATTTTCCCGGAAGCCGCGTCTGCAAGCGGTAAGATCTGTACGCCAAACGCCTGGCCTGCGCCTAAGATCTCACGGAAAATGCCAATCAAAGTAAGACCGCAGGTAAATCCAAGCCCCATCCCGATACCGTCAAAGATAGACGTGCCAACCGGGTTTTTGGACGCATAGCCTTCTGCGCGGCCTAAAATAATACAGTTTACCACGATCAGCGGGATATACAGACCTAACGAGCTGTAGAGGCTTTGCACATAGCCCTGCAATAAAAACTGTATGATCGTTACGAAGGATGCTACAATTACGATAAATGCAGGCATACGCACGCCGTCCGGGATAATCTTACGAAGCAACGAGATCATCAGGTTGGACATGATCAGCACGGCTGTCGTGGACAGCCCCATGCCTACGCCGTTGATGGCGGAGGTGGTGACCGCAAGCGTCGGGCACATGCCAAGCATCAATATAAAGGTCGGGTTCTCTTTTACGATCCCGTTATATAACCGTTCTGTGTATTTATTCATGATCAGCCTCCTATACTTCTATAGTATGCAAGCGCGGCATTGACTGCGTTTGTTACGGCATTGGATGAAATCGTAGCGCCGCTGATGGCTTCAATCTCATTATCCGCCGTGGCAGGAGTTTTGGTAACTGTATACGATTCCAGGTCTTTGCCTTCAAACTGCGCTTTAAAATCCGCGTCTTCCACTTTCATGCCAAGGCCAGGCGTTTCGCTGATGGCGGTCGCGGCATAGCTGTTTACCACGCCGTCGTTTGTAATGCCGACCGATAAGGTGATGTTTGCCTGGCTGCCTTCGGTAGACGTTACGGTAATGACATACCCAAGCGGGTTGCCGGAGCTGTCTAAAGCAGTCTGGGCCGCGTCCACCGTATCGTTTACGTATCCTGCGTCCGCCGCCGCTTTTGTAGCCGCCGCCGCGTCAAAATCCGCGTATTCCTCAAATTTATCCGCATCCTGGAACACTTCTTTATAAGCCGCCTGCTTGTTGGCTTCCTCCGCCGCCGCGATCGGCTCTTTCGTTACGGCAAATACAAGGCCAAGCAAAAAACCGGAAATCAGCGTAATCGCCGTAAGTATCAAAGCGTCATGCACTATTTTGTTATTCATGCTTTCTTCCCCCCTTTGCCAAATGCTGTCGGAATAGTATAGCGTTCAATTAACGGCACTAAAAGGTTGCTTAAAATGATCGCATAAGACACGCCCTCCGCGTTTGCGCCGAAAATTCGGAAAATCCCGGTCAACAGCCCTAATATTACGCCGAATACGATCTGCCCCATCGGCGTGATCGGCGATGTAACATAGTCTGTAGCCATAAAAAACGCCCCGAGCATCAGGCCGCCGCCGCAAAGCTGCGCCGCTAAATAAGTCATATCAAATCCATGCCCGCCAAAAAGCAGTACAAAAACCGCAAAGGTAAGGATATAGGAAGCCGGGATCTTTAAATCGATCACGCCCATCGCGATCAAAAACGCGGCTCCGATTAAAATAGCAAGGGCGGAAGTTTCCCCGAGGGTTCCTGCCGTACGCCCGATCAGCATATCCATAACCGAAACGTTTAATTCTTCGCCGGATTTTAACAAAGCAAGCGGCGTTGCGGTGCTCACGCCGTCATATGTAAACGCGGTCATGCTCCCGGTAAAGGAAATTAAAAGGAAGCACCTTGCGCCAAGCGCCGGGTTCATAAAGTTCTGCCCAAGCCCCCCAAAAAGCATTTTGACAACGACGATGGCGAACACGCCGCCAATAACCGCCTGCCAGTACGGTAAGGACACCGGAAGGTTTAACGCCAGCAAAAGCCCTGTTACCACCGCGCTAAAGTCTTTTAAGGTATTCGGCCTTTTTGTAATTTTTTCAAATATAAATTCCGAAGCCATACAGCTTGCGATCGTAATTACAATTAACAGCAAAGCCCGGATTCCAAAGTTATAGACGCTAAACAGGCTCGTAGGCAAAAGCGCTATAATGACATACAGCATGATTCTGTCTGTGGTATCTTTGGCACGGACATGCGGTGAGGATGAAACCTTTAACATATCACTCACTTTATCCACCTCTTTCTTTCTACTTTCTTGATTCTAAACTTTTTATTTCTTGCGCCGGTCAGCAAGGATGTTTTTCTTCATCGTCTTAATGGACTGCGCCAGATGCCTTCTTGCCGGGCAAATAAAGCTACAGCTTCCGCATTCTACGCATTCCATGCCGTTCCACTGTTCAAACGCCGCCTTATCCCCGTGGTCAGAAAATTTTGCCAGCCTCGACGGCACCAAAAGCTCCGGACAGGCGTTTACACAACGTCCGCAGTTAATGCAGGCAGTCGGCGCAAGGGACGCGACCTCGTCTTTTGTCATGCAAAGCAGGGCGGAATTTGTCTTCGTAACCGGAATATCCAGCCCGAATAACGCAAAACCCATCATAGGCCCCCCTGCGATCATTTTTTCCGGCTGCGTCTTAAACCCGCCCGCCGCGTCTAATATTTCCTGGAAATTCGTCCCGGTGCAGACATAAAAGTTGCGCGGGTCGTTTATCGCATCCCCAGTCACGGTAAAAATACGGTTCATGATCGGCTTGCCCAATTTTACCGCGTTGTAAATCGAAACCAGCGTCTCTACGTTATCCACGATACAGCCCGCGTCCGCCGGAAGCATGGCGGAATTAATTTCACGCCCTGTTACCGCATAGATCAACTGGCGCTCGCCGCCCTGCGGGTATTTGGTCATAAGCTCCGCCACTTCCAGCCTGGAATCGCCGCTTATCAGGCTTTGGAGCTTGTCAATGCAGTCTTTTTTATTATTTTCCACACCAAAAACACCCTTCGCTTTTGGAAAGAGCTGCAACACGATCTTCATGCCCTCTACAAGCTGCTCAGGATTTTCCATCATACGCCGATAATCGGATGTTAAGTACGGCTCACATTCCGCACAGTTTGCGATTATGTAGTCAATTTTGTCCGGCTCCTTTGGAGAAAGCTTGACATGCGTCGGAAAACCGGCGCCTCCTAACCCGACTACGCCCGCGTTTTTCACCTTTTCAATGATCTGCTCCTTGGAAAGCGCAGAAACGTTATCCGTCGCTTCGTATTCCACCTCGTTCATCAGCCCGTCGCTTTCGATCACGATGGAATTTACCATGTCGCCCACCGCCACACGGCGCGGCTCGATTTTTTTCACCTTGCCGGACACCGACGAATGGATCGGCGCAGACACAAATCCGCCCGCTTCCGCGATCACCTGGCCCCTTAGCACCGTATCGCCCACCTTTACCACAGGTTTTGCAGGCGCGCCGATATGCTGCGATACCGGAAACACCATTTCGCCCTTAGGAAGCAATTCCTTTACTGGCTTTTCCTTGGACAATTCCTTTCCTTCGAAAGGATGGACGCCATTTTTAAATGTACGTAATCCCATATTTTTTACGTCCCCTTCTTTCTATAAAAATATGAATGCACTTCTTTTGCATTTCCATAACCCATTATACCACACCTGTCCCCTGATACAACCATTTTCCCAGGTATGACTCGTACAATATAACAGTTAAGCTGCTCATCGACTGTGAGACGCGCTCATTCATGCAAGCATGATTCGCCCATCTTACAGCCGATGGCTGAACTGTTACCGTACAATCTATCGTATGAATAAAAAGCTTTTGAAATACATTCTTTTGTGATATGATATAAAGAACTGTAATTAGTTTTACTAATTCGACAATATCATACAGCTTTTTTATTATAATACATTACGGGTAATTGTGCAATATGGAGATAAAAAATTGAAAAAAATAAAAAAAACTGAAAAATTAAACAACGCGCCAAAACATGCGCTTCTTTTCGACATCGAAACCACCGGGCTATCCGCAAGATCCGCAGGCGTATACTTAATCGGCGCGGCTTACCAAAAAGATGATTCCATCGTACTGGAGCAGTTTTTTGCGGACAGCTTACAGGAGGAATCAGAGGTGATATCCGAATTTCAAAAGCTGGCAAATGAATTTGATTCGCTGATATCCTACAACGGCGCAGGCTTTGACCTTCCGTTTTTAAAAAACCGGATGGAAAAGCTTGGCATAGAAGATTCCATCAGCGGCAAAAAACAGGAGGATCTATACCGGAAAATCCATTCCTATAAGCACATCTTCCATTTGAAAGATTATAAGCAAAAAACAGTCGAGGAATTTTTAGGAATCCAAAGAAAGGAAGACCAATCGACCGGCGGGGAACTGATTCCGGTTTACAAGGAGTATGTCAAACAAAATAAGAATGCGCTGCTTTCTATGCTATTGAATCATAATTACGAAGATTTACTGGGCCTTGCCAGCCTGCTCTCTCTAAAAGACGTTGATGCCGTCTGGCAGGGCGGATTTACGCCGATAAGCTGCCGCTGTACGCCTTACCAAAAGCTGGACGGCCAGATGGGATTGGAATGCTCCATTGTCTGCCGATTGGATATCCCGTTTCCGGTTACATGCAGCTGCAAAAACGACCTGTTTTACCTGCATATTTCCAAAGGTCAGATCTACCTGCAATGCCCGGTATACGAAGGAAGCTTAAAATATTTTTACCCGAATTACAAAGAATACTATTACCTGCCAGGAGAGGATATGGCGATCCATAAAAGCGTCGCGTCCTTTGTGGACAAAACCCACCGCGTAAAAGCAACCGCCGCAAACTGCTATCAGAAAAAAACGGGCCGCTTCCTTCCCCAATATGGGACGATCGAAACACCCGCGTTTTACCAGGCTTATAAGGATGCCGTTTCCTATTTTGAATGGCAAGAAGAATACGAATCCAGCCCGGAGCGGTTAAAAAGCTACTGTATCCATATGTTAGAGACATTAAGGCAGGGGATATAATGTTGCTTTGTTTTGGGCTACCCGGACGCTGGAAGCAAACGGGGGCCTGTCCGGATGTTCCGGCTTCGGGATGTAAGAAGCTCTAAGCATTCTGTTTATAATTTACCGATACCGGACGGACCGGGGACTGACCGCCATCCATGGCGCAGTCCCCTTTTTCGGGCGTCCCTGCCCGAAAATCCTGTTGAAAACAGAATGCAAGCGCTTCTAACATCCCTGCGCATGTCACCATCCGAACAGTCCCCCGCTTGCTTCCGCTGGTTATCGAAAATTTAAGTGTTTCAAAACTGCCTGCATATACTACATTTGCTATATGAATTAAAAACTAGTTCAAGATGGGAAAAAATAACGAAAAGCTTTTGAAAAACAGCCGGAAACAGGCAGCAGGCCCGTCTGGATGTGACTGTGTAGAGATGTTAGAAGTTCTTGCATTCTGCTTTCCATACAGGATTTTCGGGCAAGGATGCCCGAAAAAGGGATTGCCGCCATGGATGGCGGTGCAATCCCGGTCCGTCCGATACGAAACCCCTGCGCAGAATGCCTAGAACTTCTTACATCCTAAAGCCGGAACATCCAGACGGACCTGCTGCCTGTTTCCAGCGTCCGAACAACAAAAAAAATCCCATTATTTTGCCCGCTAACGCTTTATTATTTATCATTGAACTACACGCCCTTTATAAAGAAAAACGACGACGAACGTTCATAATTCAACTCCTTATAATTCATAATCTGCTCCGTACTCCCAATAAACAAAATCCCCTTATCCTTCAGCGCCTTATTAAACTTAATATAAATCTCCTGCTTTGCATCATCCGTAAAATAAATAACCACATTGCGGCAGACGATCATATCACAGCCTGTCGGATAAGTATCCCGCAGTAAATTATGTTCCTTAAATTCCACACGTTTTTTTATGTCGTCAGAAATCTGGTAAGACGCGCCGATTTTCGTAAAATACTTCTTTTTAAATTCCTCCGGTACGTTGGCAATGCTTTTGGCGTTGTAAAGCCCTACCCTCGCTTTTTCCAACACCTGCTTGTCAATGTCCGTAGCAAGAATACGGATCTGGTTTAACGGGATATGCTTGGACAATGCCATAACAAGGGAATACGGCTCGTCTCCGGTAGAGCAGGCCGCGCTCCAGATTTTTAAGTTTTTGCCGAATTTCCCGATCAGCTCCGGAATGATCTTTTTATCCAATATCTGCCATTGGTCAGGATTACGGAAAAATTCAGACACATTGATCGTTAAAAAGTTGATAAACGCTTCAAATATGTCCTTATCCTTTTTTAACAGCGCCACGTATTCATCATAGGTTTTCGCGTTGGTCTTACGGATCAGCGTGTCAATCCTGCGCCTCATTTGTTTTTCTTTGTAGCTGTTTAAGTCAATCTTTGTTAATGACAATACGTCCTTTTTAAATTTTTCATAATTGTCCATAGCCATACAACTCCTATTATAGTATTTTTTAACCCAAAAAGCAGCATACAAACAGCAAGGCTGTCTATATGCTGCTTTGGGCATCCGGCTTAAAGATTGGATTTATTCATTTTCCGATTCTGCCTGCGCCGGCGTATCTTCCTCCGGCTTTGCAGAATTATCATCTGTGATCAAAGCTTTCATGCTTAAGCTGATCTTTTTATCCGCTTCGTTAAAGTCTACAATCTTAGCCTCAATCTCCTGGCCTGCCTTTAATACGTCGGACGGCTTTTCAATATGCTCCCTGGAAATCTGCGATACATGCAGCAATGCGTCAATGCCCGGCGCCAATTCCACAAATGCGCCAAAGTCCGTCATGCGCGCAACCTTTCCTTTAATGATCGTGCCCACGCCAAATTTATCCGCCGCGTCGTTCCACGGGTTGTCCTCCGGGAACTTTCTGCTTAACGCAATCTTGGTGTCGCGGATATCTTTGATAAATACCCTTACGACCTCCCCTACCTTAAATGCCTTCTTCGGGCTTTCTACACGGCCCCAAGACATCTCTGAAATATGAAGCAGCCCGTCTGCGCCACCTAAGTCGATAAACGCGCCAAAATCAGTTACATTTTTTACGGTGCCTTCTATAATGTCACCGATCTTAATTTTTTCAAAGAGCGCTTTGCGAAGCTCTTCCTTTTTCGCAAGCAGAAGTTGTTTCCGGTCGCCGATAATCCTTCTTCTTCTCGGGTTAAACTCTGTGATGACAAACTCAATCTCCTGGCCATCGTATTTCGTCAAATCTTTCTCATAAACGTCCGATACGAGGCTGGACGGGATAAAGACTCTCGCTTCATCCACTACAACGATTAAACCGCCGTTTAATACCTGCACAACTTTTGCCTTCAGTACCTCCTGGTTCTCAAATGCTTCTTCCAGACGCTTGTTGCCTTTTTCCGCCGCAAGCCGTTTGTAAGTTAAAAGAACCTGTCCATCACCATCATTTACTTTTAAAACTTTCGCTTCCATAGCGCTTCCTACTTCAACTAAAGTAGTTAGATCAACGTTGGATTCATTGGTGTATTCATTACGAGTAATAATACCATCTGACTTGTATCCGATATTCAGTACGATTTCATCTGGCTTCACATCGATAACAGTACCTTCAACAACCTCCCCGTTTCTTATTGTTTTAAAAGATTCTTCTAACATTTGTTCAAAGCTTTGTTCTGACATACTTTTGAACCTCCTCAATAATATTCTTTGGGGTGGAAGCCCCTGCAGTAATACCTACGTTATCAATGTGCCCTATCTGTGTTAAATCCAGATCTGCAATCGTTTGTATATAGTAAGTATTTTTACATTTCTCTTTGCATATCTCATACAGCTTCTGCGTATTGGAGCTGCTCTTTCCTCCGATGACCACCATCGCGTCTGATACTCTCGCTAGGTTTTCCGCTTCGGTCTGTCGCTCCTGCGTCGCATTGCAAATTGTATTTAATACGCGTATATCATTAATATAACCTTTTTTACGGATAATTTCAACTAGTTCTTGAAATTTCTTGTAATTAAAAGTCGTTTGTGATACGATGCATACCTTTTCCCTTGGAATTTCGGCAAATTCTCTCGCATCTTTCATCCCGCCTACGACTGTTATCCGATCCGGCTCGCACCAGCCCCTGATCCCTTCCACCTCCGGATGCGCGCTGTTGCCGATGATCACAATGTGATACCCTTCTTTTGAAAATTCCTCCACGATCTGATGGATTTTCAAAACAAAAGGACAGGTGGCGTCTTCAATTTCAAATCCGGCCTTAGTAAGCTTTGTATAAACTTCCTTTGGCACGCCATGGGAGCGGATGACCACCGTGCCTTTACAAGCAGGGGAAGACAGTTCTGCTCTGCCCGGTTTTTCGTCCGCTATCCGCAAAAGGCTGTCCAAATCCATAGCCACAACGCCTTTTTCCGCTAAGTCCTTTACGACTTCCTCGTTGTGGATGATCGGGCCGTAGGTATAAACAGGCCCTTGTTTTATATCGGCCTGTTCATAGACTTTATTAACCGCCCGTTTCACGCCAAAGCAAAATCCCGCGTTCCTTGCGACGGTTACGCCTTTTTTACAAATCCCTTTTTTTTTAAAAGCACAAGGATTTCCGTAACCACTTCCGAAATCCCCATATCCGAGGAATCGATTAATGCCGCATCCTCCGCCTTAACAAGCGGCGCCACGTCTCTATGCATATCCCGGAAATCGCGCTCTTTGATATCCGCCTCGATCTGCTCAAGACTTACTTGTTCGCCTTTATTTTTCAGCTCGTCATACCGCCTTTTCGCCCTTGCTTCTACGCTGGCGGTCAGATAGATTTTTACCTGGGCGTTTGGCAGCACGCAGGTGCCGATGTCCCTGCCGTCCATTACCACATCGTTTTCCCTGGCCAGCTTTTGCTGTAACGCGGTCAGCTTTTCCCGTACCTTTTGATATGCGCTGATCTTAGAGGTGATATTTCCGACCTCCTCGGTGCGGATCTTATCGCCCACATCTTCTCCATTTAAAAGTATGCGCTGTATGCCGCTACGATATTCAATTTTCACATCCGCTTTCTGGCACAGGTCAGACACCGCCTGCCCGTCATCGATATCCGCGCCCTCACGGATGCAGAATAACGCCATCGCGCGGTACATTGCCCCGGTATCCACATAAATATAGGATAACTCTTTTGACAGCTTTTTTGCAATGGTGCTTTTTCCCGCCCCTGCCGGGCCGTCAATTGCGATATTGATGCTCAATGCTTTTTCCTCCAACTATTTTCTAAGGAAACTATTTTCCTAAAAAAGCCCCGCCTCCGCTGCGCTTAATCCGGCAAGGTAGCCCATAGACCAGGCAATCTGTAAATTAAACCCGCCTGTTAGGGCATCCACGTCCAAAAGCTCTCCGGCAAAATAAAGCCCAGGCAAAAGCTTAGATTCCATCGTGGACGGGTTCACCTGTTTGATACCGACTCCGCCCCTTGTAATAATGGCCTCTGTGAAATCCCGAAGTCCGGTCAACGTGGCCGGAAAGCATTTGAGCGTCTTTATTAGCTGCATACGCTGCTCTTTTGAAATCTCATTTACCGGACGCTCCGGCAAGATCCCGCTTACAAAAATAACTGCCGGGATTAGTTTTGACGGCAAAAGGCGGTTTAATACATTTTTAAACTGTTTGTTATGATTTTCCTCAAAATCACGCAAAATCCGCTTATCAAGCTGCTCGTTGCTAAGCGCGGGCTTTAGATCTATATTTAATTGCAGCGTCGCGCCCGTATCGAACAGCCTGTCTCCTACAATGCTGCTGGCGCGAAGCATTAATGGGCCGCTGACTCCAAAATGGGTAAACAGCATTTCTCCAAAATCATCGTATAAAAGCTTTTTCCCATCGAAAATACGCGCGCGCACATTTTTTAACGAAAGCCCCTGCATTTTATGGATATAAGCTTCCGCCGCGACCATAGCCGAAAGCCCGGGGCGCGTTTTCGATACTGGATGCCCAAAAGCTTTCGCGAACCCATAGCCGTCCCCGGTGGAACCGGTGGCCGGATAAGACATGCCGCCGGTGGCAAGGATTACTTTTGCGGCATGATACGCCTGCCCCGACGCATCCAAAAGCCGGAAAGAACCGTCCGGCTCTTTTTGGATTTTTTGCACTCTCGTATGCAGCCGGATTTTTACGTTTTCGCGCTCCAGCGCATTTTTTAAGCCCCGTATAATGTCAGAGGAATGCCCGGAAGATGGAAACACGCGCATTCCCCGCTCCGTTACAAGCTTTATCCCCTGAGCTTCAAAAAAATCCATGACGGCGGAATTGTCAAAGGCGTAAAACGCGCTGTATAAAAATTTCGCGTTTCCGGTAATATACGAAAAAAAATCCTGGGGGTCGCAGGCGTTTGTGACGTTGCATCTGCCCTTTCCGGTTATAAACAGCTTTTTCCCAAGCTTTTCGTTGCGCTCTAATAACAGTACGCTGCATCCGTTGCTTGCGGCGGCGTATGCCGCCATCATCCCGGCAGCGCCGCCGCCTACGACTATGAGTTGTTCAGACATCAAATTCTCCTATATTGGCATAGTGCATTTTTAACGTGTCATCGATATAGTCGATCTCGTCATTTTCGTAAACCTGGTATTCGTCCCATATTTTTTCCAGCGCTTCAAAGGTATTCGCCACTTCATCCTGCTTGCGGATGCATAATGCCACGATCAGAGAATTGATCACGCTAAGAGGAGCCACCAGGGAATCTGCAATGGATACCATGTCGCTTTCCGCGATCAGATTACAGGAGGAATACAGGTTCATCGGGGAATGAACGCTGTCCGTAAGGGTGATCACCTTGGCGTTTCGGTTGTTGGCAAATTCCAACGCCTTTAACGTGCGCATGGAATATCTTGGAAAGCTAATGCCTACAATCACATCCTCTTTCCCGATCCGCACCATCTGCTCAAACAGCTCGCTGGAGCTGTTTGTGGAAAGCAGCGCCACATCCTCAAACATATAATTCAGATAAAACGCAAGAAAGCTGGCAAGCGGCGCGCAGCTTCGAATGCCGATGACATAAATGCGCCTTGCGCAAAGCAGCGTGTCCACCGCCAGCGCAAACGCGTTTGGATCGATTTTACGCAGCGTCCCTTTGATCTTTTCGATATCCGAAAGAAGCACCGATTCCAAGATCCCGGACTGGTTCGTTTTTGCCGAAGCTTCCTTAATGCGCTCCACCGAGGACAGCTTTTGGCGCACCATTTCTTCTAACGCCCGCTGAAAATCGGGATAGCCCTTATAGCCAAGCTGCGCGGCAAAGCGCACAACGGTGGATTCACTTACGCCCACCACATCGCCAAGCCTTGAGGCTGTCAAAAAGACAGCCTTGTCATAATAATCCGTAATGTAATTCGCTAAAAGCTTCTGCCCCTTGCTCATTTTACTGTAACGCTCATTGATGCGGTTTTTCAGGTCATTTGTATTACTCATCCCTAAGCCAATCCTTATTTGCAGCCACAGTAAGCATGCCTATTGCGGCGGTTGAACCGCGATTTCCTCCTGTACCGTAATGGTGCGCACATATTCCGCCGTATTCCCATGTTCACCGGCATAGGAATAAACGATCTTATAAACGCCCGCCTGCGTAAGCTCTAATACGTCGTCCAAAGGCGTAACCTCCGTTTCCGGAGTAAACTCGTCCGGCTGGAACGTGATCCGATATTCGATTCCTTCCGTTACCGTCTCCTGGCGCTTCGTGCCGTCCGTCATCTGGATCGAAGTGCGCGCCTCCACATCCTTTAACAGCTGTATGGAGCCGCCGGAGACCGTTACGGTTTCATCCGCCGGAACGATCAGCTTCGTTGTGGCTTTTTTCACTTCCGGCTTTGCCACGATCAGTTTCCTTGTCTTTTTCGCGACCATGTAAGTCCCGGTCTTTAGATTTTTTAACGTATTGGCGCAATAATAGGTAACGGTATAATTCCCCGCCCCTTTTAATTTATAAGAGCCGTCCTGTTTTACGGTTTTGATGCTTCCGTTTTGGTCTGTCACCTTAATGCTGATCTTAGAGGTCATTTTTTTGCCGGAGCGCAGCGCCGCCGTCACGCCAGAGCGCAGCTTTTTATAAGTAATGGATTTCGTTCCCGCCTTTAACCGGATTGCGGAAAAATTATCCTCGCTTGTAAACACCGGTTTTTTCGTATCCTTGACAATGACCCTGCGGTATTCTTTCGTAACAAGCTTGTTCGTCGGGTTTTTCAGGTAATACATGATCTTATAGGTGCCGGTCTGGTTTAACGTCAGCTGCTCGGCGGAGGTTTTTTTATAGGTTTTAGAGCCTGGCTTGCATACCTTGACGATGATCTGGTCTGTCAAAACCGTGCCAAAGGCGTTTTTCGCCTTCACCCCGGCGCGCAGCTTTGTATAAGATCCAAATTCCTTTACCGCAGTCCCTTTTATCCCGGTGATCGTCGCCTTGCTCACATCCCCCACTTCGTAGGTTACGGTAACAGACGCGTCCCTGCCAAAGGAATCCGTCAAAGAATATGTCACCGGATAGCTTCCCATCTGGTTTGTATTCACGCTCCCCGACGTGCGCAGCCATGCGCTGCTTAACGTATTGCCCGCAGAATCCCGTATCGTCATTTCCACCGGCTTGAATTTTGATTTATACTGCACTTTTACCCGCTTGCTCGCCACCGAAATAGACGGCGTCGAATTTTTGGTGCTGTAAGGGTTCTCCGGATTTGGATCAGTCGGGTCCCAGCCCATTCCAGACGGGCTGCTCACCCGGATAAACGCCGGCTTGCCAAGCGGGTCGTCTGCGGACGTGCCGTTAAAAATAATGACTTTCGTTCCCAACGGGCAGTTGTCGTAAATCCATTTCGCGGCGGCTGTCGTAAGCCTGACGCAGCCATGGGAAGCGGTAGAGCCAAGCAGGTTGTACTGCACGTATGACTGCGTCGTGCTGTCCTGCTGGTAATACCAGACCGAATGGAACAAAAAGTTTCCTGTGATCTGCGTGCAATACTGCCCATAGCTTGGGCCGTCCAGCAACCACCAGCGGTGCTTCGCCGGGGTGTAAAAGGTTCCGATCGGCGTAGCCGTCCCCGTAGAGCACACAAACGCGGTGTACGGCTTGCCGTTTAGCGTATAAGCGGTCACGACGTTTGTCGATTTGTTAATCTTTAAGTAAAAATTTCCAGCGGCCTTCGCCTCTGTCCGAAATCCCAGAATGAAAATGCCGCATAAAAAGGCAGCCAGGATACTGCACATCAGAGTTTTTTTTGTTGTCAAAGCCTTCTTTGTCATCATATCTCTCCCTGAGTCGTTATCGTCCGCCGCTTCCGCGGCTTTTGCCGCGGAAACAGCCATCCGTCACAGGCTTACGCGCCCTATACCGGATAAGCGCCGTTTTTTGTATCCGCCACCGCAGCGTCCACCTTCTTTTGCTGCGCTTCGCGGTATTTGAAAAATTCCGTCGCAACCTGCGGGAACAAGGCATAGGAAAGAACGTCTTCATCCTGCTGCTTCCACTGCTTCATCTCTGCTTCGATTTTGTCTAATTCCGGCTCCAAAAGGTCGGCAGGTCGGCAGGTGATCGCGTTTTTCTTATCCTCGCCTAACACCTTATCTACGATTTGTGGATTAAACGGTTTTACAGTCTGTCCGTATTTCCCAAGCAAAATGTCCTTTGTCTCTTTTGTAGCCACTTTATAGCGCTCGCCCATCAGTACGTTAAACACAGCCTGAGTGCCTACAATCTGAGAGGACGGCGTAACAAGCGGCGGCTCTCCCAAGTCTTTACGCACACGCGGCACCTCCGCAAGCACTTCCTCGTATTTATCTTCCTTCCCCTGCTCTTTTAACTGGGAGATCAGGTTCGAAAGCATGCCGCCCGGCACCTGGTACAATAAGGTCTTAATATTTACGCCCAATACCTTAGGGTTCATCAGGCCGCTTTCCAGCGCGTCTTCCCGCATCGGACGGAAATAGTCCGCGATCTCCGCAAGCTGGTTTTGCTCTAAGCCGGTATCATATGCCGTGCCCTTAAAGGCTTCCACCATAACCTCTGTCGCAGGCTGGGACGTGCCAAGGGCAAACGGCGACATTGCGGTATCGATAATGTCGCACCCCGCTTCCACCGCCTTCATATAAGTCATGGAAGCCACGCCGGAGGTGTAGTGCGTATGCAGCTCGATCGGAAGGCTGGTCGCTTCTTTTAACGCGCGCACCAAAACGTCTGCCTGCTGCGGCACCAAAAGCCCTGCCATATCCTTGATGCAAATGGAATCCGCGCCCATTTCTTCTATTTTTTTCGCCATGCCCGTCCAGTAG
The DNA here is from genome assembly GCA_947385775.1 of uncultured Eubacterium sp. Lineage (GTDB taxonomy): Bacteria > Bacillota > Clostridia > Lachnospirales > Lachnospiraceae > Eubacterium_J. Next base: position 13,772 of record CANDMI010000043.1, on the reverse strand, counting down.
TCTAACGTATAAGCATCCCCTAACGTATAAGATAACGCAACCTGCGCATGGCCTTTTTCCTTATTGCATGCGCTGACCGCCGTCTGGAGATTCCTAAGGTCGTTTAAGCAGTCAAAGATACGGATAATGTCGATCCCGTTTGCAATGGATTTTTGCACAAAGTATTCCACCACGTCGTCCGCGTACGGGCGGTACCCGAGGATATTCTGCCCGCGAAACAGCATCTGGAGCTTTGTCTTTTTAAACCCTGCCTTTAATTTACGCAGTCTGTCCCATGGGTCTTCCTTTAAGAAACGAAGGGATGCGTCAAAGGTGGCGCCGCCCCAGCATTCCACCGCATGAAAGCCCGCTTTGTCCATTTTATCTATGATCGGAAGCATCTGCTCTGTCGTCATCCTGGTGGCGATCAAAGACTGGTGCGCGTCACGCAGCACAGTTTCCGTAATCTTTAACGGTTTTTTTGCATTTTCTGCCATTTTTGATTCCTCCTAGTTATATTCCAAAGATTGCCATAAACGTACCCGCCGCTACAGCCGTACCGATAACGCCTGCCACATTCGGGCCCATCGCATGCATAAGCAGGAAGTTGGTCGGGTCTTCTTCCGCGCCCACCTTTTGCGACACACGCGCCGCCATTGGAACCGCGGATACGCCGGCAGATCCGATCAACGGATTGATCTTTCCATGCGTAACGGTACATAAAAGCTTTCCGAGCAATACGCCCGCCGCCGTGCCAAACGCAAACGCGATCAGGCCAAGCGCTACGATCTTTAACGTGCTGATATTTAAAAACGCCTCCGCGCTTGTGGACGCGCCAACAGATGTGCCAAGCAAAATAACGACAATGTACATCAGCGCATTGGAAGCCGTATCTGTCAGCTGGCGCACAACCCCGGACTCACGGAACAGGTTGCCAAGCATCAGCATACCTACAAGCGGAGCCGTCGTCGGCAAAAGCAGACATACCACGATCGTAACAATGATCGGGAATAAAATCTTCTCCAATTTCGATACCGGACGCAGGTTTTGCATCTTGATCTGGCGTTCCTTTTTCGTAGTCAGAGCTTTCATGATCGGCGGCTGGATGACCGGAACCAACGCCATATAAGAATACGCCGCCACCGCGATCGGCCCCATCAGGCCGCTTTGACCAAGCTTTCCTGCCAGAAAGATCGAGGTCGGGCCGTCCGCGCCGCCGATAATGGAGATTGCCGCCGCCGCTTTGTCGTTAAAGCCCATAAAGATCGCGATAAAGTACGCCATATAAATGCCAAACTGTGCGGCCGCGCCCATCAAAAAGCTGATCGGGTTTGCAATTAACGGCCCGAAATCGGTCATCGCCCCTACTCCCAGGAAAATTAAGGAAGGCAGTATCGACCATTCATCTAACGTATAAAAGTAGTACAGTAATCCACCTACACCGTTGCTTGTCTCCTCCGGGCTTGCGATAATGTCCGGATAAATATTTACAAGCAGCATCCCAAACGCGATCGGCACAAGCAAAAGCGGTTCATAACCTTTCGCGATCGCCAGGTACAGGAAAACACAGGCAACCACGATCATGAGGTAATTCCCCCAGGTCAGGTTAAAAAATGCCGTCTGGTGGAGGAGGTTACTGAGTGTCTCTCCAACGTAACTAAGCATGATTATCCTCCTAAAGATTTACTCAATTAATTCAATGTAGCCAATACCGCGCCGGATTCTACGGTATCGCCAACCGCTACGTCTATGCTTGCGACAACGCCGTCCTGCGGAGCTACGACAGGGGTTTCCATCTTCATGATCTCTAACACAAGCACCGGGTCGCCCTTTTTCAGCTGCTGTCCTACGGAAGCTTCCAGCTTAAATACCTTTCCTGCCGCCCCTGCTTCTATTTTAATGCTGCCAGCGCCGCCCGAAGGCTTTGGAGCCGCTGCTTGAGCCGGAGCCGCTGCCCTGGCCGCCGCCCTAGGAGCAGCTGCCGCTGGAGCGCCGCCCCCTGCGCCGTTTTCTTCTACTGTAACGTCATAAACATTTCCATTTACGGTAATTGTATAGCTTTTCATCTTATTTCCTCCTAAAATAATCTGCGTCTTGATTTTTCTTATTATTTTATACAAATTTTAACTAATTTATATACGTCAGTGAACCAACGCCAGTCTAACATTATCTTCTGCGCTTGATCGAGCGGACTACAAAACCATCCGCCGATGTGCCCTGCGCCGCCGCGATCGCCGCCGCAATGACAGCCACAAGCTCGTTGTCATCCTGTTTTGGCTCTTCTTTTTGCGGCGCGATGACCGGAGCCGCCTGTACAGGTTCGTTTGCAGCCGGAGCGGATAACGCTTTTTTGGCCTGCGCTTTTTGCTGCATATATGGGATGACCTTAAACCCAAAGATAATAAAGCAGATCAGGATTAAGATCAAAAATACCGTGCCAAGCCCCATCAACGTATTCATAAGGGCTTTTTGCATCGTCTCCCCAAGGGTGAAATTTTCTTCCAGTGTGACATCCGTAATCTGCATCTCCAGATAGTTGTACACGCATGTCATTGTCAGGTCACGCTTGGAAAAATTCAAAATATGCGAGGTCGTCAGCGTCTTGCCGGATTTTTCAATGGAAAAGCTGTCGATTTTACTGTATTCGCCAACATCCGGTTTTAATTCCTTCCATTTTGTCACAAGGTGAGCGGTCATATCATCCGCACCCTGTTCGATATATTGGTCGATTTCCTCGTCTGACAATCCCATCAATGTCGTTGCCAGGTTTTCGCTCGTCATTTCCAGCTGGTCATAGGTCATACCGTTATAATCCACTTTTTTCGGGTCTTCCCCACATGCAGCGAAACCAAGCACAAACATACACAAGCTGATGACCAGAACTAATTTTTTCTTCATATCTGTCACCTTTCTATTTTGTTCCATGCTTTTTATTTGGCTGTTCTACACGCTTTGTATACAGCATTTCCATTGCCGCGATCAAATATTTCCTTGTATCCGGATAGTCTATGATGCGGTCGATATAGCCTCGGGCGGCGGCAGAGCGCACATTTCCCTGCAACGCGTCATATTCCGCCGCTTTTTTCTCTATTACAGAAGCCGGTTCGTCCGCGTACATGATCTTCGCCGCAAGCGCCGAATCCATCATCCCGGTTTTTGCGTCCGGCCATGCGTATACTAAATCTGCGCCAAGGGATTTACAGTTCATAACCGCATAAGCGCTTCCATATGCCTTGTCCATGATCAGGTTTACTTTCGGCACCGTCGCGTTTGCAAAGGCGCAGGTCAGCCGTCCGAGCGCTTTTGCAAGGTTGCGCTCTGAGCACATGGACGCTTTAAAGCCGGATACATTCGTAAAGGAGATTACAGGAATGTCAAAGGCGTCGCAAAATGAAACAAATTCCGCTGCTTTATGGCATCCCCTTGCGGATAACGCCGCATCGTAGCTTTCGGTCTTTTTGCCCTGTGCGTCATATTCTTCGGTGCAGTTTGCCACCGCGCCAACGGTAATGCCGTTTAATTTGATAAAGCCCGTCACCATTTCTTTTGCGTAGCCTGCTTTTGCTTCTATAAATAAGTGTCCGTCGGAAATCTCGCTTAGAACATACCTTGGGTCGCCCTTCATCGTATCCAGGCTTTCACACGCGCGGTTTAAATCGTCCGTGCAGCCGTCGTCGCAGCCGCCCTGGGCATTATTGGAAGGCAGCATGCATACAAGGGTGCGGATATCAGAAAGGATCTCTTCCTCACTGCCCGCTCCGTCAATCGTGCCTGCCTGCGCGTCCTGAAATTCCACCGAAGAAGTGTCGCACTTATCCATCCGGTTTCCTTCGATGGCGTTCGGGGAATTTAAAAAGATTTTCGCTTTATCCGCCTGCGCGTAGGTAAAATCGCTTAACGCGGATACGACAGCAAGCCCGCCTCCGCAGCTTCCAAAAACGGCGCTGATCTGCGGGATAACGCCGGAAGCCGCGGCCTGCTTTGCATAGATCAGCCCAAAGCCTTCCAGCGCGTCTACCGATTCCTGGAGCCTTACGCCGGCGCAGTCCAAAATGCCGACGACAGGCGCGCCCATCTTCATCGCCATATCATAGACCGACGCGATCTTTTTCGCATGCATCTCGCCTACCGTACCGCCCAACACGGACACATCCTGGCTGTATACAAACACCAGGTTCCCATCAATCAGCCCATGCCCAGTAATTACGCCGTCCGACGGGGTATCTGCCTTTGACAGGTTAAAATCAGTGCTTCTGGCTGTAACAAGCGAACCAATTTCCATAAAGCTGTTTTCGTCGACTAACTGTGTAATTCGCCGCATTGCACAGTTATCATTACTATTACCCATTCTTTATTCCTCCATTTATATTTGAAAGTAAAAAAAAATTTCGTCAGAATAATAGTAACGCTTTTCTTTCAAATATTCAATATAATTTTGTTAAATTTTTATCATTTTTGTTTCAGTTCAGCCTTGGCTTCACTGTAACCCGGGACGCGATGATTTTAATTAAAATATATTGACTTTATTATGAAATGAGGCAGGAAAATTTTACGAAAAATTCAGTTTTTAAAAGAAATTGTCTGATGTATAATAAAAGTGGCGAAAGAAGGTAATATTTTGAGCACAACAGAGCAGATATAGGGGCAATGATGAAATTGGCAAGCTAATGCACGATTTTTCATGCACTAACCCCGATGATATGAACTTTGAAGCGCTTGCTAAAAAAGCACGATATTTTAAGCAAGATGAGAAAGGAGTTGCCACCATGTGTAAAATTATGGAAGACATGAGAAATGAAGCGGCAATCGAAGCGGCACAAAATAAGGCAAAAAGGACAGCGGTGCATTTAATAAAGTTAGGTAAAATGACTTTAGAGGAAATAGCAGAAGCTACGGAATTATCCCTTGATATAATTAAAGAGTTAGAAAGCCAATCGATGCAGTTAGCGTAATTGGAGAAACAATTTAACATCAAAACAAGAACTGTTACTTTTCACACCCCAGACAAGAAGCGTCTAAGCTGTGAAAAGTAACGGCTGCCTGTCAAACATTACTTCATATCCGAAGGCCGTCTCCCAAAATCTTCCACCATCTGGTATCCCCCGTTTTCTTCATTTATAAACATCAAATTCGATAGCCATACATAATCCCCTTTTGCTGCTTTTTCCAGCTTCAAGGTCTTTGAACCGGTAGGGGCAAAGATTCTGACGCTATACCAGTCCGAAGGGGTGTCAATGCGTACATATCCCAGCCGCCAGCCTTCCTTGCACACGACCTTTAGCTTCGGCTTGTCCGTTTTTTTGGAAAACGTAAACATTTCCTGCGTATAGGCCCGCGCCCCGTCCAATTTCCCAGCCAGGTTTTTTCCGTTTTTGACGTTTGTGATCTTAAGGCTTTGGATCGGGTTTTCATATGGCAAAGCTTCCGCTGTAACCGTATATTCCCTGCCAGCGCCGTCCTCAAAGGATATGTTCGCCGTGCCGGGGCTCGCCGGGCTTACATTTAAAATCACCCCTTCCATATTTACAGGCTTGTAACAACGCACTTCCCCGGAAACCAGCTCATTGTCTGACCGGATGGTGTCTTCCCGGATCGCGTCGCCGTCGCTTAACCCGATATAATAATATAATTCCGCCTGTTTGACGCTTTCGTCCGCATCCTTGCTGTTTAGATAGATGGCCTGTTTTGGTTTTTCTATTGTCACCTTCGCATGCGCCGTGGCTACAGGCGCAAGGCAAAGCGCCGCCGCAATCCCCCCCACAGCAAAATGCCAGCGTCTTTTTTTGAAATGATCGACCGTTCTCATAATTCCCCTTTCCACAGCCAGCTTAATTGACTGTTTTCCATATATTTGCCGGATATTTATTCATCAAGTTGAGTAAGTATAAATCCCATACCGGATATACATATATGCGTCGTTTTCTATATTCCTCAATTTCAAGATGATTCTCACCTCATCGCCTTTGTCTGCACGTTTCAATTCCACAGTTTTGGATCGTGCATGGATCTTATTGAGATATTTATAGCCATGAGGACCTATACTCATTGACACGATCTCCCAGCCCTTTTTTGTTTTCACCTTTAATTTCGGAGCTTTTGTTTTTTTAGAAAAAAACAGCCCGCCATAGTCCCCTTTGCCAGAATCATACATATAATTCCGATCTAACTTTCCCGCAAGGTTTTTCCCTTTCTTTATATTCGTGACCGTCAGGCTTTTGATCGGGTTCTCATATGGCAGGACTTTAGCAATGATCGCATATTCCCTGCCGCGCTGGTCTTCAAATAATACGTGGATTGTGCCTGGAAACCTTATATCAAAACCAAAATCACAGCCAAATTTACCGGTAACGGGATTAAATTCCCCTTCATAGTAATAGGAATTTTCTCCCGTTACCTGCTCACAGTCTACGCGAACGGAAGATTCAACAATGTAATCTCCCTCGGTAAATTTTATGGAGCACAGCTTACTTCCTGATGAAAAATACACCATTCCACCGTCATCCGCATCGTATAAATAATCGCGATCACTCCTTGGCCAATCCCCCGTCAGATAGATGATCGGGTTGGGATTTTTTATGTTCACTTCCGCCTGCGCGGGAACTATGGACATATGGCAGGCCATAAACAGCAATAAGGCAAACAATATGAATTGTGGTATAAAACCATGTTTTTTGATAATTTGCATCTTATCTCCTTTTTTTACGCCTAGAGCGTGTTTGAAAAATCATTCCCGCCATCTGCATCCCCCACTTTGCGCGATATTTGCGCCAAATTCAGGTTACATAGCCCGCTATGCGCCCTTCATTTGGCACAAATCTCCCACAAATTGTGGAATACATCTGTCAGAAAGCATTTTTCAAACACGCTCTAGCCCATCGAATCTTACTTCATATCCGAAGGCCGTCTCCCAAAATCTTCCACGATCTGGTATCCACCGTTTTCTTCATTTATAAACATTTGCCGGATATTTACCAAACATCTGTCCCATATTCAATATACGTATAAGCGCCATTTTTTATGTTTTTCAATTTCATGTGGATATGCACCTCATCGCCTTTGTCTGCACGTTTCAATTCCACAGTTTTGGATTATGCATGGATCTTATTGAGATATTTATAGCCATAATGATGTACCCACATTGACACGATCTCCCAATTCTTCTTTGTTTTCACTTTTAATTTCGGCGCTTTTGTTTTTTTAGAAAAGAACAGCCCGCCCCAGTATCCTTTGCCAGAGTCATACACACAGTTCCGATCTAACATTCCCGCAAGGTTTTTCCCTTTCTTTATATTCGTGACCGTCAGGCTTTTGATCGGGTTCTCATATGGCAGGACTTTAGCAATGATCGCATATTCCCTGCCGCGCTGGTCTTCAAATAATACGTGGATTGTGCCTGGAAACCTTATATCAAAACCAAAATCACAGCCAAATTTACCGGTAACGGGATTAAATTCCCCTTCATAGTAATAGGAATTTTCTCCCGTTACCTGCTCACAGTCTACGCGAACGGAAGATTCAACAATGTAATCTCCCTCGGTAAATTTTATGGAGCACAGCTTACTTCCTGATGAAAAATACACCATTCCACCGTCATCCGCATCGTATAAATAATCGCGATCACTCCTTGGCCAATCCCCCGTCAGATAGATGATCGGGTTGGGATTTTTTATGTTCACTTCCGCCTGCGCGGGAACTATGGACATATGGCAGGCCATAAACAGCAATAAGGCAAACAATAGGAATCGTGGTATAAAACCATGTTTTTTGATAATTTGCATCTTATCTCCTTTCCTTTTTACGCCTAGCCCATCGAATCTTACTTCATATCCAAAGGCCGTCTCCCAAAATCTTCCACGATCTGGTATCCCCCGTTTTCTTCATTTATAAACATCAAATTCGATACTATCTTAAGGCTTTTGATCGGGTTTTCATATGGCAGAGCTGTTGCAGTAAATGATCGACCGTTCTCATAATTCCCCTTTCCACAGCCAGCCTAATTGACTGTTTTCCATATATTTGCCGGATATTTATTCATCATGCTGAGTAAGTATAAATCCCATACCGGATATACATATATGCGTCGTTTTCTATATTCCTCAATTTCAAGATGATTCTCACCTCATCGCCTTTGTCTGCACGTTTCAATTCCACAGTTTTGGATCGTGCATGGATCTTATTGAGATATTTATAGCCATGAGGACCTATACTCATTGACACGATCTCCCAGCCCTTTTTTGTTTTCACCTTTAATTTCGGAGCTTTTGTTTTTTTAGAAAAAAACAGCCCGCCATAGTCCCCTTTGCCAGAATCATACATATAATTCCGATCTAACTTTCCCGCAAGGTTTTTCCCTTTCTTTATATTCGTGACCGTCAGGCTTTTGATCGGGTTCTCATATGGCAGGACTTTAGCAATGATCGCATATTCCCTGCCGCGCTGGTCTTCAAATAATACGTGGATTGTGCCTGGAAACCTTATATCAAAACCAAACTTACAGCCAAATTTACCGGTAACGGGATCAAATTTCCCTTTATAGTAATCTCCGCCCGCTGTTACCTGCTCACAGTCTACGCGGACGGAAGATTCAACAATGTAATCTCCCTCGGTAAATTTTATGGGGCACGTATCTCTTCCATATGATGAAAAATACACTATTCCATCCTCATCCGCATCGTATAAATAATCGAAACCACTCCTTGGCCAATCCCCCGTCAGATAGATGACCGGGTTGGGATTTTTTATGTTCACTTCCGCCTGCGCGGGAACTGTGGACATACGGCAGGCCATAAACAGCAATAAGGCAAACAATAGGAATCGTGGTATAAAACCATGTTTTTTGATAATTTGCATTTTATCTCCTTTCCTTTTTTAACCGCATCTTCTCAACCAAACCTCAACTAAGCTGGTCAATCCAATTCGGCACGGCTAAACAAATCCAAGATGAAAGCGTTATCTTCACACGCTTTCTTGAACATGCCCGTCTCAAACAACCCTGCCAACAACCAGATTCATATAATTGGCAAATTCATCCTCCAAATCATTTTGCCTGGCAAAAAACACATAATTACTTACAGGCTTCCCGCCCCTGTACGCCTGGCAGGCGATCGTGTTTTCCTGCGCATCATGGATTAAGTGAATGGAAGTAAGCCCCTGTCCATTCGGCTTTAACATACAAAAAATATGCTGTCTGAAAACGAGCATGTTCGTATTCTTATCAAAAATAAATCCATCCTGTATGCGTTCCTTATCCTCCACATAAATATGCTCCTCCGCCAAAAGCCCCCATTTTGAAGCGGTTATATCCAGCAATTTTTTGAGATAAGAAACATTTGTAAACAGTTCATTCATAAGCTCCATTATTTTTCCCCTGTCTAATCAACCTGTTATGGTTGATGGTTTTCATAATCCCCTTTTCCACAACCTGCTGTAATTTGTATTCAATAATTTGATTTATTTATCATAATGGTATCGACAATTGTAATCTTCCCAAGCTGTATCCGTAAAACATTTAAGCATGGCAACAATCTAAATCAAGAACTGTCAGTTTACCTGCGTCCGCTTCCTCTATGGATTTAAGAAGCCTGGCATAATTTGTTTTGCTTTCGCGAATATAAAGGTTCTCAATGAGATTCTCATATTCTGCTTGAGAGATAAGAACGACATTGTTATTGTTGTTCCGGGTAACAATGATAGGTTCACAGGTCTTAATAACGTTATCGCAGGTTTCATCAAAATGTTAAACAAGGTTATGAGCTGTTGTTGCTAACATAATATCAATCCTTTCTTGATTTTCATGACATGTTTCAAATTATAATTTACATAGTTATTCTAACTGATCGCAATTTGTTAAAGTAAAAATATCCTTTATCCCATGCCCCTTTCTTATTTTCGATTACAACATAATATGAAGGATCATTTCCCAAATATCAAGAAGCAATTTCTGATATCTCATGCCCCGGATCAAGAATCAGTTATTTATTGCAAAAAGGAATCTGCTTCTTTTTCTGTTAACCCATACTTTTCTTTTATAACTGTCTTTATTTCTCCATTCTTATGCCCAAACTCACGCAGTGCATCTACTGTCACCTTTATGCTTTCTGTCCGTACCGGTTCAAGTACTGGTTTCAGTATTTCTAATAATTCTTCACTCATATTACCATCTCCTATTAATTCCTTAACAAGCTGCTTATTCGCACCCAGTCCAACCTCCAAAACAGATTCCGCATACTCTTTTTCAACCTTTCCATGCAGCCTTCCAGCCTCTGCCAGCAGATTGCACAAATCCTGTTTCTTAAGCTGGTCTGACAAAGACCCAAGCCAAATATGCTCTTGTAAATCTAGCTCCTTTGTTACAATAATCTGTGTAGGAAATAACACGCTATCTTCCACATAATAAATTCCACGGTAAACATCCTTTACCAAATAACCATGTTCCTTAAAATATCGGAATAAACCATAGGTTTTGCTTTCCTGACCAGAGATACCGTTATATCATCCGCCTTTACAGCATCTAGCGTTTTTCCATAAGATTTATACAGACAGGCATAAGCCATTGCTTTATAAAAAGTGTCTATATCCAGTTCGTGCTTTGGTGATTTATATTCAAATATATTATGACCCCTAAATATTTTTCCTATTTCATTTTCAATTTGAACACTGGCATTTTTCCTGATTATCCTTCCTTTTACTATGTAACACTATATCTGAACTGTTACAATTCGATTATTAAGCGTCAAATTTATTCAAATATCCGCCGTCAATAAGTGTTTCTTTTCCGCGTAATGCAAACCCGCATATAAAATTCCGGATACAGATGAACATCATCGTCCCCATCTTTTATCAAAGAGCCGATCAGGGCGTTCGAACTGGTATTTGTCCAATAAAGTAAAAACGCCTGTTTGATCATTTCTCCAAAATCCTGATTTCCTATGGATACCGTCCTTGCCACAGCTTTCCCTCCGCTTACCATATCACCACCAATACTTTCCAAAATGAACGATCGCTTCCCCGCCGTTTTTCTTATTTTTCAAAACAATGTCGATCTGGATCTCCTCGCCCTTTTTTGCTTTTTCTAATTTTACCGTTTTGGACTGCGCGCGGATCTTCGTTTTTGTCCTGGATTTTGTAGTGGAAATGGTCATGATCTGCCAGTCGTCCTTCGCTTTCACTTTTAATTTTGGCGCGGCTGTATCCTTTTGAAAAAACATCCCTCCCATTTCCCCTTTTCCGGAATGATACCGATTGCATTCCTCTATATTCCCGGCAAAGCTTTTTCCATTATTAATATTTGTAATCCGAATGCTTTGCAGCGGGTTTTCGTATGGCAGGATTTCTACCTGTACCGTATAGGTGTTTTGTTTTTCATCTTCAAAAAAGATATTCGCTATGCCTGGATACTCCGGGGCAATGGATAGATCATGGGAACACATTTGCGTCTGTCTGTCCATGCTGCTGCGGTTAGACCAGCCTACTCCATCCACCACTATTTCATTGTCTGTACGTGTGGAATCTTCCACGATATAGTCATATTTTCCGACTTTTATATCAAAATACAACAATCCATCTTCGTCATAATCATAATATCCGATATTTTTATTTGCCAGATAAACCGTCTGCTTTGGTTTTTCGATTTTTACTTCCGCTCCTACGGCAGAAGGAAATGAAACGCCAAACAGAAGCATAATAGCCAAAATCGACTGCCAGCGAATGGATGTTCCGGCAATGCGGCGTGTTTGAAATACCTGCATAATTTTTCCTTTCCAATTTTTCCCTTCCATAAATCTGCTTTTTCTATTTTGATGTGTAAGGATCTTTGCCAAAGGTGAAAATAATCTGGGACGCCCCGTTTTTCTCATTGACAAACCGCATGTCCCGAAACCAGACGTAATCCCCTTTTTTTGTCTCTTTCAGATTTATCGTCTTTGACCTGGCATTGAGATTGATTCTGTCTATCGCCTGTTCCCGAAAATTGTATGTGTCATCAAACTCTCTTACGTATATTTTAACGCCCATTAATTTCCATCCATCCGCACACACAAGCTTTATTTTCGACGCATCCGTCTTTTTGGAAAAGGCAAATGACTCTGGCTTAGTTTCACGCGACTCGTTTAATTTCCCGGCGAGGTTTTTCCCCTTTTTTACATTTGTGATCTTTAAGGTTTTCAGCGGATTTTCATATGGCAGGATTTCCGCCGTGACCGTATAGGCTCTGCCAGCCTGGTCTTGAAACGCCAGGTTGGCTGTGCCTGGATGGACAGGGCGTATGTTTAAAAAAACGCCGTCTGAATTTACAGGCTTAATAAAGCTGACCTTGCCGGAAGCCCATTCATTGTCGGATCGTATCGATGTTTCCTCAATCCGGTCGCCATCGCTTAGCCCTATGTAAAAAAATAATTCCGGCTGCCTGGCGCTGTCCTTTCCATCCTTGCTGCTTAGATAAATGGTCTGTTTTGGCTTTTCTATCTTCACTTTTGCAGATACCGCGCTGGCAGATGCCAGGCAAAACGCCGACGTAAGCAGCGCCAAAGCCGAAAGAGCGCATAATTTTTTCGTTTTTATCCAATCGTATTGTTTCCATGCCCGCATAAAGCTTTCCTCCTAAATTTCCTATGAGATTCTCAAGAGAATATGTATTGTCCAAAAGATTCGCCCCAGAGCGTTTTTTAAACACGCTCCAAGCGCGCTTACCAGTTAGAAGTTCCAAATCGGATACGCGCCTCTCCTCCATTTTCAACATTTTTGCAATCAATGCCTACCAGCAGTTCGTCGCCCTTGCCTGCCTTTTTAAGCTCCACTGTTTTGGACTGGGCGTTCAGATTTTGGAGCAAAACCATTTTGGAGCAAATTCTTTGCGCCTCTACAGCCGTTATTTTCCAGCCTTCTTTTACTTCCACCTTTAATTTCGGCACGGCTGTTTTTTTGGAATAAATCAGGCCGCCAAACTCCCCCTTTCCAGAATTAAACCGATAAGCTTCCTCCACTTTTCCGGCGAGGTTCTTTCCGTTATGGATATTTGTGATCTTTAAAGTCCGAATCGGATTTTCATACGGCAGTACGTTTAAGGATAAAACGTATGTGTTTTTTCGTTCATCGTCGAAAAATAGGTTCGCGCTGCCTGGATATTGCGGATATACGGACAGAGCATGTCTACATTTTTCCGTCTGCTTATCCATTTCGCCCCGCAGCCCCCACTCCATATCTGATGTCACAAACTCGTTGTCTGTACGAAGGGAGGATTCCACAATATATTCATATTTCCCAAGCTCCATAGAAAAACCTATTTCGCCTTCCAGATTATAGTCGTAATGTCCAACATTTTTGCTTGTCAGATAGACCGTTTGTTTCGGATTTAATAATTCCACCGCGGCGTTCACAGTCCCATCTGACAGCCGACAGAGGAAAAATGCCAGAAACAGCGCGAACAGACTTACTTTGCGAACAAAACAAAGCCTGCTGAAACCATGATTTTTTATAATCCCCATAACCGCCTCCTTTATCTAACAATAATAAATGTAATAACTACTTTATATCATAACATTTATTTTTTGAAAATGCAACGCCAGCTTGTGATAATTTCGACGGCTAACGATTTGAGAGTTACTTTTCACGGGGTGGGGCGCTGTTGTATAAATGCTAAGTAATAGAGCGTTATCCGGAAGTTTGGTTTTAGGATATTTTGAAAGTTTATGCTACCCGGACGCTGGAAGCAAGCCGGGGGCCTGTCCGGATGTTCCGGCTCCGGGATGTAAGAAGCCCTAAGCATTCTGTTTATAAGTTATCGATACCGGACGGAC
>CANDMI010000042.1 GCA_947385775.1 uncultured Eubacterium sp. | reverse complement strand
TACTGGGAGCGGATAAGGGAGAACATGCGGCAAAAAGAATTGGAGGAAAGGGATAGGAAGCTGGAGGAGCGATACAAAAAGCTAGAGGAAAAAGACCAGATGCTGGAACAACAATATCGTGCCATCAGCCAACTAACCCAGACCATAAGCGAATTAAACGCCCGCCTGGCCAGATTAGAAGCGGAAAAAAGCTAAAACAAAGAGCGGGTCAAAAGCGATTTCATAATTTTAGGAAAGAAACGAAAAAAACGATCCCTCCCCCGCCCCAGCGAAATAAAATATTTACAGCATCCATGAAAACGCCGAAAATGCGGCATTTTCAAAAGAAAATCATCGCAAAAAAATATTTTTTAGAAAAAACAAAAAAAAATTTCATCCACCCCACTTTTTTGTCCAGCCCCCCCGTAACTATATAGTGAGTCCGGGAGGTACAGCATTCAGACAGAGCCAAAGCCCCATTGTTTAGAGGCACAGGCAGGGCGCATTTGTATCACAGACAAAGATGGCCCCGGCTGGTGGAAAATTAGGGTTGGAATGGGAGCGGGCAAAAGTCACGAGAATTGTTCCAAAAACAGCATGGATTTGGTAGATTTCAATATGGACAATTTTCAATGAATATTGTATACTTGGTTCACAATAACTGTCATACAGCTTCTGTATGCGTAATCTTTAAGGAGGAAAAGAAATGAAAAAGAGTTTCATGACGAGAGTGGTCGCAGTATCATTATCTGCTGCAATGGCATTCTCACTGTCAGCTGCGAATATGGCGACAGCTTCCGCTGCTACGAAATATGTAGCGTTAAGCGCAAAATCTGTCACATTAAAAGCTGGCGCGAAAAAGACACTGAAGCTTAAGAACAACTCCCTGAAGTGGAAAGTTACAAGCGCGACTTCCGCAAGGAAAGACGTTGTAACTGCTACAAAGAAATCTACTTCCGTTGTTCTGAAAGCAAAAAATTGCAAGAAGAAACACAAAAACGTAAAAGTAACCGTTAAGTTAAAGACAAGCAACAAGAAAAAGAATAACACGAAGAAATTAGTCTGCAAAGTAACGGTAAATCCAAAGTCAACTACAGTAGATCCAGGGACTGACGATCCAACGCCGCCTACACCAGAAGGCGTAAAGATCAGCTCGGCAACAGCTACATCTAAGACAAACGTAGACGTAAAATTCTCGGCTGTCCTTGACCAAGCGACTCTTGTAAAAGAGAACTTCAAGGTTGCGGAAGAAGGCGTAACGGTAGAAAACGTAGAAGTGCGCGACGGCATGACGGTTACCTTGACGCTGGCTGGCGCGGAAGCGGGCAAGACCTATACATTAAACGTAACCGGCTTAAAGGATGCGGAAGGCAAAGCGGTAGACGCATTGTCCGCGACATTCACAATGCAGGCGGATGCGACAAAGGATTATCACTTAGAGCTGAAATCATCCAGTGAAAAGAACCAGTTAAAAGCGGATGGTTATGCGGAACTGCCGATTGTCTGCGAAGTAAAAGATCCAAACGGCAATACGATCAAAGACAAAAACTATACGATCCGCTTCACAACTGACCGCGGCAGCTTCTCCAGACCGGACGTTGTAACAACAGAAGGCAAGACGGAAAACGTGCTGAAATCTGTGGCGCTGGATGTAGCGCAGACAGCGCATGTTACAGCGGAGATCATCCGTGTGGAAGGCACAGATGAAGAAGGCCTTAGAGGTAAGAAAGAGACGATCAACATCAACATGACTCCGGTTTTGGAAGGCATCTCTACTCCAGTCGTAATCGGCGCAGAGTCCAATTACGCAGACCGCCTTACCTTGTTCTTCCAGGATGCGATTGAAGACGATTACTTCAAGACAAACGGCCAGATTGACACAAGCAAGGTCAAGATTGAAGTATTAGATGATATTACTGCGCAGCAGGCTGCAAGCAAGAACTTTGGCACAGTAGAGAATAATAGTACAAATGGCTATACTACAGATCCGTCAATAAAGGGTGCAGGTCAGGTTGTAAACCTTCGTGCAGTTGCGGAAAATAATCGTGCGCTGCAGGTGTTGGTGAACAAACCGTTGTCAAATAACAGACATATCGGCGTACGTGTACAGTTGACAGATCCGGCTACAAAGAAGACAACGACTTATACAGAGACATTTGTACTGACGGATTCTGAGACGCCGCGTGTAATGAAGGTTGAGACACAAGGCCGCAGAACCTTGATTGTAACATATTCCGAAGCGGTGGTTCCAGGAAATGTTGCTGCTCTTAATAAAGCTCATGCAGCTGATTTGACCTCAAATTACCTGGTTGGCGGCAGAGGCTTGAATTTGGATATGTGGGGCGACAAAGATGGGAAGGCGGCGGAAGCTACAGTAGGCTCCGGCAAAGACGGAGAGAACGACCGCAACGTTGTTACGATCAAATTAGGCGAAAGAAAGATTAAAGATTCTGATAACAAAGAGATTGTGGATTATCCGCGTTTTGATGTAGGCGACAATATACTGACCGTACAGAATGTCGGTGACTGGGCGTCGAATACATCCGGCGTAAACAATATTATCACAACAGATACAAAGAACTTCCATATTGACGACGATACGACACAGCCGGCGATCAAGGAAGTAGAGGTACAGTCTCCAGAGCAGTACATGATCACGTTCAACGCTCCGGTTGCAAAGGTATTCAGCGATGATTTCTTCGAAGTGAAGAATGCGGATTCGGAAACTTCAAGTGAGACGAATCAAAATGAAACATCCATTCTTCAGTTAAGAGAGAATGATAAGAATATTGGCGCAAAAGACGGCGACAATCCAATCCGTGTAACAAAGGTTACGGATGAGAAGTATTTGGTAGAGACGACAAAGGACTGGACAAAGGTTTATGGCGAGCTTGGCTCCACATACAATGATTACTTCTACGGCCATAAATATAAGCTTGTGATCGGCGCAAACAAACTGATCAACAAAGATAATGGCATGAAGAATGCGTCAGAGATTTCCTATGACCTTTCCGCTGATCCAAAGATGCAGGCTCCGGATACGACCGCTCCGACAATGACAGAGATGACCTGGACTGGCTCCAAAGCGAATGTAAAATTCAGCGAGCCGATCAAGATTCGTCAGGATAACAGTGCAAAGGGCTTAAATAAAGAAGGATCTACGCCATCTGTAAAGCAGTCGGCTTCCTGGGAAAAAGGGATCCAGCAGTCTGCGGCACAGTTTATCAGCCCAACCGTTGGAAGAACAATCAAAGGCAAATTTGTAGATTTAGCGGATGACGATATGTCTGTAGCGGTAGAGCCAGAAGAAGAGCTGCCAAGCGCAAAAGACTGGACGCTTCATATTACCGGTATTTCCGATGACTATGGCAACACAGGCACAGTCAGCAAGACATTTGAAGTAACAGGTACCGTAGCGGGCTTTAGAGTAGCATGGGCTTCTGTATCAAAAACTAAGAAATATGGTTTTGGCACACAGTCTGGCAACTATTGGGACGCTGGGCAAGCAACTGGCGACAATGGCGACCGTTACATCTTTGTGAAGTTTACAAATGCGGTTAACAAGAATTCGATCGTATTTGACGCGCGTAATTACTCGATCAACAGTAACCAGGTTCCATCTGATGCGTATGTATTGCAGGGTATTGAAGGCTATGATGATCATTCGAATGTAATTGATTCTGTAACGATCGTAATACCGAAGAGATCTGCATATGTCATCGACGATGCAAATGGGGGAAGAAACATTACATTAACAATTAGCAACAGAGTAACATCCAGTGCAGGTCAGGTATTGGCAGACTTAGTGGAAATGGCACTGCCATATAACCATGATGTAGTATGTGCTACCTCGGATGACGCTGTATTTGGCGATGATAGAAGTGAACAGTATATCTCATTTAACGATAGTCTTACAGATTACAAGGCAGCTATCGAGAATGCGATCAGAAGCGATAAATACCGCAAGATCATATTGAGTGAGAATATTACTGGTGGCTTGAATATTACTCGTCCGGTAGATATTGAATTAAATGGTAAGAGTATTTCAGGTGAAGTAAAGGCTACCTTTACCGATGGCGCGAGATGCAGGATTACAAATTCAACTGCCACGGAAAGCAGAATTGCAACTCTTAAGATCAGCACACCGAATGCGGATTGGGATTCAATAAAATCTAACAGTGGTAATTTAGTATTCGGCAAGGTAGACATCCGTGCAATTGCCAGCAAGACACTTAGAAACAACGGAGCTACAATTGACTTAGTCGAAGTAAACACTGGCAGCTCAAACGCAAAGATTGTGAATGAGAGTGGTACAATTACGACCTTATCTGTTAACAACGTTGCAAATAAGAACGTAAAAGTTGAGATTACAAATGGTATTAATGGCACGATCAGCAATGTAGCTGTAAAGAATCCTTCTACGATTGCGGTTGTACATGAGGATGGTATTACAGATAAAGCTATTGATTTAGTTACAGTTGAAGCAACAAAAGATGTAACTTTAGATGTTGAAACAAAGGCTAAACCAGTTGCAGCAACTACCGGCAATGGATCAGCATTGACTTTAAAGAAAGATGGTAAGGATGAGAAGAATCCAGAGAATGTTGTCGCAGGTGGTGTAACAAACAGTGATCCGGCCGGCATCGTAAACGCAGTTGCTTCCAAGCTGAACTCCAGCGTAGCAGTAACTTCTGGTTCAGCGGCTAAGTTGTCAGATGTTGCAAATATAAACGATAAATTTATAAATAATTCCAAGGTTTCAGGAGATTATGATGTTATCATAAAAGTAGGATCTGATGGGTTTGTAAATAATCTTCTTGATGCGACGAATAGAGATAAATTTACGTCTACTCCAACAGAAATTACAGGTGCAAAGAAAGACGTTGAAATAATCGTTTATGTTGTTAAGAGTAGTGTAACAACTGCGGCGGATATCAAAGATAACGACAACGCTTGGAAGGTAAAGACCTTTAAAGTAGAAGGAAAATAATCAGACGGAATGCTTTTTCGAAAGCTTTTCCATAGGGCCGAAGCGGCAGGATGATACATAGACTAGAAGTAAGGTCTTTGGCCCGTTTTCCCCGGTATTTGACAGGAGACTGTCAGATGCCGGGGGATTTTTTGTTTTATTAAGAGAACGCGCGTCTTAGCTTTGCGTGATCGTTATGTTATTTTTAAACTGGATCTGGTAAGAAATGCGGGATAAAACGTATTACGAAGTTTCGAGAAACAAAGAATAAATGAAAAAACACGGGAGAGATGTACATAGGCATTTGGAATAGCTTTATCTGTAATGTAAAATCTAGTATGTAATATCAAGTAATAGTTAAAGCAGTCGTATTACCTATCCCAATGCTGTGCATCTCATTCCCGTGTCTTCTATATTCTACATCATTTGCATAAAAAATACAAGACATAATTTTATTTTTCTACTACAAAAATGCAAAATTTTCACTGGCGTATTTGAAAAGTAAAAGACTTAAAGTAAAAGATTTATCGAAAAAAATAATCTGCGTTATATTGTTATAACCGCAGACCTCAATAAATTCATCCATATAAAAACAATAAAAACAAAACGACACGGGAGAGATCCACATAAACAAATAAAACAGCTTTATCTTATGTAAAAATGTAATGTGTTTTCATGTAAGTAAAAAATATCAAGCCTCAAAATCAACTGTTCTATGATTATGCTTTCCCATATCCCGTGTATGGATTTATTATACACCATAATCACAAAAAAAACAAGCTAAAAATTTAATTTTGAGAAAGTATTGTAACAGTTCAGCCAGCCGATGTGAGCAGCGGGAAATCGTGCTTGCACGAATTTTCAGCTGCTCATATCGGCTGAGGGAACGCCGTCTTATGAACAAAGGTAGCTGCGAAGCAGCGGAAAGCGCATAAGCGCGCCTTTGTGAATGGCGTGGGCTGAACAGTTACAGTATTTGGTAACAGTTCAGCCATCGGCTGTAAGATGGGCGAATCATGCTTGCATGAATAAGCGCGGGCTGAACTGCAACAAGTATTCTGTGATTTTACGCCTCAATCTTTTTTGTGAAAAAGTGGAAATTAACATATGAAAAACATCAGCAGATTCTATTGATAGAAGAAAGAGCACATAAACAAAGTTAGATTTTTTCATAAAAGAAGTACATGGGGAATTACGAGCAAGCATATGGAATAGTTTTGTCTTTTGTAAAAGTAATAAAATTATGTCAAAAATATCCAGTAATAAGAATTGCCCATTCCAAAGCAAAACTTTTCATCCCCCATGTACGTTCTACTTTATTCTACATCTTTCGTATAAGAAAAGCAAGCTCTAATTTAAAAATTTTGTAAATTTTATGTTACAGTTCAGCCAGCCGATATGAACAGCGGGGAATCGTGCTTGCACGAATTTTCGGCTGCTCACATCGGCTGAGGGAACGCCGTCTTATGAACAAAGGTAGCTGCGAAGCAGCGGAAAGCGCATAAGCGCGCCTTTGTGAATGGCGTGGGCTGAACTGAGACAATTTTATATACACTTTTCCGTTCCAATATGCTATAATATTTCATAGTCAGATTAGTGCATCGTAGGGATAGTCTGGTGGTTGTACTTTCCGGAAACGGGAAGGAGGTACATATGGATACGTTAGAAGTTTTGACGTTGCTGTTAGTTATATTCGCAGCTGTATCATATATCGACAATCACCGTAAGTAAAACGGCTATCTCCTACGCCAATAGGGGATAGCCATGCAAGAACTTATATTATGATAAGTTTCCGGTGACAATCATCGGACATGCCAGAATCCTATAACTGTCTATAAGCTGATTATAAATGGTACCTTGCTCATTTGCAAGAGTTAATTAGGAAATGGGGATGTTTTGTTACAGTTCAGCCCAGGACTTTGCATTTACTGCAAAGTCCGTATGATAAAGTTGTGGTTGTGGGAATCCGGCTCTTTGCCAAAGGGTGTTAAACGTCCAGTGGACGTTTGTTCAACACCGACCGGAGTGGAACGTAGAAACTTCCAATGAGCCGGATTCCGTTAAAGTGAAGCCAAAGGCTGAACTGTAACGATGTTTTTGTCCCCATTTTTCAAATTGTAATGGATAACAACAGTGTCAATGAAAAGGCGGTGAAAATATGGAGGTATTCGGAATGACAGATAAAGAATTAGTCACGATTACGATTGATCGATACACGGATTTGCAGCGTATCAAAAAAGAAAATGGCAGTCAGGAAAATAAAGAGCTGGATTATCAGATTAAAGTGACTACCGCAAAATTATCCTCTTTAGGCGTTAACGTTGAGGATCTCACATTGTAATAATAGACTTGTAATAAACCGCAAATAGAAAGGTGCAAAGCATTATTATACTCATGAGCGAGAAAGCCTGCCATATAGTTTAAGACGGTAACACTCGTGAGTATAATATTGCCACAGGCGCTGCAAAAGTATCCATATTTACGATTCCACTCTTATAGAAAACCCCCGAAAGATTCCTGCTGGCACATCCTGTCCAAATCTATATTGCTCTACCGTATCTTGTTCAAATGTATAAACGGTTGTGATCCTTGTTTCCGGGTCAACGATCCAATATTCCCGAACGCCTGCCGTCCCATATTTTATTAGTTTATGATAATAATCCCGTACTCTGCTTGTTGGCGAAACAATTTCAATGACCCAATCTGGCGCGCCGTGACAACCCTTTTCGTCCAGCTTTGAAGCGTTACAGATTACGGATATGTCCGGCTCCAGATAATTTCTTTCATCTTTATTTAGAAATACTGCAAACGGAGCAGGGAGCGCTTCGCAATTCCCGTTATGATTTCGGATATATAAATTTATCTCTGTGATTATGAAATTGAGCAATTTTTGATGTTTCCATCCCGGAGGAGCCATGTAATAAATCTGTCCGTCGATCAGTTCCGCCCTCTCTCCATCCGGCAAAGCATAGATATCCTGAATGGTGTAGATTGCGTCTTTTGATATTGCGTCCATGTCATCACCTGCTTTCTGTTTTTATTATAACGAATAACGGCAAAATTTACAATAGAAGGTTCTTTTTAAACATGTGATCTTATTACTCACAAACAAAGGCAGCTGTGAAGCCGAAAGCGAAACGGTAACGGGTAAAGCAAGCTTCTGGAAATCTTTATTGTATTTCCCCCCATTTTTTGTTAATATATTGTTTGAAGTAAAATTCTTGAAATTTAAAGAAAGACATGGAAAACAAACTATGAAAAACATAAAAAAAATTTTTCTAAGGGACGTAGCGTCGCTTATTCGTCACCCCTTCGCGCTGATCATCGCATTGGGCCTGTGCCTGATTCCGGCGCTGTATGCGTGGTTTAATATTTATTCCAACTGGGACCCGTATGGCAATACCGGAAATATGCAGATCGCGGTCGCGTCGGAGGATGCGGGCTATACGGATGAAAATGGAAGCAAAGTCAATGTAGCGCAGACGGTCATGGATACGTTAAAAGAAAATAAGAGCATAGACTGGGTGCGTGTAAAGACTGAAAAAGAGGCTTTAAACGGCGTTTCGGCGGGGAAGTATTATGCGGCGGTCGTATTTTCCAAAGATTTTACGAAATGCATGTATCATGGATTTTTGGAGGGGTTAAAACGCCCTTCGGTCACTTATTATGTCAATGAAAAAAAGAACGCGGTGGCGACAAAGATTACGGATACGGCGGTAACGACCTTGGAAACAAATATCAATGAGCAGTATATCGCGCTGATCGTAAGCCGGTTATTTGAGAAACAAAAAACCGCGGTGGAGGGGCTAAAGCAAAAAGAGATCGCGGACGCGATCGTATCAAAGCTTGCGCAGGCAAAGGAGCGGACGGAGCATTTTTCTGTGGTCGTAAAATCCCTTGTGCAGGCCAACGACAAGCTGACGGCTTCGATCGATGGAGCGCAGAGCGATTTTCAGACGATACAGACGCAGTTAAGCCAGGCGCAGGAAAATGTGGACAGTATGCAGGATACACAGCCACTTTCGCAGCGCTTGTCCTTTTCCGGAGGGCAGGCGCTACAGTCGGTGAACCAGGCGGCGGCGCAGCTTGCGCAGGCGCAAAGGACGAAGGTGGAGGAGCGTAAAAAAGCCTATGTCAGCCAGGTGACCGGCCATCTTTCCCAGGCAAAGTCCATGATCGATAAGGTCATAAGCGCGGTGGAGGCTTTAAACGCGGCGACTTCGTTAGATCTACCGCAGGGGATCGTACTAAGCCAGCTGACCGCACATTCGGGCAGGCTGGAGGGTATGATCGCACAATTAGAAAGCGGGAGTCAGGCGCAGGATATCAAGATCTTAGAAGATATGGAGGCGCAGCTAAGCCAGCAGATCGAAAGCCTGCGGCAGGAATTGCAGCAGACGGTCAGCCAGTCCCTTACAAAGCTTGAGGACGCTTGCAAGCAAAAGGAAGCGGATATTTCCCAGGCGGTCAGCCACGCCAGGGAGGATATCGACCTTCTAAGCATGGCGTTAGATCAGGGAAAGCAGGCGGCAGGCTCTATGAACGAGGGCTTTCGGGGCATCGCAAAGGAGCTTGGGCGGATGGAGACGAAGCTGGAGCTGCTTACCGAGACGGTAAACCGAATGGACGGCGCGCAGATTGTGGAAAACTTTGTTTTGTTTTTAAAAGGAAATCCAAAGGAGTATGGGGCTTTCTTTGCAAGCCCAGTTGAGGTGGAGACGCATACGGTTTATCCGGTGGATAATTACGGCTCCGGCGTTGCGCCGTTTTATACGACGCTTGCCTTATGGGTCGGCGGGGTGGTTTTGGTGTCCTTAATTAAAGTAAAAGTAAAGGCCGACGCCAGAGGGCTTTTAGATCCAAAGCCACACGAGCTGTTTTTTGGAAGGTACCTTTTATTTTTCGCGCTGGCCCTCGTGCAGGCGGCGGTTACGGTATGGGGGGATCTGTATTTGCTCCATATCCAATGCCTGTACCCACGCAGGCTTTTGCTGGCGGCGTTTGTTACGAGCTTTACGTTTTCGCTTTTGATCTATGCGCTGACGATTTCTTTTGGCGATATTGGAAAAGCGGTCATTGTGGTGCTGATGGTCATTCAGATCGCAGGCTCCAGCGGGACGTATCCGATCGAAATTTTGCCGGAGTTTTACCAGAAGATGTATATCTTTTTCCCGTTTCCATACGCCATCAATGCGATGCGGGAAGCCATTGCCGGAATGTATGGGAAAGAATATGTGCTGGATTTAATGCAATTGATGCTGTTTGCGGCAGGCGCGTTAATGCTTGGGCTTGTCATAAGGCTGCCGTTTCGGAAATTTTATGGCTTTGTGGAAAAACGGATGGAGGATACCGGGATGATGTAGCGTTTGCGTTACGGACAGCTGGAATTACCGGGGGATACAGGCGTTTGCGTTTTGGAGGTGGATATAGATGGAGGAAAATGCACAATATAAGCAGATACTACAGCGTTTGGCGGCGCGGGAAAAGGAGCTTCACGCGGCGAATGAAAAGCGCATCCGGGCGGGCATTCAATGCCTGATCTTTATTCCGATGCTGTTTTTATTCCTGTTGTTTTTGACGGAAAGCTCGAAGGTTATTTTTCTGGCGTTATGGATCATTTCGTTGTTTTTGATCTCGTCTTATTTGATCTATGTAGAATATATGGATTTCCAGGCAAGGGAGCGGCTTTTATTGTATCAGCAGGACGCGGAAGCTTTCGACGGCGCTCTGATCGGAAGCGAGGTCGAGCAGCTGGAAGATAAAATGCTGGAGCTGCTGCGCCAGATTGAAGAGAAAAAGGCGGAAAGCCGCAGGCTTTTTATGTCAAAGTTTGAGTCAAAGCTTGAATCAAAGCCCGAGTCAGAGCCTAAGTCAGATCTGGAAGGCAAATAAGGGGGCGTTATGAGTAATATAATAAAAATCATGCTGCGGGATTTAAAAAATGTCAGCACAAACGTGGTCGCCATGGTGATCCTGATGGGGCTTTGCGTTATTCCTTCTTTGTATGCATGGTTTAACATAAATTCCAACTGGGACCCATACAGCGAGGAGGCGACTTCGAATCTTAAAATTGCAGTTTTTTCGAAAGACGAGGGCGTAAAGCTGCAAGATGTGTCCCTGGTGGTCGGGGATTCCGTCATCGAAGCGCTCCATGACAATACGACGATCGGCTGGGTGTTTCCAGAAGAGGAGCGTACGGCGGTCAACGGCGTATACAGCGGGGAGTATTATGCGGCGATCATTATCCCGCAGGATTTTACAAAGCGCATAGCGGGCGTTTTGGACGGCGAGCTGGATGGCGGGAAAATGCTGTATTATGAAAATGACAAGAAAAACGCGATCGCGACCAAGATTACCGGAAAGGCGCGCACGGCCGTGCAGACCCAGGTAAACAGCACGGTGTTTCGAACGATCACCCAGGCGGCTGCAAAGCTGGGGGATCTTCTAAGCAACAAAAAGGATACGGGCGAGGGCAAGATCAGGACGCGTTTAGAACAGTTAAAATCCAATATTTTAGATCACCAAAAGGCGGCGGCGCTGTTAAGCGATACGGTGGATTCGGCGGCGCAGGCGGCGCATGGCGTGGAGCGGTTAAATGAAAAGATCGTGGAAGATCTGCGGGGCGATTTGGATCTGATCTCGTCGGTTTCCGCGGGGATCAGCCTTTCCGGATTGCAGACCGCCAATGTGCGTTTGCAGGATTACCTGCTCATATTGGAAGACGGCAAGGCGGATTTAAAGCAGCTGTCAAAGCTTTTGAAAAAAATATATAAACAGGTGGACAATGTGGAGACGGCATTATCCGGGCTTGGGGAAAATGAAGCGCTGCGGCAGGCGGCGGAGATCTTGCAAAACGAGCCGGAAAAGATCGGCGCGTTTTTTTCCACACCGGTGGATGTGCAGACGAAACGCGTTTATCCGATCAAGAATTATGGCTCCCAGATGGCGCCTTTTTATACGATTTTATCCATATGGGTTGGCGCGCTGATCTTAGTGGCGATTATTCACATAAAAGTAAAGCCGTCGCAAAACATTATGGAAATAAAGCCTTACCAGGAATATTTTGGCAGGTACGCTATATTTTTTGCGATCGGGCAGGTGCAGACGCTCATTTGCGTGTTGGGGGATCTGTTTT
Organism: uncultured Eubacterium sp.; assembly: GCA_947385775.1. GTDB lineage: Bacteria > Bacillota > Clostridia > Lachnospirales > Lachnospiraceae > Eubacterium_J. Next base: position 21,447 of record CANDMI010000042.1, on the reverse strand, counting down.
TCCTGGAGATCCAATGCGAGCATATTTTTTTATTCTGGTGCGCGGCGGCGTTAGCAAGCTTTGTGTTTACGCTGTTTATCTACTCTTTGACCTATGCCTTTGGAAATGTGGGAGAAGCGTTGGCGATCGTGGTGATGGTCGTGCAGGTGGCCGGAGCTGGCGGCACGTTTCCAAAAGAAGTCCTGCCGAAAGTATACCAGCAGATCTACCGGTTTTTGCCGTTTCCGTATGCGATGGACGCGCTAAAGGAGGCGGTTGGCGGCCGCTACCGAAACGTCTATTGGGAAAGCCTTGGAAAGCTGGCGGCATTTGCCGTAGCGTCACTTTTGATCGGGCTTGCGCTTAGCGTCCCATTCCGCAGGCTGAACGAGCGGATCGAGGAAAGCAAGGAGCGCACGGATTTAATGCTATGATGCAGGATAAAAATGGCTACAGAAAGCCTAAGGAAAAACGGAAAAAATTTAGTCAAATTAAAATAAAAGTGAAATGCAATAGAAATCATTTGGAATGATATTGAAATAGATGCTGAATGGATGCATCAGCCGTATAGAATAGAAATCGGGAAATGGAGAAGAGCGATGAATGAAAAGAAAAAAATCATATTGACAGGGGATCGTCCGACGGGGAAATTGCATGTGGGACATTACGTAGGCTCTTTGAAGCAAAGAGTGCAGCTGCAAAATTCCGGCGAATTTGATGAAATATACATTATGATCGCGGACGCGCAGGCGCTTACGGATAATGCGGACAATCCGGCAAAAATCCGGGAAAATATTATGGAGGTGGCGCTGGATTACCTGTCGGTGGGCCTGGACCCGAAAAAATCGGTGTTGTTTGTGCAGTCGCATGTATCCGAGCTGACGGAGCTGTCCTTTTACTATATGAATCTCGTGACTGTGTCCAGGCTACAGAGAAACCCGACGGTGAAAGCGGAAATCCAGATGCGGAATTTTGAAACGAGCATCCCGGTTGGATTTTTCTGCTATCCGATCAGCCAGGCGGCGGATATCACGGCGTTTCAGGCGACGACGGTTCCGGTTGGAGAGGACCAGATGCCGATGGTGGAGCAGACGAGGGAGATCGTGCATAAGTTCAACTCCGTTTACGGCGAGACGCTTGTGGAGCCGCAGATCCTCCTTCCAGACAATCAGGCGTGCCTAAGGCTTCCTGGGATTGACGGAAAGGCAAAAATGAGCAAGTCTCTTGGCAACTGCATTTATCTGTCAGACCCGGAGGATGTGATGAAAAAGAAAGTCATGTCCATGTTTACAGATCCGGATCATATTCGTGTGCAGGACCCGGGAAAACTGGAAGGAAATACGGTGTTTACCTATTTGGACGCATTTTGCACGGATGGGCATTTTAAGGAATATCTGCCGGAGTACGCGAATCTGGACGAATTAAAAGCGCACTATACCAAAGGCGGGCTTGGGGACGTAAAGGTGAAAAAATTTTTATGCAAGGTCATGCAGGAGGAGTTTTCGCCGGTTCGGGAGCGGCGCGCGCAGTATGAAAAGGATTTGGATACGGTGTATGAAATATTGCGGGAAGGCAGCCGTAAGGCGAAGGAGAAAGCGGCGGTCACATTAAACGCCGTAAAGCGAGCAATGCGGATCGATTATTTTGACGACGCATCGTTTTTAGAGGAGCAAAAAGGATATTTTAAATTGGAAAACCGCGGAAACGATGCATAAAAATTGCAGTTTTGGAAAACAATAGAAAAGCAAGCCAAAGCGATATGCGGATAAAAAAGCCTGCCTGCATCGGGAAAAGCCCGTATGCCCGTGAGATAAAATCGTAAGAAATTTTCAGAAAAAAAGAAAAAAACAGCGTTTGTGATTCGGTTATAATAAGCTTGTTTTAATGAAATTAAAAAATGGAGGCAGTCTTTATGAGTTCAAGAGCAGCAGCCAGGAAACGGAGCGTCAGGCGTAAAAGGCGGCATGCGGTAAAAGGCATTGTGTTGGCTTTCTGTTTTTTTGTCGCGATCTTGGCGTCGACAAGGATGGCGTCGGATTATTTTTTGAAGCAGGAGCCGGAAAAAAAGGAGTTGCAGGCGACGGCAGTCCATGCGGTGGAGCGTCCGGTGATACGGGAGAATTCGCAATTGAGCAGGGATTTACAGGAATTTGCCCTTACAAATGAGACGGCGGCAAAGGTATGTGAGGACTACGAGAAATATCCAAAGGAGCTGATTCTTTCCTTTTTAAACAATCCAGAGATGGAAGAGTTTATAGCCGGATATTTAAATGCGGACTTAACAATAGAGCAGGGCTTTACAGACGCGGAATGCAGCCAGGATTTTCCGCTGCTGCTGCAATGGGATAAGCGGTGGGGCTACCAGCCTTACGGAAAAAGCATCATTGGCCTGTCTGGATGCGGGCCGACCTGCCTTTCCATGGTTTTATTGTCCTTGACCCATGATACGGAAAAAACGCCGACCTGGGTGGCCAGGTTTAGCGAGGAGAATGGATATTATGTGGAGGACAGCGGAACCGCCTGGTCGCTTATGACGCAGGGGGCGGCGCAGCTTGGGCTGTATTCCACAGAGCTTTCTTTGGATGAAGCCGTGATGAAATCGGCGCTGGACAATGGCAGGCCGATCATTTGCACGGTGGGGCCTGGGGATTTTACTACACAGGGACATTTTATCGTGATCTACGGATACGACGCGAACGGGTTTTTCGTCAACGATCCAAACTGCATCGCCCGCAGCAGCCAGGTATGGAGCTATGAAAAGCTGCAAGGGCAGATTAAGAATCTATGGTCATTCCAGTCGCAGGCATAAGCCTGCGGCTTTTTATGCGCAGGCCCGCATATGGAAGTTTGCTGCTGACGCAGCATGCGGGCCGCGCGGCGAGTAGGGAAGATGCTCTCCCCTACTCGATTCCATGGGACTGCTTTCGGATAAGCTGACGGAAATACTCATCCATCGGAACCAAAAGCTTAACGCCAAGAGAGCGCAGCGTATCGTCTAAGGCATAAAGCGTTTCCGTCAGATTGCTGACGGTAGCGTTGGCTCCCATATGGCCGATGCGGATGACCTTGCCCGTAAGCTCGTCAAAGGAGCCTGCAAGCAGGATGTGATGCTTTTGTTTCACCGCGTTTAAGATCTGCTCGTCGCGAAGGCCGTCAGGAATGTCAAATACGGTGACGGTGTTGGAAAACCCGCTTTTTTGGTGCAGCCTTAACCCGGCTGCGGTCAGCGTTTCACGAACTGCGGAGCCGATTGTTTTATGTAGATTTAACATTTCGCTGTCTGCCGCGATATTGTCAAAGGCGGCGCGCAGCCCTTTGATATCGCTGATCGGCATGGTGTATGGGAACCATTTGTTTTCATAGTAATTTTCAAACGCCATCAGGTTCGCGTAAAAGGACGCGATCTGGGTTTTCCGGGTTTTCATGGCGCGTCGCGCGTCGCCGCTGATGGTCACAAAGGTTAGGCCCGGAGGAGCGGAAACCGCTTTTTGCGAGCCGCCGCAGAGCAGGTCGATCTGGAATTGATCCACATCGACGTATTCGCCAAACATGGAAGATACGGCATCGACAACCGTTAAAATTCCATGCTGTTTTAACAAAGGGCAGATCCTGCTGATATCATTGAGGATTCCGCTTGGGGTGTCACAGTGGACGACGGTCGCGTACTTATAGTCGTCGTGTTCATTCAGGTAATCTGCCAGCGCCTCTACGTCGATCTCCCGTTCATAATCCGCGTGATAGATATCCGGTACGCCGCCATAGATGCGGACAAAATCCGCGAAGCCTTTTCCAAATATCCCGTTGTCAATGACCAGCGCTTTATCGCCTGGCTCGGTAAGAGAAGCGCAGGCGGCTTCTAATCCTAAGATCCCTTCTCCTCCTAAAATCAGGGTTTCATTTTTGGTGTGCAAAAGAGAGCTGATTAATTGACAGGTGTCTTTATAAAAATCAAAAAAATCGGCGTCCAGATCTGGATTTGTGCATTCTGTGCTTCTTGCCATGCGTACGTTTTCCAAAACCTGGGTCGGGCCTGGCGTCATTAACTTTATCATTGCATCCTCCTGTATTTTTAAAGCGTGTTTCAAAAATGCTTTCTGCCAGTTGAGCCGTTATTTTTAGAAACAGCCAAAACGGTATCTGGCAGATAGGCGTATTTGCTGTTTTCAGAGATAAATTATACCCTTATGAGAATGGTTTGCAACGGTAAAAATGAAAAAATATCGTGTTCCGACGTGATTTTTTGCTGTATAAAGTAAACAAAAATGGTTATATTTGTAAGAAACGGATAGGATTGGAGTTGGGTCGGAATTTATGCAAAAGGTTTTGAATATGGAGGAAGCGGCGGAATACACAAAATATATGAACCCAAAGGTTGCAAGGTATATAAAGGAAAGGTATGGAGAAACCTTTGAGTGTTATAAAAATTATAGCCTGTTTGCATTTCAGATCTATGATATCAGGCAGATCGGCAAAGCGGCGGGGCAGGTTATGGTGTATTTAGACCATGAGGATCTGTTCTTTTTGTGCGAGGGGGAGCGGGCGTATAAGCGCGTCTTTGAGCTTGCGTCAAAGGAGGAGACAAACGAACGCTCCCTGTGGAGCTTTTTTTTGCGTTTGTTTCAAAATGACATGGATAACCTGGAGGATATGGAGTGCGAGGTCGCGGACGCGGAAATGGCGGCTATGGTGCGCTACAATGAAAATTATATCCATAAGATCATAGCCTACCGCAAGGAGCTGCTTCGATTGAAACGCTATTATGAGCAGCTGGATGTGATCTTTGATAATCTGATCTTAAATGAAAACGGGATGCTGACGCAGGACGGGCTGTCTCACTTTCGGATTCTTGCGGGCAGGACATCCAGATATCTTTCCTATGTCATCAATCTGCGGGATTATGTGACGCAGATGCGGGAAGCGTACCAGGCGCAGATCGATATCGAGCAAAATAATTTAATGCGCCTGTTCACAGTCGTCACAACGGTGTTTTTGCCGCTGACCTTAATGGTAGGCTGGTACGGGATGAATTTTACGAATATGCCGGAAATGGACTGGAAATACGCTTATCCTGTGTTTATCGGCATAAGCGTTACGATATGCGTCAGTATGCTGATTTATTTTAAGAAAAAGAAATGGGTTTAGGGTTTACAGTCATTTTGGAACTTGCTATAATCTTTGTATGAAAACATTAGACAATAAAGCGATCCAAAACTGCGCCAGCAACAAAAATGTCTATGATCGCGGCTACAATTTGTTTTGCGAGGACGCGGTAAAAAAAATAAAAATTAAAGACCAAAAGAACGGGACGTTTATTTTGGAAGGGGAAATAAGGGGAAGCATGGGAAATGCGTACCATGCCAAAGCGGTGATCGCGCCCTGGGCGAAGGACAGGGAGGATACGATCTTAGGCTATACCTGCGAATGCCCTGCCAATGAAAACTATCCGGGAGCCTGCAAGCATGTGGCGGCGCTGTTTTTTGAATACAATTACCAGTATGAGGACGTAGAGGTTTACGAGCTTTTTAATGAAGCCGCGCAAGACGCGCAGGAAGGCGCAAATGGCGGGGAAGGGCAGAAAAGGAGCGTTTCCTTATCGTCGCAGAGGATGGGATCTGCTTCGGGGAAGAAAAGCGGACAGGCCCGCGCAAGCGATGTGGCGTTAAAAGAGCTGTTGGATTATTATGTGCTGCAAGACCGCAACCAGTTTTGCCAGGAGCATGGAAACGGGGACGTAAGACTGGAGCCGCTTTTGCATTTAGAATCAGACCGTGAATCTTTGGAGCTTAAAATAGGAGTTACGCAAATGTATGTGGTCAAAGACATCGGCGGGCTGGTGGATAACATTAAACAGATGCGTTTTTTTTCGTATGGCAAAAAGCTGGCGTTTACCCACAGCCAGAGCGCGTTTACAAGGGAATCCACAGGGCTTGTGAACCTGCTTTTTGAGCTGGATGCCGAGAGCGAATATTCCTTCCGGTATCCGGGGTGGAGCTACAGCAACCCGCAGATGCGCCGCTCGTGCACGTTATCCCCGGCGATGTTAGACCAGTTGATGGAGCTTTATGAAGGAAGCGCGCTTTCGGTGGACGACCAGCTGACGGGAACGGTGGAGGCGGTTTCTATCGTAAGGGAAAATCCGCGCCTTCCGCTTCGGATTCAGGGCGTTGAGCTTGACAGCAAGGGCGCGAATGTGGAAATGGACCCGATTTTTTTGACGGAGGGCGGAAAACAGTGGTATATTTTATGGAACCATCGCTTTTACATTTGCACAAGGGAATATTATGACAAGGCGAAAAGCTTTTTAAAGCTGATGGCGCAGGGCAGGGAGGAAATAAACAGCCGCCATTATTATATGCGGTATCGCGACTATGGGATGGAGCTGTCAAACCCGAGCTTCTTTCTGGGAGAGCAGGATTTTGGAGCGTTTGCGAAAAATGTGCTGCCGATGATCCTGGATGTGTTTGACGTACAGATTTCCAGGGTAGAGTTTTCTTCTTATGAGCCACAGGAGGCGGTTTTTCGAAGCTATCTGGATAAGGTGGGCGAGCATGTTGAATGTAAGGCGAAGGTATCCTACGGCGAAAAAGAATATGACGTGGCAAAGATTGCGGCAAAGGACGAAGCGGGCCGGGATATCCGAAGCGAATTTCAGGTTCGCACGGTTTTAGAAGCGTATTTCGAGCTGGCGGACGACCAGGTGACTTACATAAGCAAGAAAGAGGATTCGATGCTGGAATTTTTAGAACGGGGCCTGCATGAGCTGGAGGCGGTGTCGGAGGTGTTTGCGACCGACCGTTTTAAAAATATGCGCGTGATCCAAATGCCAAAGGTGACCACCGGCGTATCGATGAAAGGAAACCTTTTGGACGTCAGCTGGGACGTGGAGGGAATGAGCGCGGGAGAGGTTATGGATATCCTCTCGGATTATAAAAAGAAAAAAAAGTACCATAAGCTAAAAACCGGGGAATTTTTACGTATGGATGAAAATTCCCTGGCTGTTTTGGCAGAATTAAACGAAGGGCTGCAACTGACGAAGGAGCAGTTAAAAAACAAAAGAGCGCAGGCGCCGCTGTTTCGCGCGCTTTATCTGGACGCTTTGATGAAGGATAACTCCGAATATATCCGAATGGAGCGGGATAAGAAGTTTAAAACGATCGTACGGGAAATGCGCTCTATGGAGGACGGGGATAATGAGATCCCGGCGCAGATAAAAGCCGTGCTGCGCCCTTATCAGGAGATCGGCTTCCAGTGGCTGTGCACGCTTTCCAAATATGGGTTTGGCGGGATATTAGCCGATGACATGGGTCTTGGAAAAACGTTGCAGGTGTTGACGTTTATCGCGGCGCATCCGGGAACCCACGCGCTGGTCGTATGCCCGTCCTCCCTTGTGTATAACTGGGAAGCGGAAAGCCAGAAATTTTATCCAGACGCGCGGGTGCAGGCGGTGGCGGGAAACGCAAAGACAAGGCAGTCTCAAATAGAAGAATGGGAAACCTATGATATCTTGATCACCTCTTATGATTTATTAAAACGCGATATCGATTTTTATTGCGGCAAGGGCTTTGACTATATGATCGCGGACGAGGCGCAGTACATTAAAAACGCCTCCACCCAGGCGGCGAAGTCGGTCAAATCCATCACCTGCGGCTGCCGCTTCGCGCTGACCGGAACGCCGGTGGAAAACCGTTTAAGCGAGCTTTGGAGCATTTTCGAGTTTTTGATGCCGGGATATTTATTCAGCTATAAACGTTTTAAAGAAGAGCTGGAAGCGCCGATCGCGGAAAGTGGGGAGGAAGCCGCCAGGCTGCGCTTATCCCGCATGGTAAAGCCTTTTATCCTGCGGCGTTTAAAAAAGGACGTGTTAAAGGAGCTTCCGGATAAAATCGAAAAGGTCGTATACGCGAAGCTGGAAAAGAAACAGTGCAGCCTGTACCAGGCGCGGGAAAAGCAGCTGCTAATGACGCTTGCAAAGCAGACCGAAGCGGAATTTAAAACGCAAAAGCTCCAGATACTTGCGGAGCTTACCGCCTTACGCCAGATCTGCTGCGACCCGGGCCTGATTTATGAAAACTATGCAGAGGAGCCAGCCAAGGTCAAAGCATGCGTTGAGGTAGTGGAAAACGCCGTTGGCGGCGGGCATAAAATCCTGTTGTTTTCCCAGTTTGCGGCGATGCTCGAACGTTTGTCAACGCTTCTGACAGAGCATGGGATAAAGGTTTTTGTGCTGACGGGCAAAACCAAAAAGGAAGAGCGCCGAAGCCTCGTTTCCCGGTTCCAGGACGGGCAGGCGGATGTGTTTTTAATTTCCCTAAAAGCCGGCGGGACAGGGCTTAATTTAACTGCCGCGGATATGGTCATCCATTATGATCCCTGGTGGAACCTCGCCGCCCAAAACCAGGCGACAGACCGGGCGTACCGCATAGGGCAGGATAACAAGGTGACGGTGTTAAGGCTGATCATGAAAGGGACGATAGAGGAGCGCATTTTATCAATGCAGGAAAATAAGCAAAATCTGGCGGATTCGATCATGTCAGAGGATGGAGTGTCAATTTCCGGGCTGGATAAGGAGCAGCTGATGGCGGCGCTTTTGGATGGGGAATAAAAAATTTGCGAAAAATCAAAAAAAGGAATTGACAAACCATTTTTCCTGTGATTTAATAAAACAAGAATTTCAAACATCAAACCGATGAAGTGGAGATAAAAATAGTTGTGCATCCACAGAGAGTCCGGGTAGGTGAGAGCCGGATGAAACGCAGATTATTAAATGGACCACGGAGGGCGCAGTCAAAGGGAGACGATCTTAAGTATTCTGCGACGTTGGGCATACGTTAGTTGCCGGAGATATGTTGGTATCTCGTCAAAGTGCGCAGGCATGCCTGTGAAGCAAGGTGGCACCGCGGATGATATTTATGCCAGAATCATGCCATCAGACAACGATATATGTTGGGTTGTCTGATGTTTTGCCTGAATAAATTCAGGTACGGCAGTTTTTGGTTAGACAATAACACCCGTCCTTGATTATGTATGGAAAGATTCTATACATGATCTTGGACAGGGTGTTTTTTTATGCGCAGGGGCATAAGGAAATTAGCGGCTTTGCCGAGTGTAATACGAAAAGGAGGTATGCGATATGGCCTATCCATCATTGAGCCAGGCAAAGGAGATCTTAGAGCAGGGGGATTATCAGAGGATTCCGTTAAAATTAGAATTATTTTCCGATACGATCACGCCGATCATGGCGATCCGGCGGTTAAAGCAGGCAAGCAGTCATTGTTTTTTGCTGGAAAGCGCCGAGCAGGAGAAGCGTTGGGGGCGGTATACGTTTTTGGGCTATGACCCAACCGTAGAGATTGCTTGCTTAAATGGAAAAGCAAGGATTGTGAGCGATTCCGTCTTGATTAAAGAGACGGATCATCCGGGTGAGATTATCCGTAAGATTTTAAAAGAAAATAAAGCGCCGGCGCTGCCGGAAATGCCGCCGTTTTCCGGGGGGCTGGTCGGATACTTTTCCTACGATTATATCAAATACAGCGAGCCGTCGCTAAAGCTGGACGCAAAAGACGAAGAGTCCTTCCGGGATGTGGATATGATGCTGTTTGACAAAGTGATCGCGTTCGACCATTACAGGCAAAAGGCGATCCTGATCGTAAATATCCAGGTGAAAGAGCTGGAACGCGCTTACCTAGAGGGCGAGATGCAGCTGCAAAAGATGGCGGACTTATTGCAGCATGGGAAATTTGCCGAAAATTCGCCGCTTAGAATAAAGAGCGGGTTCCGCTATTTATTTGACAAAGAAAAATACTGCGAAATCGTGGAAAAGGCAAAGCGCTACATCCGGGAAGGGGATATTTTCCAGGTCGTATTGTCCAACCGGATAGAAGCCGATATCGAAGGGAGCTTGCTTGACGCTTACCGTATGCTTCGCACGAGTAATCCGTCGCCTTATATGTTTTATTTTTCCAGCGACGATATCGAGATCGCGGGAGCTTCGCCGGAGACGTTAGTCAAGCTGGAAAATGGGAATTTATATACTTTTCCGCTGGCTGGCACGAGGCCAAGGGGCAGGGACGAGAAGGAAGATCTTAAGCTGGAGCAAAGCCTTTTGTCAGATGAAAAGGAATGCGCGGAGCACAATATGCTCGTGGATCTTGGCAGGAACGATATCGGAAAGATCAGTAAGCTTGGCTCTGTGGAGGTGGAAAAATATATGTCCATCCAACGATTTTCCCATGTGATGCATATCGGCTCCACCGTAAAGGGAGAAATCCGCGAGGATAAAGACGCGCTGGACGCGGTAGATTCGATTTTGCCTGCTGGAACGCTTTCCGGCGCGCCAAAGCTTCGGGCATGTGAGATCATAAACGAACTGGAGGATAACAAGCGCGGGATATACGGCGGCGCGATCGGCTATCTGGATTTTACCGGAAATCTGGATACCTGTATCGCGATACGGATCGCCTATGCAAAAAATGGCAAGGCGTTTGTGCGTTCTGGCGCGGGCATAGTCGCGGACAGCGTGCCGGAAAAGGAATTTGAGGAATGCGCGAATAAAGCGCGGGCGGTTTTGAATGCGTTAAAGCAGGCGGAAGGAGGGATTGATGTATGATTTTGTTAATCGATAATTACGACAGCTTTTCCTATAATCTCTACCAGCTGATCGGAGCTATCCAGCCAGACATACGGGTGGTGCGGAATGATAAAATTACGATTGAAGAAATACGAAGCGAAAAGCCAAAGGCCGTCTGTCTTTCCCCAGGCCCGGGACGGCCGCAAAACGCGGGAATTTGCATCGAAGCGGTGCAAAAATTATCCGGCGAGATCCCGATCCTTGGCATCTGCCTCGGGCATCAGGCGATTTTCGAAGCGTTCGGAGGCGTGGTCTCCTATGCGGAGCGTTTAATGCATGGTAAGGCTTCCCGGATACGTGTGGATACAGACAGTAAAATTTTTGCCGGATTAGGCGGGGAAACGAAAGAAATCCAGGCGGCAAGATATCATTCCCTGATCGCGGTAAGATCCAGCCTGCCGGAATGTTTGAAAATAACCGCGGAATCTAAAGAAGGCGAAATCATGGCGTTGGAGCATAAGGAGTATCTGGTCTATGGCTTGCAGTTTCATCCAGAGTCGATCCTTACGCCAGACGGGGAAAAGATAATCCGAAATTTTATAGAAGCCGTGAAAGCAAAGTCATAAAAGTAAAACTCAAAAGGTAAAGTTATAAAAATAAAGCTATAAAAGAAAATGAAAAAAATAAAACGAAAATAAGCTATGAAAAGTAGAAAATTCCAGAAAAAATTATAACCGTAAACTGAAATATGTCTTAGAAAGGGGATCATAGAAGATGATTAGAGAAGCGATCATATCTTTGGGTAAGAAAGAGAATTTAAGCTATAATACCGCAAAAGCCGTAATGGATGAGATCATGGGCGGCGGCGTAAGCGACATACAGCTTAGCGCGTATCTGACCGCGCTGGCGATGAAAGGGGAAACGATCGATGAGATCACAGGCTCCGCGGAGGGGATGCGCGGTCATTGCATCCGCCTGCTTCATGATATGGATGTGCTGGAGATCGTAGGGACTGGCGGCGATCAGTCCAATTCTTTTAATATCTCCACGACGTCAGCCATCGTAATCTCCTCCGGCGGCGTTCCGGTGGCAAAGCACGGCAACCGGGCGGCGTCCAGCAGGTGCGGCGCGGCGGATGTGTTAGAAGCGTTGGGCGTGAATATTTCTATACCTCCAGAAAAAAGCACGGAGCTTTTAAATAAAATCAACATTTGTTTTTTGTTTGCGCAAAATTACCATTTGTCCATGAAATATGTAGCTCCGGTGCGAAAAGAGCTTGGGATTCGCACGATTTTTAATATTTTAGGGCCGTTGACCAATCCGGCGGGGGCAAGCATGCAGGTCATGGGTGTGTACGAAGAAGCGCTGGTGGAGCCGCTTGCCAGGGTATTGTCTAAATTGGGTGTAAAAAGCGCGATGGTCGTTTACGGGCAGGATGTATTAGACGAAATATCCTTAAGCGCGCCGACGACAGTCTGCGAAGTAAAGGACGGCTCGTACCGGTCGTATGTGATCGAGCCGGAACAGTTTGGCTTTGCAAAATGCGAAAAAGAGGAGCTGATCGGCGGCGCTCCACAGGAAAACGCGAAGATCACGCGGTCGATCTTAAACGGAGAAAAGGGCGCGAAGCGGAACGCGGTTGCGCTGAACGCGGGCGCGGGCTTATATGTGGCGGGAAAGGCGCCGTCTTTGGAAGAAGGGGTGCGTTTGGCGCAAAATCTGATTGACACAGGCGCGGCGAAAGCAAGGCTGGAAGAGTTTATAAAGCTGTCAAAGGAGAATACAAAATGAAGGATGCATCCATTTTAAACCGGATCGCGCAAAAGACAAAAGAGCGCATCGCGCGTAAAAAAGAGATCCTTCCGTTAGAAGCGGTAAAATCTAAGGCTTTGTAAAAACAAAAAAACGACAGGGAGCCATTTGCGTATCCGTTTGAGCAGGCGTTAAAGAAACAGGGCATGTCCTTTATCTGCGAGGTAAAAAAAGCGTCCCCGTCCAAAGGGCTGATCGCGCCGGAGTTTCCATATTTGCAGATAGCCAGGGAATATGAAGCCGCCGGGGCCGCGGCGATCTCCTGCCTGACAGAGCCGTTTTACTTTCAGGGCAGGGATGAATATTTACAGGAAATCGCAAAAAATGTGCGGATTCCGGTATTGCGCAAGGATTTTGTGATAGACTCGTATATGATCTATGAGGCAAAGGCGCTTGGGGCAAGCGCGATCCTTTTGATCTGTGCGCTGCTAACGGACGAAGAATTAAAAGAATATTTAAAAATATCCGACAGCCTTGGGTTATCCGCCCTGGTGGAAGCGCATACGAAGCAGGAGGTGGAACGCGCGAATAAATGTGGGGCCAGGGTGATCGGCGTGAATAACCGTGACCTGAACACCTTCCAGGTGGATCTTACCGCCAGCGTCCGGCTGCGGGAATTTGTTCCTGCGGATTGCGTTTATGTGTCAGAAAGCGGGATACGGGGCGCGGATGATATCGCTTTGCTTATGCAAAACGGCACAGACGCGGTACTGATCGGAGAGCTTTTGATGAAGTCACAGGATAAAAAAGCGATGCTTGCGCGGCTGCGGGGACAGGAGGGCGCGCGGGATTGAATAAAACAATGAAAATAAAAATCTGCGGCCTGCGCAGGCCGCAGGATATCCAGGCGGTGAATCGATCCAGGCCGGATTATATCGGCTTTGTGTTCGCGCCTAAAAGCAAACGGTATGTCACGCCCAAGCGCGCCGCTATGCTAAAAGCAATGCTGTCGCCGGATATTGCAAGCGTGGGCGTATTTGTAAACGAAGAGCGGGAGTTGATAGCGGATTTATTGAATCAAGATATTATTTCTGTTGTGCAGCTTCATGGACAGGAGACGGAGGAAGATATCAGCTGGATCAAAAGAAAGACGGGCGCGCCTGTGATAAAAGCGGTGTCCGTCCGTGAAAGAGCCGATATCACGCGGATGGAAGAAAGCTGCGCGGATTTCCTTTTATTTGACCATGGAAGCGGCGGCACCGGGCAGTCGTTCGACTGGTCTTTGTTGACAGGAGTAAGCTGCCGCAAACGTTATTTTCTGGCAGGCGGGATCAGCCTGGATAATATTGCAAAAGCGCTTGCAAAAGGCGCGTATGCGGTTGACGTTTCCGGCGGCGCGGAGACGGACGGGTGGAAGGATGAAAAGAAAATCGCCCGTTTCGTCCAGCTTGCCCATATGTCCCGGGCAGATTGTATGGAAAAGGATTCGGATAAAAGGATTTTAAAAATTTTAGATAAATAAATTAAGATTTTATTAATAGGATATCAGAAAGGAGATAAACATGTCAGATAAAAACGGCAGATTCGGGAAGCATGGAGGCCAGTATATTCCAGAGACATTGATGAACGCGGTCATTGAGCTGGAGCGGGCGTATGAGCATTACAAAAACGAGCCGGAGTTCCAAAGGCAGCTTGAGGATTTATACCACAATTATGCGGGCCGTCCTTCCAGCCTGTATTATGCGTCACGTATGACCAGGGATTTGGGCGGAGCGAAGATTTATTTAAAACGGGAGGATTTAAACCATACCGGCTCTCATAAAATCAATAATGTGTTAGGCCAAAGCCTGCTTGCGAAAAAGATGGGAAAGACGAGGCTGATCGCGGAAACCGGGGCGGGCCAGCATGGAGTGGCGACGGCGACGGCGGCGGCCTATATGGGAATGGAATGCGAGGTCTTTATGGGAGAGGAGGATATAAAGCGCCAGGCGTTAAACGTATACCGTATGCGCCTTTTGGGAGCGAAGGTGCATTCCGTCACATCGGGAACCGGCACGTTAAAGGACGCGGTGTCGGAAGCGCTGCGGGAATGGACAAAACGCATAGACGACACCCATTACCTGTTAGGCTCTGTTATGGGCCCGCATCCGTTTCCGACGATCGTGCGGGATTTCCAGGCGGTCATTTCCAAAGAGATCAAATTGCAGCTTATGCAGGCGGAAGGGAAGCTGCCGGATGTGGTTATGGCGTGCGTTGGCGGCGGCTCGAACGCGATGGGGGCCTTTTATCATTTTATTCCAGATAAATCGGTGCGCCTGATCGGATGCGAGGCGGCGGGGCGCGGTGTGGACACGGCGGAGACGGCGGCGACGGTCGCGACCGGAAGGCCCGGCATTTTCCATGGCATGAAATCCTATTTTTGCCAGGATGAATATGGTCAGATCGCGCCTGTATATTCCATATCGGCAGGGCTGGATTACCCGGGGATCGGGCCGGAGCACGCGTACTTGCACGATACGGGACGGGCGGAATACGTGCCGGTGACGGATGAGGAAGCGGTGCGCGCGTTTGAATATTTATCTCGGATGGAGGGCGTTATACCCGCAATCGAGAGCGCTCATGCAGTGGCGTATGCGATGAAACTTGCGCCTGGCATGAAAAAAGACCAGATCATTGTAATCAATATATCAGGGCGCGGCGATAAGGACTGTGCGGCGATCGCGCGTTACAGAGGAGAGGAAATTTATGAATAGGAATCAGAATGGGGAAAATAATATCAGGCAGGCTTTTTTACATGGGAAAGCGTTTATCCCTTTTATCACTTGCGGGGACCCGTCCCTGGAAGTGACGGAGCGGCTCGTATATGAGATGGAAAAAGCGGGAGCGGATTTGATCGAGCTTGGCATCCCGTTTTCCGACCCGACCGCGGAAGGGCCGGTGATACAGGAAGCGGATATCCGCGCGCTTTCAAAAAATGTTACGACGGACGATATTTTTCAGATGGTAAAAAACATTCGAAAAAATTCGCAGGTTCCGCTCGTTTTTATGACCTACGCAAACGTCGTGTTTTCTTATGGGACGGGGCGGTTTATGGAAAAGGCGGCGGACTGCGGCATAGACGGGCTAATCTTGCCGGATGTGCCGTTTGAGGAAAAAGGGGATTTTACGGATGCGTGTAATACGCATGGGATCGCGTTAATTTCCATGATCGCGCCAACTTCCCATGAAAGGATACAGATGATCGCAAAGGAAGCAAAGGGCTTTTTATACTGCGTATCCTCCCTTGGCGTGACCGGGACCAGGAGCGAGATCACGACGGACATTGGGGCGATGGTGCGGCTGGTAAAGGAAGTGGCGGATATCCCATGCGCGGTTGGATTTGGGATCTCCACGCCAGATCAGGCGGCGGAAATGGCGGCGTTGTCAGACGGCGCGATCGTAGGCTCCGCGCTTGTGAAGCTTTGTGGGGAATATGGCGAAAACTGTGTGCCGCATGTTGCGGATGCGGTCCGGCAGATGAAAGATGCTGTCAAGAAATGTAATATTTCATAATATTTTATTAAATTTTACTATGGAAAAAATTTCAGTTTATTGCTAAAATAACCCTGTGTGGTAAGTTTAGAGTAGTTTTAGACATATTTTATATTAATTTTATCTTTATTATTTTTTTCAATGTCTATTTCAGAACAGATTCTTATTTGAGCAGGGAGGCTATTATGGAGCTGGAATTGAAACAGGAAAAATATCTGGATTTATTGTTTGGAACTTATTCGTCCGCGCAGGCGATCTGCCGTGACATCATTGACCTGAACGCGGTTTTGAATAAACCAAAGAAAACGGAATATTGGCAAAAGGAGGATGGAGAGAGCTTCGATTGAAAATAAAGAAAATAAAGAATATAGAAAATATAAAAGAGTCAGAAAAAACAAGTAAAAATCCAAAAAAAGGCGTTTTGCGGCGGCTTGCGTCTTATTATAAACCATACCTGGGAGTGTTTTTGACAGATATGGTTTTTGCGTTTTTATCCGCGGCGGTGGCTTTGGTCTTTCCATTGGCAGTCCGTTATGTTACAAATACTGTGATCTATATGGACGCGGCGGATGCGCAGGCGGCGCTTTTAAAGCTCGGGACGGTTTTGGTCGCCTTAGTGGGCGTACAGTGGTTTAGCAATTATTATATTTCCAATTATGGGCATGTGATGGGCGCAAAAATCGAGTACGATATGCGCGCCCAGATTTTCGACCACTATCAAAAAATGTCCTTTTCGTTTTTTGACGAGCAAAAAGTCGGCCAGCTGATGTCCCGCGTGACAAGCGATTTATTTGATATAACGGAGCTTTTGCACCATGGGCCGGAAAACGTTGCGATCTCGTGCATTAAGATCATTGGCGCGTTTTTTATCCTGCTGTCCATAAATCCGTATCTTGCGGCGGCAGCGTTTGCGCTCGTTCCGTTTATGCTGGCGTTTGCCTATGTATGCAATAAGCGTATGAAGCGGGCGTTTCAGAAAAACAGGGTGAAGATCGCGGAGATCAACAGCCAGATTGAGGATAACCTTTCAGGAATCCGCGCGGTCAAATCCTTTGCGAATGAATCCGTGGAAAATGAAAAGTTTAAGGCTGGCAACGACGGGTTTTTAGCCGCGAAAAAAGACAGTTATTTTTATATGGGCCAGTACCATTCGGGCCTGACGGCATTTACGATGCTGATTAACGTGCTTGTGATCGCGGCAGGCGGGCTAATGGCGGTAAGGGGCCTTGTGCGGGTTACGGATTTTGTGACGTTTTTGCTTTATATCAATGTGTTTACCGATCCGATCAAAACGCTGATCGATTTTACGGAGCAGTTTCAAAATGGCTATTCGGGGTACGAGCGGTTTATCCAAATGCTGGATATCCTGCCGGATATTGAGGACGCGCCGGATGCGAAGCCTTTGGAAAATGTAAAGGGCGATATCCGCTTTGAGGACGTATCGTTTCGTTACGCTAATGACAAGGACTGCGTGCTGGAGCATATTGATTTACAGGTTCCGGCAGGGGAATACGTCGCCCTGGTGGGTTCTTCCGGCATAGGCAAAAGCACGCTGTGCAGCCTGATTCCACGGTTTTATGAGACGTGCTGCGGGCGGATCACGGTGGACGGGCAGGATATACGAAAGTTACAGCTAAAGAGCCTGCGGGGAAATATCGGCATTGTCCAGCAGGACGTGTATTTATTTACCGGAACGGTTTATGACAACATCGCCTACGGAAAGCCCGGCGCAAGCAGGCAAGAGGTGATACAGGCGGCAAAGCGCGCAAATGCGCACGATTTTATCATGGAGCTTCCAGACGGATACGACACCGACGTAGGGCAGCGGGGCGTAAAGCTCTCCGGCGGGCAAAAGCAGCGTCTTTCCATTGCCAGAGTATTTTTGAAAAATCCGCCGATCCTAATTTTTGACGAGGCGACTTCCGCGCTGGACAATGAAAGCGAAAAGGTCGTGCAGGAATCGTTAGAAAAGCTGGCGGCAAACCGCACCACATTTGTGATCGCCCACAGGCTTACGACAATCCGAAACGCCGGTCGGATACTGGTTTTAACCGAGCAGGGAATTGAGGAGCAGGGCACACATGAGGAGTTGCTTGAAAAAGGCGGCATTTACGCGGGATTATATCGCGCAGGCTAGGAGATAGCCTGCGCTTTCTTTTTTATGCACACGGGCGCCCAAATGAAATATGTCAGCAGAAGCTGACGGGCGCCCGGCGCGCGAGCAGGAAATCAAAATTCCCTGCTCGATTGCACAGGCCCGCATATGGAAATTTGCTGCTGACGCAGTATGCGGGCCGCGCGGCGAGTAGGGGAAGTCTTCCCCTACTCGATTGATAAGCACAGGCACATTAAATTAATATTCCTTAGCGATCTCCCCGGAAAGCCCGTATTGCGCCATAAAAGCCTGGAGCTCCGCGTCATTTCGTATAAACATCACCTCATGGAACGCCCCGGTATGTATGTTTTTAAAGCCTGCGACCTGTTCCCCGTTGCAAATGCTGCATTTTAAAATCGGTTTTTCGTTTTCCCTGTCGTAAGGATAATTCAGCGGCTCTGGTTTCTTTTTTTTAAATAGCATAATTCCCTCCTGCCTGATAGTTGAAAAATGGTATTGCGGTATTGGAAAATCCGTTTGCGATATAGGCAGTATACCGAAAATTTCAGAAAAAAGCAAACGTGAACGTGAAGTCCATAGAGAAAAGCGAAAGCTTTTAAAATGCGGGGAAAGATGGTATAGCAATTTGCATAAGATTCTGGCATAATAAAGCTATTAAGATATAAGGAAGGTGGTCAGTTGTGGGAGTTTTGGATATTCAGATAACGGACATGGCGGGAGCTTATATTGAGCATTCCATGGTAATCTCCAATTTCCTGATTAAAGTGGGAAACCAGATGCAGGATCATTTATGCAGGGTATTTGGCGATAATGTCCAATATAAATGGGAAATAAACGGAGAAGAGATAACGGTTGTGCCGGACGTTTCTATTAATTGCCGTTTTCGAAATAGGCGGGGAAATTCTTTTTTAAACAATCCGCGGTTTGTAATGGAAGTCCTTTCTCCGTCAACCGAAAAATACGACCGCGGCAAAAAGATGGAGCTTTATTGCGGCCAGGAGATTGACGAATACTGGCTTGTGGATTGGAGAAGGAAGCGGATTGAAATAAATGTATTGGATTATGAGCAGGGCAAGCCCAGGTATTATTTATTTTGTACGGTTACCGAAAGCAATAAGGAAGATCTTCGGATCGTGCATTTTCCAAATGTGTTGCTTACATTTGACGAATTATTCAATGGCATCGATTATGAGCTGGAGGATGAGGGGTAAAAAAGATGGATTCCAAAAACAGATCCGAAAACAGATTCGAAAATAAATCCGAAAACAACTTTGAAATCAGATCCGGAAGCAAACATCGGAATGAGTTTTTATTAATATTGACCGCGTTTATCTGGGGAGTCGCATTCGTAGCGCAAAGCGCCGGCGGCGATCTGGTGGGGCCATATACGTTTAATTGCATCCGCCTTTTGATCGGCGGGATCGTGCTGCTGCCCGCGATCAGGCTGATGGACCGTCTGAATCTGACAAAGCGCAGGCCGAACAGCCGGGCGGAATTAAAGACGCTGCTTTTGGGCGGCATATCCTGCGGGCTGGCGTTAGCCATTGCGAGCAATTTGCAGCAGATGGGGATATACATGGGCGCCCCGGCGGGAAAGGCGGGATTTCTGACCGCCTGCTATATGATACTTGTGCCGATACTTGGGATATTTTTACATAAAAAATTTGGATGGAATATGTGGCTCGGAGTTTTGATCGCTGTATGCGGATTGTATCTGCTGTGCATTGACGGGGAGTTTCGCATTTCTTTTCCAGACATTCTTCTTTTGCTTTGCGCTTTGTCCTTTGCGGTGCATATTTTGATCATAGACCATTTCGCCGTACTGGTGGATGGCGTGCGCATGGCCTGTATCCAGTTTCTGGTAAGCGGCATTGTTTCCGCTGCGCCAATGTTTTTTGTCGACATGGGCCATTCCGTCAATGGGATTTTCGCCTGGATGGAAACGCTTCAAAATCCTTATGCATGGATTCCGATATTATATGCTGGAGCGCTCTCGTGCGGCGTGGCGTACACGCTGCAAATTATAGGGCAGCAGGGGGTAAATCCCGCGGTGGCTTCTTTGCTTATGAGCTTGGAGTCGGTATTTTCTGTGCTGGCGGGCTGGGCGCTTTTGGGAGAGGCGTTGTCAGGACGGGAAATGTTTGGGTGCGTTCTGATTTTTGGGGCTGTGATTTTGGCGCAGTTGGGGACGGGATGACAAGATGTAAATTTTTAGTTACTTTTCACAGCCCAGGAATGTGCACTAGCTGCGCATTCCGTATGAAAGAGTAACGGCTTTTGATTTCCAGTCCTCGCCGCAGGCGATTTTAAATGGACTGGAAACGTTACTATGAGCGGCCTTCAGGCCGTGAATAGTAACAATTTTTAGTTACGTTCAGCAGACATTTAAGCGGTAGATTTTGCGCCTTGGCTGTGGTATGATAGAAAATATCGGAATGCGGATTTTAGATCTTGCAGGATTTACAAAACGAGCATAGATTTTGTAATGAGATCAGGGCGAAAGATCAGAGGCTTCAGCTGGAAAATCAGGAGGTTTGCAATGGCGCGTATACCGGCGATCGGGTTACAGGATTTTGGGGATATCATCCGTAAAAATTGTTTTTACGTTGATAAAACCGCGTTTATCAAAGAATGGTGGGAAAGCGAAGACAGCGTGACGCTGATCATGCGCCCGCGCAGGTTTGGGAAAACGCTTACAATGAGTATGCTGGACTATTTTTTCTCACTGATCCATAAAGGCGACGGGCATTTGTTTGAAGGGCTGTCGATTTGGAAAGAAGAGAAATATCGGAAATTGCAGGGGGCTTATCCGGTCATATTTTTAAGCTTTGCGAGCGTGAAAGCGGATAATTTTAAGGATACAAGGAAGACGATCTGCAAGCTGATCACAAGAGTATATCAGCGTAATCGTTTTTTGCTGGAGGAAGGATTTTTAAAAGGAGAAGATGCGGTAAATTTTCAAAAGATCACATCGGAAATGGACAATTCAGATGCGCAGGATTCTTTAAACCAGCTTTCTTATTTTTTGGCAGAGTATTATGGCAAAAAAGCGCTGATCTTATTAGACGAGTACGACACGCCGTTGCAGGAAGCCTACACGAACGGCTACTGGGAGGAAATGACGGGCTTTATAAAAGGGCTGTTTAACGCGACGTTTAAAACCAACCCGCACTTGGAGCGGGCGATACTGACAGGCATTACGCGGGTGAGCAAGGAATCCATTTTTTCGGACATGAATAACTTGGAGGTCGCGACGGTCCTGTCGGAAGCGTATGGGGAAGCGTTTGGTTTTACGGAAGCGGAAACGTTCCAGGCGTTGGATGAATTTGGACTGCGGGGTCAGGAGCGGGAAGTTCGGTATTGGTATGACGGGTTCCAGTTTGGCGGGTATAAAAACATTTACAATCCATGGTCGATCATAAACTTTTTAAAGAAAAGGAAGTTGGCGCCCTATTGGGCGAACACAAGCTCCAACGGGCTGGTCAGTGAGCTGATAAAAAAA
>CANDMI010000041.1 GCA_947385775.1 uncultured Eubacterium sp. | reverse complement strand
CCGCGTCGTCAAACTCGAATTGCGGCTGAAACGCGGATTTTACAAAATATGCAGTGACATTCGCGCCGTAAGTGACGGCGGCATACAGTAAGTATGCGGAATCCACGCCGCCGGAAAAGGCGATGGCGCAATTTGGGTTTTCTTGAAAAAAAGCGGACAGCTCCATTTTTCGTTTCAGCCTTTCTTTTTGTAAAGCGCAGATTTAACAACTCCCTTTGGGTCTTTTACAAGCAAGATTACTAGCCAGATAATAAGGCCCAGCGCAACGACGGACAGCCCAAGGAACAGGTCGTTTAACATTTCGGACGGGGATGGGGTGAAGTATTTTTCCCGAAGCTTTCCGTATTCAAACACCGCGTCTACAAGCCACATCAGGGACGCGCCCCAGTAAATCCAGCACAGGACGCCGAGCTTCATCTGGCTTACCTGTGCGTATTTGTACCAGAGAATGGTGCTGATAATGGCCGCGTAGACGGTTGTTAAAAGTGTCATTCGGATTTCTCCTGTTTAGAAGGAAGCATTCTGGATGCGTCAAGCGCTGCCTTTTTTTCCATGATCGTAGATAGGCCAAGCATGCCCGCCCATACCGCAGTGACAAGCGCGGACATGGCAACTCCTGTCGTAGCCATCTCATGAAGCATCTGTAACGCGTCCGCCGGATTGCCTGCCGCTGTAAGGAATGGGAACCAAGGCGCGATCTCTCCATGCCAAAGATGCTCGAACGCAAGCAAAGCGGAACCGCCCCATAACAGGTTGTTTAACCATTTCAGTTTTCTGGAAAACGGGATCTTTTCCACTTCGGTTATGGCGCCGTCCATATTGATATGTATCGTTTCCGGTGTGGTTTCTTTTTTGGATATGATTTTTGTTGCAATGGTTGTGACAGCCGCTTCCGCAGCCGGTACTACAAAACAAGCCATTTGAGATTCCTCCTTCATATATGATTTTTCTATTTTATCATGGGCGGCTTGGGCTGTCAACAGCGGGGATTTGCAAGATTGCCTTATCCACACATTTTCCCTACTCTGTAAATCGGAATAAAAAGCCCGCCTAAAGTGAGGGACAGGCAAAGGATCAGATCCGCGATGTCCAGCCAGATCCCCTTAAAAAGAAAAGATAAAATATAACAAACAATCGGATAAAAAAGCATGATGGCGACAGACCAGGCGCGCGCGGCTGTTAGGATTTTTCCCCAGTTTTTATTGTTAAAGGAAAGCCCTGGCAGGTTCATTTCAAATATCCCGTCCGTATACAGGCAGATGCGGCATTCGTCGTAATAGGCGGGCAGCCGTTCTTTTACTAAAAAGAAAAAGTAAGCGCCAAAGCTTGCGCTTAAGCCCAAAGATACGATTAGCCCCACGGTCATGCAGCCGGATTTATAGCAAAGCCACGCTTCTATGCAGGCAAGGGCGCAGGCTATTGGAAATAAACGCCTCCATTTGCTTTTGGTATGGTAAGCGCGGGGCGGTTTTTCTTTTGGATAGGAGATCGCGGTTTTTACAACCTGTTCCACCTGCGTCGCGCTAAGCGCATTTTCCCGTTCTAGGCGCTGACACATCAATAATTCCGTTACGGTAACGCCGAAGATGTCCGCCAATGGCATTAAAAGATCGATTTTGGGGACGCTTGCGGCGGTTTCCCATTTGCTTACCGCTTTATCTGAAATGGAAAGCTTCCTTGCTAATTCCTTTTGGGTCATGCCTTTTTCTTTACGGAGCATAGATATAAATGCGCCAAATTTTTGTTTGTCAATGTTGGTTGTCATTTTTCCTCCCATTTTTTTCATAATATTTTTTCAGGGTCATTTTTTAATAATCATCTTTCCTGTTTTTTCTTTCGTCTTATTTTCCCTCGAAATCCGAAAAAATGCAACCGATTCGTAAGAGAATCGAGCCTATATGCTTGCGGCGTAGCAGGTAGAATGACAGTGGAGCCGCGTCTTTTCCATTACCACAAATGTAAACAGTCCTAACAGGTCTTTACACGGCAGGCCGAATCGATTATAATAAAACGCAGTATAAATTTACTGAAAATTCGAGACTGAAATGGAGCAAAAAAATTATGATACGGATTGCAATATGTGATGACGAAGTCCGGACATTACGTGATATCAGTGACCGGTTCGCACGGTATGGGGAAAAGAATGGGCAAAAGTTGTCCATAGATCAATACAGCCAGGCGAAAGAGCTGGCGGCGCAGATAAGGACGAAGGATTATCAGATTTTTATACTGGATATGCTGATGCCGCATATGGGGGGCATTGAGATCGGGCAGATGATCAGAAAGCGGGATGAGCAGGCGGTCATTATCTATCTGACCTCGTCTATGGATTTTGCTTACCAGGCGTTTGGCGTGTTCGCCCAGCGTTATTTATTAAAGCCGATTAAGGAAAAGGAGCTAAACGAAGCTATGGACTTTGCGGTTTCCCAGGCCCTATTGATGCAAAAGGCGTTACATATCAACACCGCAAAAGGGATACAGCAGATTTTATACCAGGATATTGAATACGTGGAAAATGCAGCCAGGGCGCTGCATGTTTTTACGATAGATGGAAAAGAGACTGTGAGCCGGCTTTTGCGCAATTCCTTTGAAAAGGATATGGAGCTGCTTTTGGAAAACGAGGATTTTATCCAGACGCATAAATCTTTTATTGTAAATTTAAGCCATGTCAGGCTCTATGGACAAAATCAGATGACAATGCGCTCCGGGGCGCAGATACCAATCAGCAAGAGCCGCCAGGCGGAGGTGAAACGAGGTTATCTGTCCTATATATCGTGTGGATATTGAAGGGGGATTTATGAAGCTTTTTCAATTGTGGGTCGTGTTCAATTCATGTTTCTTTATGATGCTGTACTTTTTGTCATTTCTTAGGCTGAAATATTCCATGCCAGGCTCCATCCTCATTTGTGCCATATCTACGATTTGCGCCACCGGGCAGGAATTTTTGCGGATTTATTTTGTGTTTGACGAGATGTGGCCAAGGCTTATCGTTACGGCTTTAAATATCATAATGGTGCAGTCGGCGGCGATCGTGCTTTCAAAAAAAAAGGACAGCTATGTCGTATTTACCGGGTTTAGCGCTTCAAATTTTGTATTGGCGGGAAATGTTTCCTCCTGCGCAGTATTAATGACGACCCGGAATGTATATCTGGCTATGGCGACCTGCACGTTGGTAAATGTGGTTGTGTTTGGCATCATATATGTTTTCGTCGGGGAAATTAGAAAGCATGAGTTTCGTTTTAACTTCTGGATGTGCATCATCCCGGCAATGTGTTATATTACTTCTTTTTTTCAATTGTATTTTCCGGTATCCTTTGAGAAAAACCCCCAGAGTTTGATCGCCGGAGGCGCGCTGCTTGTTACGGTTGTGGTGATGTATGTCCTTTTTATCCGCTACATTGGCTCGAAAGCCAAAGAAAACGAGCTGCTTTTGCGCAATAATGAGCTGCGTTTTTATATCCAGGGTATGGAGCTGCAAGCCGAAGCCGTGGAATCCGCGTTTCAAAGCTTCCAGGTGATGCGCCACGATATGCGTCATAAGGACTACCTTTTGACCGAGCTGCTCCATGAGAAAAAATACGAGGAAGCCGAGCGGATGCTTTATGAGGATATCGAAAAACTGGATAAGGTTCGAATGGCGCGATATAGTGAAAATGTAGTCATAAATGGGATTTTGATCAGCATGGAAAAGAAGGCGGAAAAGCGGGAGATCAAGACGCGGATTTCCTGCGCGATACCAAAGCGGCAAAAAATCAGCGATTATGACCTTGCGATGCTTGTGGCAAACCTTTTTGAAAATGCGATACAGGCGGTCGCAGAGCTAAAGCCGCAGGAGCGTCTGATCACGCTTACGCTAAAAAACCGCGCCAATGAAAATTTTTTTATGGAGGTCATAAACCCCTGCGCCGGGGAAGTGCGGTTTTCGAAAAAAACAGGCCTGCCTGTTTCCTTCCAGGGAGGGGAGCATGGGTACGGGATGATGAGCGTGCAGGGATTTGTGGAAAAATACCAAGCGCATATAGACTGTTTTCAAGAAGGAAATCGATACACTGTAAGGATTTATATTCCATTTTTGTGAAGAAACAGGCAGGTTATGTGAAGAACGGGCAGGCAGTCCCGCTGTTATTATTGCTATAATAACGGCGGGACATTTTTTTGCGACTTTCGCATTTAAAGACAAGGAGAGAACAGCTATGAAATTACGTACGAAAATTATGATGATCGCGCTGCTGCCTGTTTGTTTTTTAGGGATTGGCATATTTTTACTTGCGGCGGATAGGATCGCCAACGGGATTTATGACGAGTCCTATGCCGGGATGGAAGCGGCTGCTCAGGCGGTCAGGGATATTTTTGAGGTCGGAAATCCAGGAGATTACCACATGGATGGAAACGGGGACTTATGGAAAGGGGACACGCTTAATATTACGCAGTCCGTGGAGATCGTAGACCATATCAAGAATGAGACCGGGATGGATGTGACGATATTTTGGGGAGACACGCGCATACTGACCTCGATCACAAATGAATCCGGGGATCGGCAGGTGAATACAAAGGCCCCGGATATCGTTGTGGAAAAAGTGTTGAGAAATGGGGGGTATTATTTAGACCGGAACGTGGAAATACTTGGAACGGAATATGTCGTGTGCTATGCGCCGTTTTACCAAAACGGGACGGAGATGCCGGTGGGCATGGTGTTTCTTGGAAAGCCAAGACAAACGGTGGCAAAGCTTATTAACGAGATCCGGACTCAAATGCTTGGCGCGATCGCGGCGGTGCTTTTGGTGACGGCGGTTGTTGTAACGCTGCTTGTAAACCGGATCGTCAATGGGTTAGTCAAAAGCATGGGGCTTTTAAAGCAGATCGCGCAAGGGGATCTGACAGTAAAGGTGGAGCCTTCTATATTAAAGCGTTCGGATGAAGTCGGGATGCTTGGAGAGGAAATTATGCTGTTGCAGGATAAGCTACAGGCGATCGTCCATGTGCTGCGGGAAAAAAGCCATCAGCTTGACCAGGCTTCCATTTCCCTAAACGACCATTCGGGCACGGTGTTACAGCTTATGAAGGGGCTTGACCAGTCCGCACAGGAAATGTCTGTAAGCTGTTGCGGACAGGCGGAGGACGCTGGCAGGGCGGGAAGCAGCGCCACGCAGATGGGGGAGATGCTTGGGGATAGCAGCGTCGAAATACATAAAATGTATGATATTTCCAGCCAGATACAGGAGATGGCGCAGGAGACGATGGCGGAAATTTTAGAATTGAATGAAGATATGGCGCAGGTGCGCACCTCCATTGACTATCTGGCGAAGCAGACGCAGCTTACGAAGGAATCGGCGGATAAAATAAGCAGCGCCACGGATTTGATCGCGGCGGTGGCTTCCCAGACCAGCCTGCTTTCGTTAAACGCGTCGATCGAAGCGGCAAGGGCAGGGGATTTAGGGCGCGGGTTTGGCGTAGTGGCGTCTGAAATTCAAAAATTATCCGTACAGGCAAACGACGCGGTGGACGATATCCGCGTTATGACAGAGGCTTTGACGGAAAATTCCAACCATACGATACAGCGCATGGAAGAGGTGCAGAACGTGATCGCAAGCCAGGAGCAAAACATCAAAAAGACCGGCCAGGTGTTTGAGCATGTAAAGGCGGGAATCCAGGAATCCGTCAGCCATATGGACACAGTCATTGCAAAAACCGGGGATATGGACGGGGTGCGCTCCGACATGGTGGCGACGGTGCAAAACTCGGCGGCTCTTGCCCAGCAAAACGCCGCCAGCATCGAAGAGATGCTATCCGCCTTGGAAAGCGCCTTTGAGGACATCAAAAGGCTTTCCCAAAAGACGGATGAGCTTGGGGAGCTGTCCGCGCAGATGAAAGACAGCGTCGGGATGTTCCGCGTGCAGGGCGCGTAGTTTATTTTATAAAGGAGCGTCAAAATCAGATTTCCGGAATCTGTATTATTCGTTTTGAGAAAGAACCCGATGCCATTTTTCCATCTCGCCTTTGGTCTGGCTGTTTAGAAAAATGGTCTGATCCGTTAACTTAATTTCCAATATCGGGGGATTGTCGCCGTATAAAAACAGATAGCATTTGCCAAGCTCTCTGTTTTTGTACCTGCCAATGTCATAGTCGTCCATCGACGCGCCGTTTACCTTAAAGAAACGGCCGTCCGGCATTTGGTCTAAAAGGGAAGCGCTTTTTACTTCATCGATGGAAAACGCGTGGTGGTAGCCGCCCTCGGATATGGAGATCTCATTGCCGTTTTGCGTGATCTTTAGCTGGATCGAAATTAACGGGATGACAGCGTATATGCAAAACAGCAGGCCAAGGGCGCCGATGAAACAAAGAGCCGCGTTTATAAATTTTCCCGCGGGCCGCGCCATGTTAAACGTGTAGTTGGTTTCGCAAAGCCGGTTTTGGACAAGCAGGCGCGGATCGAAAGGGTTGCAGTAATAGCCGTTTTTCCAATAAACGTCGTCGTCCGTAAAAATCGGCGATAAATCCGAATCAAGCAGCTGCCTTTTTTGTTTCGATAAAGAAAAAAGCAGGAAGCAGACGGATAAGACCTCTGTCAGCTGGAGCAGGACGAAAATGCCCCAGTCCGCGTCGTACAGTATTTGCGCCGTGCGAAGGCGGGCGTATAAATACAGGAAGGATACGGCGTTTATGGCGTCGGATAAAAGCAGGCATTTTGCCCAGGTGGATTTTTCAAGCTGGTTGGCCGCAAGGTTTATGCGGCTGTCGGCGCTGTATACGGTATTCCTTACCTTTGTCAAAAATAACTGGAGCAGGAAAAAGACAAGGGAAAGGATACAGGCCGTGGATTCTAAATAATATTGCAAGCAAGATTCAAAGGATGGCGCCAGGCTGTTTTGCGGCCCGGATGAAAGCATATCATACGCCATGGGCGCAAGCAGCGCGCAAAATATCACAAGATGCCAGAAAGCCCCTGGGGTTTTTTCATTTGCGGCCGCGCATGCCGCGGTATCGACGCGCACAAGCGGTTTATCCCGCGTCTGCTGCCAGCCGTTTTTGGATTTGATGGCGTACATTTTCCGAAGGGGGTCGGTCGTGTAATAGGAAAGGCTGACAAGGTAAATGACTAGCCAAAGCGTCCACGCCAGAATGCAGACCGCAAAATTCCAAAGCGCCGGGAAGCAGACCGCGCTTCCGATGACCAGATGGAAAACCGTAAAACGGTTCCAGGATTTTTGGGCGGAAGCGGTCAGGGCCGCCACGTCAGGATGCGTAAGCGCATCCTGCGGGATATGGACGCCAAACAGCATCCCCTGTCTATAGTCCCCGCGGTTGCGGGAACATGCCCATACGAGCAGTATGAGAAACAGGTTGGTGGATAAAAAGATGAAAAACATCAGCATAATGTCACATCCCTTCTATATTTAATTTGCGATTAATTAATTTGCAATTATTTAAATTGTGACCATTTAATTATGCGATCATTAATTATGTAAAGCTGCTTCCTAAGGCTGGATGCATATGGGAAAACATCCGGTCGCACAGGCTTAGGAAATCTTCTTTCCCCATGCCTTTGACCGCGGCTTCCGCAGACAGCAGCTCCAGTTCGGATTCCAGTTTTTTATGGAATGCCTGCTCCGGCTTTAGGGTTACGCAGACAGAGGCTCCTTTTCTGCGGCCGGTTTCAATAAAACCCTCATTTTTTAAAATCTGGTATGCCCGGTTTACGGTCATCGTATTCACTCCAGCGTCACTCGCCAACTGCCTTACGGTAGGAAGACGCTCTCCCGCGGCAAGCTCGCCTTTGCCTATGCCGATTACGATCTGGTTTCTTAACTGAAGGTAGATAGGCGTGGGACTTGTCATGTCAATGGAAATAATCATTTCAATCAGCTCCTTTCTAAATCTTGCTTTTGTATCATTTATTATAATACAATTTATACAAAAAGTCAATGGGAAGATAGAAGCTATGAAAATAAAAGTTGTAAAATAAAATGTTCCAGTGAGAAGCGCTTTGCGGCAGCGAAAAATTAAAAATTTGGGGTCATGTCGCAAATATACAAGATATTTATTGGAAAAAGCCTTAAAATTGCGTTATAATGAAAAAGGAAAGGGCGGAGGATCAAATACAATGGGAAAAGAAACAGATCAAATAAAAGATCATATCAGCGTATGCGGCGCGGATTGCAGCGCTTGCGCATGTTTTGGAAATATGTGCAATGGCTGTGAGGAGTGTGAAGGAAAGGTGTTTCATGCGCCAGAAGGGCAGGCGTGTCCGATTTTTGCCTGCGTGCGGGCCAAAAAGGGCCTGCCAGACTGCGGGAAATGCGGGGAGGTTCCATGCCAGATCTGGATGAATACAAGGGACCCGAAGTATTCGGATGAAGAATTTGAAAAAAACGTGGCGGAGCGGATTGATACGCTGAAAAAAAGGTCAGAAAATGAGGTTTAAAAGTTATGTCAGATTGTAAAGAGCTTGCGGCTTTTGTAATGGACCAGCTGTCGGGATGCCCGGACATTCGCAATATCCCTATGATGGGCGGGTATGTTTTTTATTATAAAGAGCGGATCTTTGGCGGAATTTATGAAAATGGTTTTATGGTAAAGGACACAAAAGCGTCTAGGAAATATATGCCGGACAGTATGCCAGAACCGCCCTATAAAGGCGCAAAGCCAATGCTCCCGGTTACGATCTTAGAGCAACGGGAGGCGTTTCAAAAAATGGTGGAGGAGATGTTTTTTGAGCTGCCGGAGCGGAAAAAGAAAGTGAGAAAAGGATAAGCAAGGGATAAATATAAGGAAAAGCCCATAGCAAAAAGCCGAAAGGCAGGCGCTATGGGCTTTAAAATTTTTATAAGCTTATCGTAAGTGCGCAATGGACAAGTGGGTTTTGGCAAAAACATCAAGAAAAATTCCGGTTGGAAAAATCAGCCAATACGTTTATAATCAATCCGATAGCAATTAGCGGGAATGAGCAGGAAGGAGAAAAAATATGATCCCATATGAAAAAATAGGGAAGGTCGCGTATGGCGGGGATTACAACCCGGAGCAATGGCCAAAGGAGGTTTGGCGTGAGGATATGGAGCTGCTTTCCGGCGCGGGGATAGACACGGTTACGTTAAATGTATTTTCCTGGGCGAGCTTGCAGCCGAATGAAACTACGTATGATTTTTCTAGGCTGGATGAGATCATGGAGATGGTCAGAGAAAACGGCATGAAGGTCTGCCTTGCGACCTCCACAGGGGCGCATCCGGCGTGGATGGCGAAAAAATACCCGGACATTTTAAGGGTGGATTTTGAAGGAAGGAAGCGGAAATTTGGCGCAAGACACAATTCCTGCCCAAACAGCCCGACTTATTTAAAGTATTCCGTGTTACTGGCAAAAAAGTTAGCGCAGCGCTATCGAATGTATGACAATATCGTCGCATGGCATGTTTCCAATGAATATGGCGGGGAATGCTACTGTGAAAACTGCGAAAAGGCGTTTCGGGTATGGCTTAGGGAGAAGTACCAAACGATCGATTCGCTAAACGAGGCGTGGGATACGGCGTTTTGGGGACATACTTTTTATGACTGGGACGAGGTTGTGGCTCCAAACATGCTAAGCGAGCATTTTGAGGAAAACCGCACAACGTTTCAGGGGATATCGTTGGATTACCGCAGGTTTTTATCGGATTCGATTTTAAACTGTTATAAAAAGGAGCGGGACGCCATAAAGGAAGTCATTCCGGATGCGGCGGTGACGACGAACCTGATGGGGGCGTACAAGCCTTTGGATTATTTTAGGTGGGCAAAGGAAATGGATTTTGTTTCCTGGGACAATTATCCGTCCAATGAGGCGCATTACGCGCAGATTGCGTTTAACCACGATCTGATGCGCGGGATCGGCGGCGGGGAGCCGTTTGCGTTAATGGAGCAAACGCCGAGCGTGACGAACTGGCTTCCTTATAACGCGTTAAAGCGCCCGGGCGTGATGCGGCTTTTAAGCTATCAGGCGATGGCGCATGGCGCGGATACGGTGATGTTTTTCCAGATGCGCCGAAGCGTTGGGGCGTGCGAGAAATACCACGGGGCGGTCATCGACCATGCGGGAAGGGCGGATACGCGGGTGTACCGGGAGGTCGCAAAGCTTGGAGAGGAGCTAAAGTCTCTTGGGACGCGCACGCTTTCGATGCGCACGAAATCGGATATCGCGATTTTGTTTGACTGGGACAACTGGTGGGGGATCGAATACTCCGCGGGCCCAAGCGTCGATTTGCGGTATTTGGACGAATGCCTGCGTTTTTATAAGGCGCTGCGCTGTCAAAATTTTAACGTGGACATTGTTGGCGTGGACACAGACCTTTCTGGCTACAAGCTTGCGATCGCCCCGGTCTATTATATGGTAAAAGGGGAAAATGATCATCTTATCCGAAAGTTTGTAAAAGAAGGCGGCGCGTTTTTGACCACCTTTTTCAGCGGGATCGTGCAGGAAAACGATCTGGTTACGCTTTTTGGATATCCGGGAAAGCTGCGGGATATTTTAGGCGTCTGGGTAGAGGAAGAGGATGCGCTTGAAAAGGGCGTGGAAAATGAATTTATTTACCGTGGAAAGAAATATCCTGCATTTTTGCTCTGTGACCTTTTGCATCTGGAAGGGGCGAAAGAGGAGGACGAGGGCGGATATCAAAAAGATTTTTATAAAGGCATGCCGGCGGTCACAAGAAATGATTTTGGGAATGGACAGGCGTATTATCTGGCGACGGCTTCCAATGAAGCGTTTTACAGCGCGTTTTTAGCGGATCTATGTAAGAAGCAGGGGATCGAGCCTGTTTTGGAAACGCCCGCGGGCGTGGAGGCCACAAGCCGCGAGAATGAAAATGGGCGGCTTATTTACGTATTAAACCATAATCAGCAAGAGGCAAAGGTCAGCCTGCCTGCGCCTATGCGGGATCTGATCACGGGAGAGGTTTATGAGGGCGGAAAGCTTGTTTTGGGGGCGAAGGATGTAAAAATTTTGGAACGGATTTAAAAATAAATATGTGAAGGTATTTTTTTCGGTACAACAGCAAAAAATGTAGATTTTATTCCCCATTTATATTATAATAATAAATATTACACAGAAACAATGCCAGCAGTGTTGCTCTGATTGTGAAATATGATCAGGCAAAGATTGGCAGAATCAAATTTAGATGGGGGACTTTGAATGTATAATGATGAAAATGTAATCCGGATTAAGCATGACGTATTGTACGAGGTGGCAAAGCTTGCGTTCGCAGGCGAACTCGAAGAAAAACGAGACTTCATACCAGAAAAGTTGATTCCTGGCCCTGTGCCAAATTTCCGCTGCTGTATTTATAAGGAAAGGGAAATTATCCGCCAGAGGGTGCGCCTTGCGGAAGGCAAAAGCGTAGGCGAAACAGACGATGGAAATATTATCCAGGTCATCGGCTCCGCATGTGAAGGCTGTCCGATCTCCAGCTATTCGGTAACGGATAACTGCCAAAACTGTCTTGGGAAAGCATGCGTAAACGCATGTAAATTTGGCGCGATCACGATCGGGCATGACAGATCCCATATTGATCCGGCAAAATGTAAGGAATGCGGACAGTGCGCAAAGGCTTGCCCGTACAATGCGATCGTTGGGTTAAAGCGTCCGTGCAAGGTTGCTTGTCCAGTGGATGCGATTACATATGACGAATACAATATTTCCGTGATCGACAGAGAAAAATGCATCCAGTGCGGTCAGTGCATCCATAATTGCCCGTTTGGCGCGATCGGATCGGAAACGTTTATTGTGGATGTCATTGAAAAATTAAAATCCGGCGCAAAGGTGTATGCGATGGTGGCTCCGGCTACAGAAGGGCAGTTTGGCGCGGACATTACGATGCAAAGCTGGAAAAACGCGTTGAAAAAGGTTGGATTTACAGACGTGATAGAAGTTGGCCTTGGCGGTGACATGACTGCGGCAAGCGAAGCGGATGAATGGGCGGAGGCTTACAAAGAGGGCAAGAAGATGACCACGTCCTGCTGTCCGGCGTTTGTAAATATGGTGCGCCGTCATTTCCCGCAGCTTGCGGACAATATATCTACGACGGTGTCTCCGATGTGCGGCGTTTCCCGTATGATCAAGGCGATGGAGCCGGATGCGTATACTGTGTTCATCGGGCCTTGCATCGCGAAAAAGTCCGAAGTGAAAGACCAAAAGATCGAGGGCAATGCGGATGCGGTATTGACTTACAGCGAGATCCGCGTCATTATGAAAGCAAAGGACGTTGCGTTAGAGCCGGCGGAAAATGATTACCAAGAAGCTAGTATTTTCGGAAAACGGTTCGGAAATTCCGGCGGCGTTACAGAAGCTGTTTTACAGTGTTTAAAGGAAACGGATAAAGAGATGGACGCAAAGGTCTGCAAAGCAAACGGCGCGGCGGAATGCAAAAAAGCCCTGCTGCTTATGCGGGCGGGCAAACTGCCGGAAGACTTTATCGAGGGCATGGCATGCGAAGGCGGCTGCGTTGGCGGGCCAAGCAGCTTTAAGGATAAGATGAAATCCAGAAAAGACCGGGATGCGCTGCTTGCAAAGGCCGATGACCGTAACGTGCATGGAAACCTTTCCAATCATCCGATGGACCAGTTCTCTATGCACCGCGCATAAGGAAAAAGGCAATCGGGAATACGGTAATAAATAATAAAATAAAACGGATTCAAAATACGGATTAATATAGAAAAAAATACGTATCAGCCTGCTTTTTGGCGTTCTTATGCATACGCTTTCGCGCTTATGCAAAAAGGAACGCCAGGGCAGGTGTTTTCATAGCCGTAAAAAGTTACGTTATAATAAGGAAGAAAAGGATAAAATATATGGACTTTAATCCGCAGCAAGTCCTGGCGGTTTGCCATAAAGATGGGCCGTGTCTTGTTCTGGCGGGGCCGGGGAGCGGCAAGACGGCGGTTATAACAAAGCGCAGCGAGCGGTTGATCGCGGAATGTAACGTAGACCCAAGGGGAATATTGGTCGTGACGTTTACAAAGGCTGCCGCGACCGAAATGCGTAAACGGTTTGAAAGGATGACCGGGCACAGATTCCAGGGGATCACCTTTGGCACGTTTCATGCGGTATTTTTTGCCATATTAAAGCACGCGTACCATTATTCTGGCGCAAACATTGCCCGTGAAGAAACAAAATACCAGTTTTTGCGCGAGATCATTGCAAAAAATAAGATTTCCTGTGAGGATGAAACGGAATTTTGCAGCGAGATGTTAGGTGAGATCAGCGTATTGAAAAACGGCGGGATTGCCGTGGAAAACTATTATCCGGTGCATTGCGGCAAAGAGACGTTTCAGACGGTTTACCGGGAATATTGCTGCTATATGAACGCGGAAAGGCTGATCGATTTTGACGATATCTTAGTATACACCAAAGAGCTGTTGGAGCAGCGCGTCGATATCCGGTTAGCCTGGCAGCGGAGATTTCCTTATATCATGGTGGATGAATTTCAGGACATTAACCAGCTGCAATACCAGATCATACGCCTATTAGCCGGCGAGTCGGCGAATTTATTCGCGGTAGGGGACGACGACCAATCCATTTACCGTTTCCGAGGCTCAAAGCCGGAGCTGATGTTGAATTTTCCAAAGGATTACCCTAAGGCGAAAATCATACAGCTGCCTGTAAATTACCGCTGCCCAAAACAGGTCGTCCAACTGGCGGGAAAGCTGATATTGCACAACCAAAGCAGGTACAAAAAGCAGGTCGAAAGCGCTGGCGCGGATGGAAAGTCTGTATATCTTAGCCATTTTGGACAGGTGTATGAGGAAAATAAAGCTTTGGTGGATGTGATCCGCTCCTTTGTGGAGCGCGGGGGGAGCTACCGCGAGGTGGCGGTTCTTTACCGGACGAACATCCAGCCGGGGGCGTTTATCGCAAAATTAATGGAGTATAATCTGCCGTTTCGCACAAAGGAGCGGATACCAAGCCTGTATGAGCACTGGATCGCGCAAGATTTAAAGGCGTATTTTAGGTTTGCGCTCGGTGGGCGGGGGAGGGCGGACGCGCTTCGCATTATGAACCGTCCAAAGCGCTACATCAGCAGGGAGAGCTTAGGCTGCGCGTCAGTGGATTTTGACGCGTGGCAGGAATATTACAGCGAGCAGCCATGGATCGCCCAGCGGGTGGAGCAGCTTTTTTATGACCTAAAGGTTTTGGGGCGGATCACGCCCTATGCGGCAGTCAATTATTTAAGGAAAAGCATTGGCTATGATGATTTTTTGACCGAGTACGCCGCGGACAGGCAGATTCCGTCTGAGGAATTGTTTGAAGTGTTAGAGGAGCTTCAAGAGAGCGTGAGGGAATATCGCACGCTGCAAGAGTGGATGGATTTTACGGTTTCTTATACAGAGGAATTAAAGAAAAAGCAGGATTGCCAAAAACAACAGGAAAATACGGACAGTATCTCGATCATGACGCTGCACGGCGCAAAAGGGTTGGAATACGACCTGGTCATGATACCGGATTTAAATGAAGGACAGATTCCTTATAAAAAAGCCGTCTTAGAGGAAGAGATCGAGGAAGAGCGGCGGATGCTGTATGTGGGGATGACGCGGGCAAAAAGACGGCTGTATCTTTCTTATGTGGACGTCATGCGTGGCAAGCAGGTGGAACCATCATGTTTTTTGCAAGAAATTCTGGAAAATGATATACAAATGAACAAAGATGATGCTATAATAAGCAATAGATAGAGCATACATAAGGTATACAGTAAAGATGAGGTTCCAGTTTGACAGACAGATAAGAAAAGGCGGAAAAGTGTATGGAATATACGATCATTGAAGGAAATTATGCAAGCATCGGTGTATCTAAGGCGGCGGACGTCGTGTACTTTACATTTGAGGGCGAAAAAGAACAAAAGTGTGCGATTTGGCTGTATACCGCGGGGGGAAAAAAGACTCGTATCCCTGTTCCAGACGAATATTGCATCGGGGCGCTACGGTCGATAGGCATTAAAGGGCTAAATTGGAAAAGATGTAATTATAATTATGAAATTGATGGAAAAGTGACGCTTGATCCCCATGCGCATAAGGTCATTGGGCGTGAAAAGTGGGCGGATCCGGGCAGGCTGCTTGAAGCGGGACGGATCCGAAGCGGGTTTGATTTTACCGAGTTTGATTGGAAAAACGACCGTTTCCCGGAAATCCCAAGGGAAAAAATGGTCATGTATAAGTTAAATGTGCGCAGCTTTACGATGGACGCGGGCGCGGTTGGGAAACGGAAAGGCACGTTTGCGGGCATTATAGACAAGATCCCTTATCTTAAGGAGCTTGGCGTAACGACATTGGAGCTGATGCCGGTTTATGAATTTGAGGAAGTCATGCCCCTTGATGAAAACGGGCTGGATATCGCGGGCTGGAGCCAGAATGCGAAAGAAGGGCTTTTAGTAGACCAGGCATATCATCATAAAATAGATAATGGCCAATTAAATATATCTGAAAAACCGGATAAACGAAATAAATCAAATAAAGATAATGGAGCGGATAAAGAAGTAAAAGAAAAATTAGAGAAAGAAAAGCGGTTTAAAGTAAACTGCTGGGGATACATCCCAGGGGATTACTATGCGCCCAAGGCTTCTTATTGCTCAGAAGGGGAACCATCCGTGGAATTAAAGACCCTGATTTACGAGCTTCATAAAAATCATATGGAATGCGTGTTGGAAATGTATTTTGACGAAAAGATGAACCAAAACATCGTGATCGAAATACTCCGTTACTGGGTGATCCATTATCATGTGGACGGCTTCCATCTGGTTGGCGCAAGGCTGCCTGCGAACGCCATGGCGCAGGATTTGATCTTAAGGCGCACAAAGCTGTTCGCCAGCGGGTTTGACGCGCATTTGTTTGGGAAGAAAACGAGCTACCCGCACCTTTTTATCTATAACGACGATTTTTTATATGCGTCGCGCAAAATGCTAAGCAGGATAGACTGCAACATTGTGGAATTGTTAAACCAGCTTAGGCGGCAAAACCCGGTGTTTGGGTTTGTAAATTACCTGGCGAATAACAACGGGTTTACGCTTGCGGATCTGTTTTGCTATGGGCAAAAGCATAACGAAGCAAACGGCGAAGGAAACAGGGACGGCATCGAGTGGAACTATAGCTGCAACTGCGGCGCGGAAGGCGCAACTCGCAAAAAAAATATTTTGGAATACCGCAAAAAACTGGTTCGAAACGCGGTGG
The DNA here is from genome assembly GCA_947385775.1 of uncultured Eubacterium sp. Taxonomy (GTDB): domain Bacteria; phylum Bacillota; class Clostridia; order Lachnospirales; family Lachnospiraceae; genus Eubacterium_J. Next base: position 18,022 of record CANDMI010000041.1, on the reverse strand, counting down.
TGATCGTGATGTTAGGCCAGGGCGTGCCGCTTTTGATGGCCGGGGATGAGTTTGGAAATTCCCAGGAGGGCAACAATAACTGCTATTGCCAGGATAACCATACCGGCTGGGTGAATTGGAAGGATTTAAAACGCCGTAAATCCCTTACCGAATTCGTACAGGATATGATCGGCTTTCGAAAGGCGCATCCGGTCTTAAGCAGCGGCAGGCCAATGCAGCTTGCGGATTATGCTTCGAAAGGCTGCCCGGATCTGTCTTATCACGGGGAAAATGCGTGGACGATGGCGCCAAACATGTACCAGCAGGCGATTGGGATTTTATACTGCGGCGCTTATGCCCTTCGGGAAGACGGCACGGAGGACGATTATATTTTCGTCGGCATGAATTTTTATATCGGGACGCAGTTCCTTGCGCTGCCAAAACTGCCTGGCAAAAAGAAATGGTATATGGCGGTCAATACGGCGGATAAAGAAAAGCCGTTTTACAAAGAATATGATAAGATCGAAATTGGACGGGAAACGCAGATTGCGGTACTGCCGCAGTCCATTGTCATTTTAGTCGGAAAATAGTGATGCGGCTACTTATTGAATCAGGATAGGAGCGGATATATGGGATATGTGCAGAATGCAAAAAGCCATTTAATGACGATTGGAAACCACAGAAGGCTCGTGCGGGAAGGCTGCTTTAAGCTTGGGCTGTACTGGCAGGGATTGACCCATGACCTGTCAAAATACACCTGGCCTGAGCTTCGCATTGGCATAAAATATTATTTGGAGGGGCAAAGCCCCCATAATGGCGAACGAAAGGCAATCGGTTATTCCACCGCCTGGCTCCATCATAAAGGGCGCAATAAGCACCATGCTGAGTATTGGATCGATTACACGATAGGCCCTATGGAAAACCGGCATGTGGCGGGCATGCGGATGCCGGTGAAATACCTTGTGGAAATGTTTGTAGACCGCATCAGCGCGTCCAAAAATTACCACGGGGCGGAATATAAGGACTCCGATGCGCTGGAATATTATGAAAAGCGAAAAGAATACATGCTGATCGACGACCATTCCAGAAAGCAGTTGGAAATCCTGCTTCATATGTTGGCAAAAAAGGGAGAGGAAGAGACGTTTGCGTTTATAAGACGGGAGGTGTTGAGGAACAACTACCTGGAAAAATGGCAGGGGCTTGTGCGAAAACACATGCCGTATAGCCATTAGTTTCCCAGATTTGTTTGGATTTCAAAAATTGGAAAGGCACAAGGAAGCGTCCGCCCACATACAATGTAAGAAAGTGGCTTTGAGGTGTGGGGTTTGCAGACTTTTTTACCACCACTGAGTGTACAGGAGGAGAAAAAAGTGTTACAGCAGATGCAGGGAGGAAGCCTTGAGGCCAGGAATACGCTGATCATACACAATATGCGGCTGGTAGCCCACATTGCAAAAAAATACCAGAATACGGAAGAGGACATGGAGGAGATGATCTCGATCGGCACGATCGGGTTAATAAAGGCGGTTATGACTTTCCAGCCGCAAAAAGGCTCCAGATTGTCAACATATGCCGCAAGATGTATTGACAATGAGCTTTTGATGCATCTTAGAAACCGCAGGAAGTCCGCAAGGGAAGTGTCGATCTATGAGCCGATCGGGACGGATAAAGAGGGCAATCAGATTAATTTTATGGACATTATTGAAAGCGATGAACCAGATGTCATTGAACGTATGGATAAAAACAGCAAAATCGGTCAGCTGCAAAAGCTGCTGCCCAAAATATTAAGCGACAGAGAGCGCGAGATCATCATTTTGCGATATGGGCTTTTAGACGACCAGCCGGTGACGCAAAAGCAGATCGCAGGCAGGCTCGGCATATCCAGGTCGTATGTCAGCCGGATTGAAAAACGCGCGCTGGAAAAGATGCGCGCCTGTTTGGAGTGTTTTTAAGGCGTGTGGCTCGTGCAGGTGAAAACGGGGGATTGATAATTTCAAATTCCCCCTTTTAAAAACAAAGATCGTATGTTATAATAAACTTATCTTTTTGTATTTTGATTAACGAAGTATCTTTTATATCTTTTGAATATTTTTTTTCGCAGCTTTATTTCTTTTATAAAATCTATGATCTCACAATCCATTGTCCAATTCCGTTTCCTGTATTACATGCATACAGGGGGGATTTTATGTATAGTATCGTATCAACAGCCATTATCCGCGGGATCAACAGCGAGCCGGTGCAGGTGGAGGCGGATGTCAGTGATGGCATGCCGATGTTTGAAATGGTTGGCTTTTTGGCGGCGGAGGTAAAGGAGGCAAGGGAGCGCGTGCGCGCGGCGCTGCGCAATTTTGGCTATGCGATCCCGGCAAAGCGCATTACGGTGAATCTGTCTCCGGCGAATATCAAAAAGACCGGCTCCGCCTTTGATCTGCCTGTGGCGGTCGCTGTCCTTGCGGCGCTTGGCGTCGTAAAAAAGGAGCGGCTTTCAAAGCTTTTGGTCATAGGGGAGATCGGGTTAAGCGGCATGGTGGCGCCGATAGAAGGAGCGCTTCCGATCGTGGCGGATGCGGGCGGGCATGGGTTTACGCATTGTATGGCGCCTTATGGCAATTTAAAAGAAGCGGAATTTATTCAGGATGTCCAGATCGTGCCGGTTAAAAATCTAAAAGATGTAGTCACGTATTTGAATGAAGGGAGGATTTTTTGCTGCGTTCCAAAAAAAGACGCGCCCTTAAGTAACTTAAATAACGTAAAAAGCAATGAGTCGGTGGACTTTTCCCAGATAAACGGCCAGCGGCTTGTGCGGCGGGCCAGCGAGGTTGCGGCGGCGGGGATGCACGACCTTTTGATGATCGGGCCGCCGGGAGCTGGAAAGACGATGATCGCAAGGAGAATCCCAACGATCCTTCCGCCCATGTGCGATCAGGAGCGGCTGGAACTTGCAAAGATATACAGCGTCAACGGGATGTTGATGCAGCAGGGATGCAGCGTGGATGAAAGGCCCTTTCGCAGCCCGCACCATACGGTGACTCCCCAGGGGCTTGTGGGAGGCGGATTAAAGCCAAAGCCGGGGGAGGTCACGCTGGCGCATAATGGGGTGCTGTTTTTGGATGAATTAGCGGAATTTCAAAAATCCACGCTGGAGCTTTTGCGACAGCCCATGGAAGAAAAGGAAGTGCGTTTATCCAGGCTCCAGGGCAGTTGCAGCTATCCGGCGAATTTTATGCTGGTAGCCGCCATGAACCCATGTCCGTGCGGCGCGTATCCAGACATGAACCGGTGCCATTGCACCCAAAGCGCCATTGATCGCTATATCGGAAAGATCAGCCAGCCTTTATTAGACCGGATCGACATTTGCGTGGAAGCCTCCCAGCTGACCTATCAGGAGTTGACCGCAAAGATGGAAAATGAAAGCTCTGAAAAAATCCGTGAAAGGATCGGCAGGGCATGGCGGGCGCAAAAGGAGCGTTTTTTGGGAAGTGGGATTTTATTTAACAGCAAGATTCCGGCGGAACGATTAAAGGAAATCTGCGGCATTACGCAAAAAGAGGAAAAATTTTTAGAGCAGGTTTATAAAAAAACGTATCTGACCGCCCGCTCGTATCATAAGATCTTACGGGTTTCCAGAACGATCGCCGATTTGGAAGGGTGTGACAGCGTAAAGCTAGAGCATATATCCGAAGCGGTCTGTTACCGTAGCTTTGATAAAAAATATCTGGAGAGGTGGTGAGGGTTAGTGGCGGAGCATGAATTGGATACGGGAAAATACGCTTATTGGCTTTGCAGCGCAGGGGTTGCCCAGGGCGCGCAAAAACAGCTGTTTCGCGTTTGCAAATGCGCAAAGGAGGCTTACAGGCTGACAGAAAAGCAGCTTGCGGCGGCAGGGCTTGGAAAGGATGCGGCCCAAAAGCTTTTGTCGTTAAAAAAAACATGGGATTTAGACCGGGAGTGGGAGCGGCTTTTGCGGGCAAAGATTTCTTTTATATGCAAAGAGGACGACGCGTATCCGGCAAAGCTACGGAGCGTTTTGGACGCGCCGTATGGGATTTTTTACCGCGGCAGGCTGCCTTCTTTTGGGATGTGCGTTTCGATCGTCGGCGCGAGGATGTGCTCGGAATATGGAAGGGAAATGGCAAAGGAGATTGCGCGGGAATTGGCCGCAAGAGACGTGGCTGTGATAAGCGGGCTGGCAAGGGGGATCGATGCCGCGGGACACAGAGGAGCTTTGCTTGGCGGCGGGGAAACTTTCGCGGCGCTTGGATGCGGCGTGGATGTCTGCTATCCCAACGACCATAAGCAGTTGTATTATGAGATTTTGAAAAAGGGCGGCGTATTGTCAGAATATCCGCCGGGCACAAAGCCCGCGCCATGGAACTTTCCAAGGAGGAACCGCATAATCAGCGCGCTGTCTGATGTGGTGTTAGTCATAGAGGCGAAGAAAAAAAGCGGGGCGCTGATCACAGCGGATTTTGCGATAGACCAGGGCAAGGATGTCTACGCGCTTCCGGGGAGGGTTACGGATTCGTTAAGCGCGGGATGCAACCGGCTGATCTCCCAGGGAGCCGGCGTGATCTTATCGGTGGAAGATCTTTTGGAAGAACTTTCTTTGCTGCCGTTAAACGCCTCTCGGCGCAAAGAAAATCCAAAATCAAAAAAATTACCTCTTGAAAAAGACGAACTGATGGTGTATGGTTGTCTTGGTCTTTTGCCGTCGGGCTTCGAAGAAATTTTGGAAAAAACCGGATTAAGCGTCCAGGCGGCGAGCAAAATTTTAGCTTCTTTGCAGCAAAAAGGCCAGGTTGAGGAGATTTATAAGAATTATTATAAAGTTTGTATGGAATGACGATAAGGTTAAGGAGTAGATAGGGTCATGGCTAAATATCTGGTAATTGTGGAATCGCCTGCGAAGGTAAAAACGATTAAGAAATTTTTAGGCAAAAACTATGAGGTGACGGCATCCAATGGGCATGTCAGGGATTTGCCGAAAAGCCGGATGGGAATTGATTTTGAAAATGACTTTGAACCAAAATATATCACGATCCGTGGGAAAGGGGAGATTTTAGCGAAGCTTCGAAAGGAAGTCAAAAAAGCGGATAAGATTTACCTCGCGACTGACCCGGATCGAGAAGGAGAGGCGATTTCTTGGCATCTGCTCCAGGCGCTGAAGCTGGAGGATCAGGCGGACGGAAAAAAGGTCTGCCGCATAAGCTTTAACGAGATTACGAAAAACGCCGTGAAAGCTTCCTTAAAAGAGCCAAGGCAGATTGACATGAACCTGGTAAACGCCCAGCAGGCCAGGCGCGTGTTAGACCGTATGGTGGGCTATACGATAAGCCCTGTCCTTTGGGAAAAGGTAAAAAGAGGGTTAAGCGCCGGGCGCGTGCAGTCCGCGGCGCTGCGCATCATCGCTGACCGTGAGAACGAGATCAGCGCGTTTATCCCGGAGGAATACTGGACGGTGGAAGCGAAGTTCCAGGTTTCAGGCGCAAGAAAAAAACTGGAGGCGAAGTTTTACGGGACAAAAGAGTCCCGCATAAAAATCGAAAACGAGCAGCAGGCGAATCAGATCATAGACGAGGTCAAAGCGTCAGGCTGCGAGGTGTATGAGGTAAAAAAAAGCGAGCGCGTAAAAAAAGCCCCAAACCCTTTTACTACAAGCACTTTGCAGCAGGAGGCGGCAAAAACGCTGAACTTTTCCACGCAAAAGACCATGCGCATCGCCCAGCAGTTATACGAAGGCGTTGACATAAAAGGATCGGGCGTGATCGGCATTATCACATATTTAAGAACGGATTCTGTGCGCGTTTCCCAGGAAGCGCAGGCGCAGGCGCGGGAGTACATTTTAGAAAAATATGGAAGCGAGTATGCGCAAAGCTCCGCGGCCCCGGGCAAAAAATCCGGCAGGATACAAGACGCTCATGAAGCGATACGCCCGACGAATATCGCGCTTACTCCCACAGAGGCGAAGGAATCTCTGTCAAGAGACCAGTTCAGGCTGTATCAGCTGATCTGGAAGCGGTTTACGGCAAGCCGCATGAGCGCGGCGAAATATGAAACGGCAAGCGTAAAGATCGCGGCTGGGCAGTATGTGTTTACCGTATCCGCGTCCCGCATCGCGTTTGACGGCTTTTTATCTGTTTACATGAGCGAGGAGGACGAAAAAGGGGAGGACAACGCGTTTTTAAAATCCATTGATAAAAATACGAAGCTTAAGCTTTCTGACGCTTGCGGCACGCAGCATTTTACCCAGCCTGCGGCGCACTATACCGAAGCTTCCCTTGTAAAGACCATGGAGGAGCTTGGGATTGGCAGGCCGAGCACCTATGCGCCGACGATCACCACATTGCTGGCGCGCCACTATGTTTTAAAGGAAAATAAAAATTTATATATGACAGAGCTTGGCGAGGCTGTGAACACGATCATGAAAGAGGCGTTTACGACCATCGTAGATGAAAAGTTTACGGCAAACATGGAAATGCTGCTTGATGACGTGGAAGAAGGCAGCGTAAACTGGAAAGTGCTCGTAAGCAACTTTTACCCGGATTTGGAGGAAGCGGTAAAGCATGCGGAAGATAACCTGGAAAAGGTGCAGATCGCAGAAGAGGTGTCCGATGTGGTCTGCGAGGAATGCGGCCGCAACATGGTCGTAAAATACGGCCCGCACGGCAGGTTTTTGGCATGTCCGGGCTTTCCGGACTGCCGCAACACCAAGCCTTATCTGGAAAAGATCGGGGTGGCATGCCCAAAATGCGGCAAGGACGTTGTGATACGAAAGACAAAAAAAGGCAGGCGTTTTTACGGTTGCGAGGATGGCCCGGAATGCGATTTTATGTCCTGGCAGAAGCCGTCCGAGAAAAAATGCCCGAAGTGCGGGGGATATATGGTGGAAAAAGGAAGCAAGCTTGTCTGCGCGGATAAACAGTGCGGGTATCTGTGCGAAAAGGAAGCGGGAGAGGAGGCCGCGGGCTGAAAAGACGCGGCTTCTTATGTCAGATTGAAAAAATCCGCGTAAAAACTTTTGTTTTGTATCAAAAAAATTAAGAATATTCCCCTCTGCATCTGTTGAATTATTCCATAAAAAGTGTTATCATGCTTAAAGGCTATAAATAAAGTCACGCCAGGATGCAGATGAAGAGGAGGATGCAACATGAGTGTTCAACTACTAGATAAGACGAGAAAAATCAACAAATTGCTTCATAATAATAATTCATCCAAGGTGGTGTTCAACGATATCTGTGATGTGCTGTCAGATATCCTTTATTCAAACATCCTGGTTATCAGTAAAAAAGGTAAAGTGCTTGGGACGGGAAATTGCGACGAGGTCGCAAGGATTTGTGAAATGCTTACGGATGAGGTGGGGGGATTTATCGACGCGCTGCTAAACGAGCGATTGCTTGGGATCCTTTCGACCAAAGAAAATGTGAACTTAGAAACGCTTGGGTTTGTGCAGAACGTAAAAAAGTACGCGGCGATCATTTCGCCGATCGATATTGCTGGAGAAAGGCTCGGAACGTTATTTGTTTACCGTATGGACGATCTATATGACATTGACGACATTATACTATGCGAATACGGCACTACGGTTGTGGGCCTTGAGATGATGAGCTCGGTCAATGAAGAAAATGAGGAAGAGACAAGGAAGGTGCAGATCGTGCGTTCCGCTATCAGCACCCTTTCTTTTTCAGAGCTAGAAGCGATCATTCATATATTTGAAGAGTTAAACGGGACGGAAGGCATCCTGGTGGCCAGCAAGGTGGCGGACCGGGTTGGCATTACGCGCTCCGTTATCGTAAACGCGCTGCGCAAATTTGAAAGCGCGGGTGTGATCGAGTCCCGCTCTTCTGGCATGAAAGGCACTTATATTAAAGTCGTAAATGACGTTGTCTTCACAGAATTAGACGACATCAAAAATAAAAATAAAAGGAACCTTTAGTGCAGGCTGGGGGTCCCTTTTTCCTTTTTATTCAAAATATAGTATATTTTTCATAAAAAAAATACAAGATACTGTAAAAAAAGGCTTGTCAAAAATCTTAAGAATTACTATAATGTAGTATATATTAGAATCGACTGTAGATGTTTGATATGTTCATAAAATAAAAAAGGAGGTTAACAATGTTAAGTTCAACAGCATTTGATTACATCAATGTGTTAGATAAAGCTGCGGACGCAAGCTGGCTTCGGGAAGAGACGATCGCAAACAACATTGCGAACGCGACGACGCCGGATTTTAAGCGCTATGACGTGGATTTCCAGACGCTGCTGGAAATGGAGCTTACGGATACAAAATATAACCGCAATCTGGATGACAAGATCCACAATGTACATATGGACCATCTTACCGCGACGGCGCAGATCGATATGGCGGCAGAGCCGTTTTCCTACCGGTTAGATGGGAATAATGTGGATATCCATACCGAAAACGTGGAGCTTGCTTCAGAACAGATCCGTTATTCCGCGCTGACGGACAGCATTTCCCAGGAGTTTGCGCGGATGCGTACGGCGATGGGCAAATAAGTTGGTTACAGAGGATGATTTGTAAAGAAAGGAAGGAATGAGGGAGAATGGGATTATTTCGCTCTTTTGACATTAGCGCGTCCGGCATGACGGCGCAGCAGTTTCGGGCAGACATCATAGCGGAAAATATTGCCAATGTTAATACGACAAGGACGACGAACGCGGGAACGCCTTACCGCCGTAAAATTGTAAACTTTCAGGAAAAGCAGTTAAACACATTTGACCGGTATTTAACGGAGAGCAGGAGGCGCGGCAGCCATATAGGAAACGGCGTAAAGGTAAACGCCGTGGGCGAGGATACGCAGACGGATTTTATTATGGATTACGACCCGTCCCATCCGGATGCGGATGAAAATGGATACGTTTCTTATCCAAACGTAAACATTGTAACGGAAATGACGGATTTGATCGACGCAAGCCGCGCATACGAAGCGAACACGACCGCGTTTGACGCAAGCAAGGCGATGGCGCAGGCGGGTTTGCAGGTTGGAAAATAAAAATAGAATAAAAATAGCAATAATAGAATAAAACAAAAAGGGGTTGCAAAAAATGGCAGTTACAAACGTTACAGCGCTTTCAGAAAATGCGTTTGAGCAGGCGCAGGACCGGTTTCGCATCGCCGCCCAGGAGCGGGACGAGGATTTTGAGACGGTATTCCAGTCCGCGTTAGGTATGGTGGATGAAGCAAATGCTTTGGGAGGCCAGGCGAAGTCCACGATGATACAGTTCGCGTTGGGAGAATCGGAAAATACGCATGACCTTTTGATCGCACAGAGCAAGGCGAATACGGCATTGCAGTATACCGTTGCGGTAAAAGACAAGGTACTGGAGGCTTACCGTGAAATTATGCAGATGCAGGTATAGCGTAATCATAGGTTTCTAAAAATAAATATGGACATGCAGTATAATGGGGAGTGAGTGGGTAAGATGCCTGATAGAATAAAGGGAATCGGAATGAACATCGTGGAATGGTGGAAGCATTTCACGCGCAGACAGCAGATGATCATGATAAGCTCGACGTTAGTTGTGATCTTTGCAGTCGGAATCTTGGCGTTTGTGCTGTCAAGGCCAGAGATGATCATTATCAAAAACTGTGAAAACGCGAAAGAAGCGGCTACCGTACAAGAGCTTTTAAATGAAGCGGGTATAAAAAACGAGGTGTCGGATAACGGGCTGGTGTTTAAGATCAATAAAAAGGACAGTTCCGCCGCCAATATCCTGCTTGGTTCCAACGCGATCCAGACAGAGGACGCGAAGCTTAAGGATATTTTAAGCGGAAGCCTTAGCACGACGGAAGCGGATAAGACAAAGCTGTATAAGGAGTACCAGGAGCATAAAATGAAGACGGACATTGAAAACGTCTTTGACAATGTGGAACGGGCGACGATACAGCTAAACATCCCGACGGATGACGGGACGCTGATCGCAAGGGAGCAGGAGGCTTCCGCGGAAGTGTTTCTGACACTGGACGGCGAGATGTCCGACGAGCAGGCGCAGGGGCTTGCGAAAATGGTGGCTACCGGGCTTGGAAATAAAACGACCGATAATGTATCCATTATGGACAGCAATATGAACCTGCTTTACGCAGGCGGCCTGGATGGGACGGACACCGCGTCTGGAATGTCTTATTCCCAGCTGTCGATCCAGCAGAAAATGGCAAGCCGCGTAAAAAGCGAGGTTAAAAAGGTGCTGTTAGGGAGTGGGAATTATGACAGCGCGGAAGTCGGCGTGAATTTAGCGGTGAATTTTGGCTCGGAAAAGACGACGAGCAAGGAGTATTCCGTGCCGGAGGGACAGACCCAGGGACCGTATTTAAGGGACAGCACCTATGACGAGGAGTCCAACAGCGGAAACGGCGGCGTGCCGGGAACGGCTTCCAATGGCGAGGAAGGTACATATGTGATTAATGACGGGGAGAATTCCTCTAGGACGGTTTCGGATTCTTCCAGGGAATATGGAGTCAACGAAAAAATTACAGAGTCCACCGCCTCAAGCGGCGATATCAATTACGATACATCTTCCGTTGGCGTTACGTTAAAATCCTACGTAAAATACGATGAGGACGCGTTAAAACGAAGCGGCGCGTTGGAAGATACGACGTTTGACGAGTATCGCGACCAGATCGAAAGCCAGGGCATCCAGCAGGCGCAGGTTGGCCAGGAGGTGATCGACCTTGTGGCAAGGACGACGGGCATTCCTGCGGAAAATATCCAGATCAACGCATACGAGGAGCCGGTGTTTATCGAATCCGCCGGAAGCGGCAGGACGATCGCGGATTACTTAGAGATCGGGCTTGCGGTTTTGATCTTCGCGCTTCTTGGATTTGTTGTGTTTATGAGCACAAGGAAGGAAAAGCAGGCGGAGCTGGAGCCGGAATTGTCTGTTGAAACGCTACTTCAGACAACAAAGGAAAATGAAGAGGAAAATTTAGAGGACATTGGCTTTAAAGAGAAGTCAGAGGCCAGGGTATTGATCGAAAAATTTGTGGATGAAAAGCCGGAGGCGGTTGCGTCCTTGTTACGAAACTGGCTCAATGAGGATTGGGAGTAGCGAAGAAAAGAAACGCGTTATGGCTTAAAATAAATTGTGGTTTAAGGGGAAAGACATGGCAGATAAGATGAGCGGTCTCCAAAAAGCGGCTATTTTGCTGATTGCTTTGGGGCCAGAAAAAGCGTCAAGCATTTTTAGGTTTTTGAAAGAAGATGAGATTGAAGAACTTACGCTGGAGATTGCGAATACAAGGAGTATCTCACCGCAGGTCAAAGACGATATCGTCAACGAATTTTATCAGGTCTGCCTGGCGCAGCAATATATTTCAGAAGGCGGCATCGGATACGCGAAAGAGCTGCTTGACAAAGCGCTCGGACAGGACCGCGCGCAGCAGGTTATTACCAAGCTGACGGCTTCGTTGCAGGTGCGCCCGTTTGAGTTCGTGCGTAAGACGGACGCAAGCCAGGTGTTGAACTTTATCCAGGATGAACATCCACAGACGATCGCCATGATCTTATCCTACCTTTCACCAAACCAGGCGTCTATGATCATCGGCGCGCTGGACCCGGAAAAGCAGGCGGACGTGGCAAGGCGTATCGCGATGATGGACCGCACCTCGCCGGACGTCATAAAAGAGGTGGAAAGCGTGCTCGAACGCAAGCTTGCGTCTTTGGCCAACCAGGATTACACGATCGTCGGCGGTGTGGACGCGATCGTAAATATTTTGAATACGGTAGACCGAAGCACAGAAAAACATATTATGGAAACCCTCGAAGTGGAGGAGCCGGAATTGGCGGACGAGATCCGAAAAAAGATGTTCGTGTTCGAAGATATCCTTCTTTTGGACGACCGCGCGATCCAGCGTGTGCTGCGTGATGTGGAAAACGGTGACCTTGCGATCGCTCTAAAGGGCGCGAACGAGGATGTAAAGGGCGTGATCTTAAAGAACCTGTCCAAGCGTCTTGCGGCTATGATCGAAGAGGATATGGAATTTATGGGTCCGGTAAGGATGAAGGACGTAGAAGAAGCCCAGCAAAAGATTGTCGCTGTTATACGTAAGCTGGAAGATTCCGCAGAAATTGTTATTTCCAGGGGCGGAGGTGATGAGATCGTTGTCTAACTTATATAAAGCGCATATTAACCAAAAAAAGAATGATTTTTATACGCGCGTCATAGACTATAACGATTTGCTGGAACAAAAATTAAGCGCCCTATCCTTTGAACAGGAAAACAAGCTTCGAAAACAGCACATGGAACAGGCAAAGGACGGCGAGGCGGACGCATCGGCGCAGGATGCGGGGTTCCAGCAGGGGATAGTCGTATCCAGTAATCCGGAGCTGGAAATTGACTATGTGGAGCAGGCAAAGGAGCAGGCGGCGCAGATTGTGGCGCAGGCGACGGCGGACGCGGAGGAGATCTTAAAAAAAGCCGCGCAGGAAGCGGAAAGGTTAAAGGAACAGGCTATCCGCCAGGGCACGGAAAAAGGCTATGGCGAGGGCATGGAGCAGGCGCAGGCGAACGAGGAAAAAATGCGCGCCGAATATGATCGCATGTGTGAGGAAAAAGAGCGGGAATACGCCTATCGGCTAAAGCAGATGGAGCCGGTTTTAATGGACTCTGTGATCGATGTGTTTGACCATGTGTTTCGGTGCGACCTTGCAAAGCGAAAAAAAATACTGCTTTATTTAATCTCCCGCACAGTGCAAAACATCAAAAACAGCCAGAAATTTCAGATCCGCGTCAGCGCGCAGGATTACCCTTCTGTGATGGAGCAAAAGGATAAGATCATCCAAAAGATCGGGAGCGCGGCGCAGCTTGACATCGTATCCGATGAATCCGTAAGTCAGGGACAGTGCACGATCGACACCGACGAAGGGATTTTTGACTGTGGGCTGGACGTACAGTTTGAAAACCTTGCAGGGGAATTAAAACTGCTTTCCTGTATGGAAGATGACGCAGATGAATGACAGGAAGGGTGCGGATGTTTACAAAATATGCTGGTTTAAAAGAAAAAAACTACTTTAACCGATATGGGAAAGTGGCAAAGGTGGTCGGCCTTACGATTGAATCTTTAGGGCCGGACGCAAAATTAAACGATGTTTGCAAGATTATGATAGACGCAAATGCCGATACATATGTTATGGCGGAGGTGGTCGGCTTCCGTGAGAAATGCCTGCTTTTGATGCCTTTTGAAAACGTGGAGGGGATTGGCGTTGGATGCATTGTGATAAACACCGGGCATCCCCTCACCGTCGTGGTGGGCGATAACGTCCTTGGACATACGTTAGATGGGCTGGGACGGCCTACGGACGGCGCGACATTGGAGCATGCAAAGGAATATCCGGTGGAAGCGATGCCGCCGGACCCGATGGACCGGGTCATTATCCGGGATGTGCTGCCCCTTGGGGTAAAGGCGGTGGATGGCCTTATTACAGTCGGAAAAGGACAGCGTATAGGGATCTTTGCAGGCTCTGGCGTTGGAAAGAGCACGTTAATGGGCATGTTTGCCAGAAATACAAGGGCGGACATCAATGTCATCGCGTTGATCGGAGAGCGCGGCAGGGAGGTGCGTGAGTTTATCGAAAACGACCTGGGAGAGGAAGGCATGAAACGCTCCGTCGTAATCGTAGCCACTTCCGATAAGCCGGCGTTGATCCGAAATAAAGCGGCAAAGACCGCCACCGCGATCGCGGAATATTTCAGGGACCAGGGGAAAGACGTATTGTTGATGATGGATTCCCTTACGCGTTTTTGCATGGCGCAGCGGGAAATTGGGCTTGCGTCCGGGGAGCCGCCGGTGACAAGGGGGTATCCGCCGAGCATTTATTCGGAGATGCCAAAGCTTTTGGAGCGGGCGGGAAATTCAGACAAAGGCTCGATCACTGGGCTGTATACCGTTTTGGTGGACGGAGATGATTTTAACGAGCCGATCACCGATACCGCAAGGAGTATTTTAGACGGGCATATCGTATTGTCCAGAAGGCTGGCGCAAAAAAACCATTATCCGGCGATTGACGTACTAGCGAGCATTTCCCGATGCATGAGCGCGATCGCGGCTTCGGATCACAAATCAGCCGCGGGGAAGCTTCGAAATGTGCTTGGAACCTACAGCGAAGCGGAGGATTTGATTAATATAGGCGCATATAAAAACGGCTCCAACGCGGAGATTGACTATGCGATCCAAAAAATTGGGTTTGTAAACAAGTTTTTGATGCAGGGGACGATGGAGAAGTTTTCTTTTGAAGAAATTTCAAAGCGTCTCGAGGAGCTTTTTGCGGACATTCGTCCGGAGGGCTAAACGTTAAAAGGTGATAGGCTATGGCAAAGTTTGTTTTTAAGCTGAAAAACATACTGGAAATAAAGCAAAAGCTGGAAAACCAGGCAAAGATCGCCTATGGGGAGGCCAACGCAAAGCTTCGGCAGGAGGAACAGATCTTGCAGTCCTTGCTGATGCAGCGCACAATGTATGAAAAACGCGCCGTGGATTTAGTCAATGGCTCGATAAGCATCCGGGATATCCGGGAAAACAAGCAGGCGATCGATATTATGAAATCCCGCATACGGACTCAGATGATGGCGGTGCGCGCGGCGGAAAACCAGGTGGAGGCGGCGCGGCTGAAATTAAAAGAAGTCATGATCGAGAGAAAAACCTTTGACAAGCTGCGGGAGCACGCGTTTGAGGATTTCAAGCAGGAGGTCGCGTATGAAGAAAACCAGGCGGTGAACGAGCTGGTAAGCTATACCTATCATGACAGGGAGGAATAGCCGCCTTTTATTCCGAAATGAAAAAAGGACTGGCGGTTTTAGAAATAGCGGAAGGGAGGATCTCCTATGGCGGCAGAAGCGGCAGCGGAAGGGCAAGAGTCAAAAAAAGAAGCGAAGGCTCGAAAAAAAGAAGAAAAAAAGAAGAAAAAAGAAGAAAAAAAGGCTGCGAAGGGCGACAGTGAAATGTCCGAAGAAGCGGAATCCGGCGGGAGCAAAATAGTGGTGGCGCTTGCCACGATTGTGATCATCGCGATCTGGCTTGGGATACTTGCGCTGCTGATCAAGTTAGACGTAGGCGGCTTTGGCTCTACGGTGCTGCGTCCGATTTTAAAGGATGTTCCATATGTAAAGGAAATCCTGCCAAAGGCGCAGGAGGAGGCAGAGGCGGAAAGCCTGGACTATCCGTATAAGACTTTAGAGGAAGCCATTGCGCAGATCAAAGTATTAGAAGGCCAGCTGGAAAAATCAGGGCAAAAGCGCAAGGATGACAAGGCGACAATCGAAGATTTGCGATCCCAGATCCGAAAGCTGGGTAAATATAAGGAAAACGAAGCGAAACTGGAAGAGGATAAGCAGAAGTTTTATGAAGAAGTGGTATTTGGAGATTCCGCGCCGGAAATCGAGCAGTATAAGCAATATTATGAAATGATAGATCCGGACAACGCGGAGGTGCTTTATAAAGAGGTTGTGCAGCAGCAGCAATATGACGAACGCGTCGAAGATTTTATCAAGACTTATGCGGCGTCTTCCATGAAGCCGAAGGACGCGGCTGCGATCTTTGAAACGATGAAGGACAATATGCAGCTTGTAAAGCGGATATTGGAAAACCTTTCCGCGGAGGACAGAGGGGATATCTTATCTTCCATGACAGATAAAGAGATGGCGGCGAAGCTGACAGAGATGTTAGAGCCATCAAAAGCACAGTAAAACGCTATATGCCGTTTTTAATGTCAGACGTTAAAAACGGTTTATATAGAAAGGCTCTCGGAAACCGGGGCCGCAAAAAGAAGTTGTTTTTATAGCAACAAAACGCAAAGCAATTATATCAGAAAGGAGGCGGATTATGCCAGCAATCAAAATACCAGCTGTAGACAGTTTGCAAAATACTGCGGCGTTAAAAAGCGCGGGCAGGCAGGAAAAGACTGTGGAAGGGCTGCAAGCGGCGTTTTCCAAGTATATGAGCCAAAGCTCCGTAAACGTTGCGGTCGGACGGCAGGCGATGACGGAAAGCGCGCCAAAATCCCAGGATGTCAGCGTAAAAGACAGCTACAGCCAGTATCAGGGCAAGGCGGAGGCAAAAGCGGGCGCCGTGAAAGCGCAGGATGCAAAAAAGGCTCCGGCGGACGCGTCAGTTGCAGAGGGCGCGGTGCAGGATGTGGAATCGCAGGTAAAAGAGCTTTTGGAAAAAGAGCTTGGCGTAGACGAAGGCCAGATTGAAGAAGCGATGGAAGCGCTCGGGCTTACCGTGCTTGATTTATTGAATCCGGGAAAACTTGCGGAGCTTACGGTGGAACTGACCGGAAGCAAGGATATTGGCGCGGTGTTGTTTGATGAAAATTTCCAGGCGCTTTTACAGGGAGTTTCTGAAATTACCGAGAACATGCTGCAAAAGCTTGGCATGACAATGGAAGAGCTGACAGATCAGATCCAAAGCCAGCTTCAAAACCAGACGCAAATGCAGACACAGCCGTTAGAGCAGATGACGGCGCAGCAAACGCAGGTTACAGCGGAGGAAGCTTTGACGCAAAGCGCGCCGGAAAATGCGCTTGATCTGGAAGGCTTAGAAGCGCCGCAGCAAAAAGAGCAGCAGATAGCAGTCGCTTCGCAGGATGCGGTCGCAAAGGAGACGGCGGGTGCAGAGGAAAAGACGGAGGCGATGCAGGACGCTTCGCTTACAGAGCAGGGAGAGAAACTTTCTTCCGAAACCGTTCAAAAAGTGGAATCTGATGAGGGCGAAAAACAGCCAAAGCAGCAATTGCAGGACCAGGACGCCCAGGCGCAGTCCAAAAACGCACAGCAGTCCTTAGAGCAGGACTTAGATCCTGAAAACAGCCTTGGGAGCAAGGACAAGGAGCAGTTTGGATTTAAGCCGGAAGAGGAAAACGGGCATTTTGAATTTACGCACCATACAGACCGCGCAGACGCGGCTCCAACGCAAAATATCACAAACCAGGCCCCGATGCCACAGGCAGACGTGCGCGACGTGATCCAGCAGATCGTGGAGTACACAAAGGTCAGCCTGACCCAACAGGTAAAAACGATCGAAATGCAGCTGAATCCGGAAAACCTTGGAAAAGTGTTTTTACATATTTCAGAAAAGCAGGGGATCGTTACGGCGCAGATTACCGCGCAGAATGAAAACATAAAAGAAGCGCTGATCCAGCAGGCGGCGGAATTAAAAGATAACTTAAACCAGCAGGGCGTAAAGGTGGAAGCCGTCGAAGTGTCGGTGGGAACCCATGAGTTTGAGAAAAACCTGGAAAAGGACGCGCGCCAGCAGCAGGAACAGGAACGCCAGCAGGAAGAACAGCGCACGGCAAATTCCAGAAGGAGCATTAACCTGAATGACTTAAATGAACTTGGAGGCTTATCCGGGCTTATGAGCGAGGAAGAGGCTCTGGTCGCGCAGATTATGCGGGACAATGGCAACAAAGTGGACTTCAAGGCGTAGACAGTGAAATGAGATTAGGAAAATAAAATAAAGTGAAAGGAGATTTGCATGGCGATCGTACAGGAAGTAAAAGACGGTAAATTTGTGGACCAGGCCACCGAGTCGAGCAAAGCAAATTCATCCACTGGGGGCAAAAAGAAAAAAGAAGTCAACAATGAAATGGGCAAGGAGCAGTTTTTAAAGCTGTTGGTTGCGCAGATGCAGTATCAGGACCCGTTAGAGCCGACGCAAAACAGCGAGTGGGTTGCGCAGATGGCGACCTTTTCCATGGTGGAGTCCTTAAATGATATGAAGACCGCGTTCCAGGAGCAGTCCGCATACAGCTTGGTTGGGAAAAACGTCATTTTAAATACCGGGACTGGCGAAAACGCGAACTATGTCAGGGGCAAGGTGGATTTTATCACGGTGCAAAACGGCAAGCTGAAATTGTCCGTTGCGGATAAGCTTTATGACGTAAGCACACTGGATACGGTTGCGGATGACGAATACTACGAAGGCTCCGTGCAGGCGAACACGGTGCATGAGATGATCGCCTTACTGCCGGGAGAGGATAATTTAACGGCGACAGACGAAGGGCTTGTGCGTTCGGCGCGGGAGGAATAT
>CANDMI010000040.1 GCA_947385775.1 uncultured Eubacterium sp. | reverse complement strand
TGTAACTATTAACCAGTAGTCATTCTTGACTACACCATTATTATACTAGGAGGAAGCGCATGCATTACGTAAAAGTGAAAGGGATCTTATCTTCGAAAAATGGCATGAATTTATATCGGGGCTGCGCCCATGGCTGTATTTACTGTGATTCCAGAAGCAAATGCTATCATATGGAGCATGACTTTGAGGATATTGAAGTTAAGGAAAACGCGGTAGAGCTATTGGAGCAGGCTCTTTTGCGCAAGCGGAAAAGGTGTATGATAGGCACAGGCGCAATGACAGACCCTTATATCCCGCTGGAGCTGGAAATCGGAAATGTCAGGAAGGCTTTAGAGCTGATCTGCCGGTATGGCTTTGGCGTTACCATGATCACAAAATCAAACCGGATTTTACGGGATATCGACCTGTTGCAGAAAATAAACGAAAAAACAAAGTGCGTTGTGCAAATGACGCTGACGACTTATGATGATGATTTATGCAAAAAAATTGAGCCAAATGTATCTGATACAAAGGAGCGTTTCGAAACATTAAAACGGCTGCGGGACGCGGGAATCCCCACTGTTGTTTGGCTTTCGCCGATTTTGCCGTTTTTAAACGATACAAAGGAAAACATTTCCGGGATTTTGGATATGTGCGTGAAAGCGGGGGTTTACGGGGTGATCTGCTTTGGAATGGGGCTGACGCTTCGGGAAGGAAACCGGGAATATTTTTATAAGCAGCTGGATAAACTATTTCCAGGCTTAAAGGAACGATACATACGTTTATTTGGAAACCAGTATATCATAGAAAGTCCAAATAATGCCAGCCTTATGCGGCTTTTTCATCAAACATGTCAAAAACATGGGATAGAGCATGACAATGAGCGAATATTTCGGTATTTAAATGAATTTGAAGAAAAAAGCGCCGTCAGGCAGTTAAGTCTTCTGGACTTTGGGTTAAGTGGCGGGATTTAGTATTTTATCCAGCGGTTTGCCCTTTGCCAGGTCGTCGATCAGCTTGTCCAGATATCGGATTTCCTGCATCAATGGCTCTTCGATCGTTTCTACGCGTACCCCGCAGACGACACCTTTAATTGCTTTTCGGTTTGGGTTTAAAAGCGGGGCGTTTCGGAAAAAGTCGCCATAGCTTAAGGATTGTTGGATAGCGGCGTCAATCTCTTTTTTAGGATATCCAGTCAGCCAGAAAATAACCTCGTTGACTTCATCTACGGTCCGCCCCTTTTTTTGGGCTTTGGCAACAAGCAGCGGATAAATTTTTGCAAAGCTCATTTCATATACTTTTTCAGGCTTCATAGCCGCGTCCTCCTTTTGACAATCGCTTTTCCATAATTTCATATACAAGCACGACATCGTTTTTTAGGCAATAGGTTCCATGCCCGACGGTTTTATAACCGTGGCGCTCATAGATGCATACGGCTGGAAGGGAAGCGTCTAAAACCGCCGTTTTGTATTTTTCTGAGATCGCGCATTCTAAATGATTTATGATCTGCATCCCGTATCCTTGTTTTTGATATTCTGGAAGCACATATACGCCTGTAATATGGTCCTCGTGAAAACAGCCCGTCCCGATGATTTTGTCCTTATCGGCCAATACGCTCATATTCCCGGACGCGACGCCTTCTAAAATATGCTCCCTGCTGTGATGTTCACAGAAAAAGTCTACGACCTCTTTCGGGTAGTATTTTGGATAGACGGTTTTTATCGTTGTCTGTAAAACATGAAAAATGCCATCCGCCATGTCCGCAGACGCTTTTTTATATTCCATAGTGATCCCTCCAGGTGAAATGTGTTTTGTATAGCAACCTCCCCGCTTATAGCAGAAAGGTGGCTTTTACTATTAAAAAAATGTATTTAAATTATAACATGAATTTATTTTTTTTCAAGAGGAAACCTTAGTTTAAAGCAAGAACGTTTTTCGCTTGCCCTAATTACCAAAAACGATTATAATAAATGCGTTACGGATCATTGTTTCGGTTATATTTTTTGGAGGAATCATTTATGTCTTTAGTCAAAAAACCAGTCAATGGCATGAAAGATATTTTGCCTGCGGAAATGCAGATTCGCGATTATGTGCAGGGGGTTATAAAGGACACATACCGGGAATATGGATTTGCCCAGATAGAAACGCCTTGCATGGAAAGCATCGCGAACCTTTCGAATAAGCAGGGCGGGGAAAATGAGAAGCTGATATTTAAAGTTATGAAGCGCGGGGAAAAGCTGAACTTAGAAACGGCAAAGACCCAGGCTGACCTTGTGGATTTTGGGATGCGTTACGATCTGACGGTGCCGTTGGCGCGGTTTTACGCCAATCATGCAAACGACCTGCCGTCTCCGTTTAAGGCGTTGCAGATGGGAAACGTCTGGCGCGCGGACAGACCGCAGCGTGGGCGTTACCGCCAGTTTATGCAGTGCGACATTGATATTTTAGGGGAGCCGTCGATTTTAGCGGAAATCGAGTTGATCCTTGCAACGACTGC
Source organism: uncultured Eubacterium sp. (assembly GCA_947385775.1). Taxonomy (GTDB): domain Bacteria; phylum Bacillota; class Clostridia; order Lachnospirales; family Lachnospiraceae; genus Eubacterium_J. The sequence goes on along the minus strand of CANDMI010000040.1, from coordinate 32,121 downwards.
CGCGCTTGGCAGGATCGGATTTCAAAAATTTGAAGTAAAGATCAATGAACGGCGCATTTTAAAAGCGATGGCAAAATGCAGCGGGTTTGCCGAAGAAGAAATGGACAGCGTATTTATCATTTTGGATAAAATAGACAAAATCGGAATAGAGGGCGTTGCGGAAGAATTAAAAGACGCGGGGTTTGCGCAGGCGAACGTGGATCAGTATATGGCGTTATTTGAAGGAGTGCGCCAGGCAAAAGACGGGCTTTCCTATCTGGAAAAGGAACTGGACGGCTTTTTAGAGGAGGAAGTCGTTGTGAATCTAAAAGAGATCATGGACTGCGTCAATGGGTGCAAGGCGGCGGAGTTTGAGCTGGCGTTTGACCCGTCGCTGGTGCGCGGCATGTCTTATTATACGGGCACGATTTTTGAGATTGTGATGCCGGAATTTGGGGCAAGCTGCGGCGGCGGGGGACGTTATGATAAGATGATTGGAAACTTCACCGGAAAAGACGTGCCGGCGTGCGGGTTTTCCATTGGCTTTGAGCGGATCATCCTGCTTTTGATGGAAAATGGCTTCCAGATCCCAAGGCAGCCTGAAAAAACAGCCTATCTGGTGGAAAAAGGCTATCCGGCCAAAAAGCTGAAAGAAGTTATCGCAAAAGCGCAAAAGGCAAGGGAAGATGGGCAGCAGGTATTGGTTGTGCGTATGAATAAAAATAAAAAATTCCAAAAAGAGCAGCTTGCCAAAGAGGGATATGAAAAATTTGAAGAGTTTTTCCGGCGCGGAAAAGAAGAATAAGAAAAAGGCGCGGGAACAAAGCCTTAGGCTTATTTGCAGAAAGGAGAAAATATAATGGGAGAATCGATGCAGGGCTTGCACAGGTCCCACAGATGTACAGAGGTTTCCAGCCAAAATATCGGGCAGGAAGTGACCGTAATGGGCTGGGTGCAAAAAAGGAGGAATCTTGGAAGCCTTATTTTTATCGATCTAAGGGACCGGACAGGCATTTTACAGATCGTCTTTGACGGAGACGAAATCGGGCAGGAAGGATTTGCCAAAGCGGAATTATTAAGGAGCGAATACGTTGTAGCCGTAACGGGGGCGGTGCAAAAGCGCAGCGCCGCGGTCAATGAGAATTTAAAAACAGGCGATATCGAAGTCATAGCCAAAAGCCTTCGGATTTTATCAGAATCCGAAACGCCGCCGTTTCCAATTGAAGAAAACAGCCAGACCAAGGATGAGCTGCGGCTTAAATACCGTTACCTGGATTTAAGAAGGCCGGACTTGCAGCGAAATTTAATGATGAAAAGCAAGGCGATGTCGGTCATCCGCAGGTTTATGGAGCAGGAGGGCTTTTTGGAAATCGAAACGCCGATCCTGCAAAAATCAACGCCAGAGGGAGCCAGAGATTACCTTGTGCCAAGCCGCATCCACCAGGGGCGTTTTTACGCGCTGCCGCAGTCTCCGCAGCTGTTTAAACAGCTTTTGATGTGCTCTGGCTTTGACCGGTATATCCAGATCGCAAGGTGCTTTCGGGATGAAGATTTGCGCGCCGACCGCCAGCCGGAATTTACGCAGATAGATATGGAGCTGTCTTTTGTGGATGTGGATGACGTGATCGACGTGAACGAGCGATTGCTGCAATGCATGTGGAAAGAATGCCTGGACGTAGACATTAAACTTCCGTTGCCGCGCATGTCCTGGCAGGAAGCGATGGACCGGTTTGGCTCGGATAAGCCGGACACCCGGTTTGGAATGGAGCTTGTAGACGTGTCAGACCTGGCGGAGGGCTGCGGCTTTGGCGTATTTACAGGAGCGTTGGAGCAGGGCGGCTCTGTACGCGGGATTAACGTCAAAGGGCAGGGCGCGATGCCTCGTAAAAAGATCGACAAGCTGGTGGAATACGCAAAGGGCTGCGGCGCAAAAGGGCTTGCCTATTTATGCGTAAATCCAGACGGCACGTATAAGTCATCCTTTGCGAAATTTTTAACGGAAGAAAGGCTGCATGAGATCGTTCAAAAAATGGGCGGCGAGCCGGGAGATTTATTATTGTTCGCGGCGGATAAAAATAAGATCGTATGGAACGTATTAGGGGCGCTGCGCCTGGAAATGGGAAAGCAGCTTGGGCTGATAGATGAAAACAGCTATCATTTCCTTTGGGTGACGGAGTTTCCACTGTTGGAGTGGTCGGACGAGGAAAACCGTTATATGGCGATGCACCATCCGTTTACGATGCCGATGGAAGAGGACTGGGATAAAATTGATTCCGATCCTGGCAAGGTTCGCGCCAAGGCGTATGACATTGTGCTAAACGGAACAGAGCTTGGCGGCGGCTCCGTGCGTATCCATCGAAATGACATTCAGGAAAAAATGTTTGAAGTATTGGGCTTTACAAAAGAAAAGGCATGGGAGAATTTTGGATTTTTATTAAGCGCGTTCCAGTATGGCGTGCCGCCTCATGCCGGGCTTGCTTACGGGTTAGACCGCATCATCATGCACATGGTTCATGCGGAATCCATCCGCGATGTGATCGCGTTCCCGAAAGTAAAGGACGCTTCTGATTTAATGTCCCAGGCCCCGGATGTGGTGGAAAACAAGCAATTAGAGGAGCTTGGGATCGCAATTCTTAGCCCTGATCTTAAATCCAATTAGAATATTTTCACAGATTGCAGAAAGAGTGTGAGGTGTGCATATGTATCGAAAAAAAATGATCAAAGGATTTGGAGTCGCTGCGCTTATTTTAGGCATAGCGGCCGCAAAGCCTGGTTTTTTAAAAACGGTTGACGCGTCCGCTGCAACGGCGCAGGAGACGGCTGGGGATTTGTCCGGGGAAGATGGCGTGCAAGATCAGGAGGCAAAAAAGGATCAGGACGAAGAGCTTTCGATCACGAAAAAAACCTACAGCCATGAGTTTAAAACAAAGCAGGGCGTGATCTATAAAAAGATTTCTTATGAATATCCAGTGGCAAACGACGATAGCCCTGCCGCGGACGCTTTCAACGGCTTTTATCAAAAGAGGCGCAAAGAGTGGATCAAAAACGCAAAAAATAACCTGAAAGACGCAAAACAAGATGTAACACAGCATAAGGATAGCCCGGCGATGCATTATGCCGACGAGGTGGCCTGTGAATTTGTCCAAAACGGGCAATATATTAGCGTATTGCAGTCTGGTTACGACTATACGCTTGGGGCGCATGGAATGCCATACCGCATCGCTTATTTTTTCAAAACAGATACCGGAGAAAATATATCGGCGGCGCAAATACTTGGAATTTCTAAAAAAGAATTAAACAGCCAGGTTTCTGATCTTTTTTGGAAGAAATATAAGAAGTTGAAGGATTCGAAGAAAAGCCCGTTTTACAATACGGCGATCGCTTCGGAGAAATCCCTAAAAGGCGCTTTAAAAAAGATGGATTTTAGCGACAGCTGCTATTTGAAAAACGGGAAGCTTCGTTTTTATGCGGACCCATATGCGTTAGGGCCGTATGCGGCTGGATTTATCGAAGTTGCGATAAAGCTGTAGGAAGGTTTGGGAATGTGCTGGATTTTGCATTTATTACAATGATAATTATTAACTAGCCGAACGCCGGGGGATGGGGGACTGGCCTGGCAATCGGTTCCAATTCCAGAATGTAAGAAGCCCTAAACATTCTGCATTTACGTCTGCGCTACCGGACGGACGCGGAGCCTAATTCGCCCTGGCTGCGCCAGAAGCGACAAACTCCGCTTACGGCTTCGCCGCCTGGTTATCAGACAGAATGCTAACGGCTTCTAAACATTCTTTCATACGTCACCGAAAGCCAGACCAGTCCCCCCTCCCCTAGCTGGTTTTCACAAGATAAACGCAATTAACTTTAGCAATTACCCTCAGGCTCGAATCATTTTTTTCACTTATATCAAGGGAAAAATCATTCGAGCCTGTTTGATAAAAATTGCGTACAGTGATTTATAAGTAACGCTTGTGAAAAACAGCCTGGAGAGGGGAGGCGCCCGGCCTGGCTGGGGCGTATGGAAAAATGTCTAGAAGTTCTTAGTATTCTGTTCCCTAACCAGGCGGCGAAGCCGTAAGCGGCTCCTTTCGCTTCTGGCGTTAGCCGAAGCGATTGAGGAGCCGCGTCCGTCCGGTTGTGAAAACATAAAATCAGAATACTTAGAACTTCTTACATTTTGGAATGGCCCCATCCAGACCGGGCGCTTCCCCTCTCCAAGCGTCCCCCTATCTCCAAACGCACCCCCTTATCTGAACTATTACTAAGTGGCAATCTTTTGTTTCAAAAAAAAATCAAATCCCCCTTTACAAATGCAAAAAAAGATGTTATTATGCATATAATCTTATTTTCTTTTATCAGCCTGACAACAGGCAGTCAAATAACAATCGTATGATTCATAGCATGAAATCGTATGATTTATAGTATTATTTTAGTATTATTTATAGAAAACCAAAATCCCCAAAAATAAATATTGACCCGGATATCGATATATAGTTCCAAATTAGGAATACAAATATCGATTGAAACAGGAATCCGGATATCGATTCAAAACGCAATCGTGAAAGTATGCGATCTTGCGGATTAAAAAAAGAAGGTAGGTGTTAATTTGCCTAAAATTATTGGCTTTTTTGGCACATTTACAGCGGATCTGTGCCTTTATACAGCCCTTGCCATGCAAAATACCGGCAGGAGCGTTTGCGTCGTCGACCAGTCGGATGACAGCGCGCTGTATGAATCCATTCCAACGCCGGATAAAAACTTAGAGACAGTGACGTATCATAATGTAGACTTTATCCGTCGCGAGCCATGTGCGAACTGGCAGGATTTAGGCTATGAATATGTATTCGTCCAGCTTGGGGCGATGCCGCAGGAACTATACCTTGCGGTTTGTACAGACTGTGTTTTAGTCATAGACTGCGAACGCGTGAATTTAGATTTCTATCGATGCGTGATGATGCAAAATGAAAAGGCGATGACCGTCCTTTTACGCGGATTTTGCCCAGGCGGGATTTGTGGACGAAAGATCAAAGAGCAGTTTGAGCGGGAAAATTGCTTTGTGGAAAGGTGGCTTACGTTGCCGTTAGACCAGTCGGATGAGGCGTACCGGATTTCAATGCAGTATGAACCAATCAATAATTTCCGAAAGCTTTCGGCGGATATGGAAAAGGCGTTGATACAGCTGATGCACTCCTTTGGAGCTTCGAATTACGCAGAAATTATTTCCGGCATCAAAGCCGCCAAGCATGGAAGGGTGTCCGGGATGCGGCATTTTCGGCTAAGAAACGCGCGCGTGGCGTTGGAAGGAAAGGGATGAGAGTGTGAACATTGCATTTTGGAGTGAAGAGGACGGCTGCGGGACTACGAGCGGCATGGCGGCGATCGCAAGCGTGTGTTCTAACGCTTGGAAGATGAAAACCATATTGATGCAGAGCATAAACCAAAAAGGGGACCTGCGCAAAAAGCTGGAGGCATCGCCGCTTGGCGACGCGGTTTTTGAAGATGATCCTTATTATGCGTTTGGCGGGTTGGATTATCTGCTCTGGCAGGAGAAAAATAAGCGCTTAAATGAAGCGATGGTAGAAAGGACGATGGTGCCGATTGGAAAAAGAGGGCTGCACTACCTGCCGTCGGGAGAAGGTAAATGGCGGTTTGGCGGCTTTGACGCTAAGGGCCAAAAAGAAGCGATGCGCCGGATCATAGAGCTTGCCGAACGCCTGTCGGATCTGACTTTTATCGATTGCGGGAGCGGACGGGATGAATGGTCGGATTATCTGCTTTTGCAGGCGGATGTGGTAGTCGTTAATTTTTCCCAGGAACGCATGGCGTTGGACGCTTATTTAAAAAACAGCCATGGCTTTCGCGGGAAATCGGTGTATTTAATTAACCGCTATAGCCAGGAATCCATTTACAATAAAGCAAATCTAGGACGTATCTATCGGCCCCAGGAAGATATCGCGGTCATCCCGCATAATCCGTATTTTTGCCATGCCGGGGACAAGGGGCGTTTAGAGCGCTTTATCCACCGGCATATACGGGGCGGGATTTTTGACCAGCAATTTTACTTTATGCAGGAGCTTTTGCATACAGCGGCGGTTATCTTACGGGCTGTCGGCGCTGCGTTTTAATCCCGCGGCTTTGAGACAGGCTTTGGCAGCTCGATCTTTAGCTGTTCGATCCGGTTTTTGCTGACAGAGGTTACCGTTAGTCGAACATTATCATCGGTTATAACTGTTTCGCCCGCTTCCGGCAGATGGTCGCAGCTTTCGATAAAATATCCGCCGATGGTGTCGTAATCGTCGGACGTTAGAGAAAGTTCAAGCTGGCTGCATAAATCTTCCAGGTTCATGGAACCGGAAACCAGGTATACAAGGTCGTTTACCGGGATGATCTCGGCATCCTCGTTAGCGTCGTATTCATCGCGGATATCGCCGACGATCTCTTCCAGTAAATCTTCCATTGTAACCATGCCCGCGGTCAGGCCGTATTCATCTAAGACGATCGCTAGGTTAATGGATTTGTTTTGCATTTCTACAAAAAGCTCCGCGGTGTTTTTTTGCTCGTAAGTAAAAAAAGGCTCCCGCATGATTTTTTTAACGGCAAAATGCCCGGTGTCCTCATACAACAACAGGTCTTTCATATTTAAAATGCCGATGACATTGTCGGTCGTATCCTCGTAAACCGGAATGCGAGTATAATGGTTTTCGCGGTAGATTTCTAAAATATTGCGGTAAGTGCCGTTACTGCAAACAAATGTCATATCGATCCTTGGAGTCATAATCTCTTTTGCCGTAGCGTCTGAAAAATCAAATACGTTATGGATCATCTGACGCTCTCCGGTTTCGATCACGCCGCTTTCGTGGCTGACATCCACGATCGTTTTTAACTCGGCTTCCGTGATGATGTTTTTGCTTTTTTCAGGGTTAACGCGCAATAACTGTAAAAATATAATAGACAGCTTGTTGATGATGAAAATGACCGGAGTCAGAGCTGTCATGAGAAATTGAATTACGCTGGAATACATCATGGCAAGCTTTTCTGCATGTATGGTAGCCAGTGTTTTTGGTGAGATTTCTCCAAATATCAGGATAAGGACAGTCAGTATCCCGGTCGCAATGCCCGCGCCGACGCTTCCAAACAGCCGGATCGCCAGCGAGGTCGCGATGCTTGAGGCTGTGAGGTTTACGATGTTATTGCCAATTAAAATCGCGCTTAACATTTTTCCGGAGTCGTCTGTGATTTTTAACACACGCGCCGCCCGTTTGTTGCCCTCTTCGGCTAATGTTAGCATACGGATATGGTTCGCGGTGGTCAAAGCTGTTTCCGCGGATGAGAAAAAGGCGGAAAGAAGCAGTAACACAACAAGTACAATTAATTTTAGTATGTCATCTGTGCGCAAAGGAACACCTCTTCATTATATGGATAGTTTGTCTGTAACAATTAATAATATATCAAAAAATATAGGATTTGAAAAGCATTTCTTATAAAAATTGTAACCGTTCAGCCCGCGCCATTCGAGGAGGCGCCTGCGGCGCTTTCCCGCAGCTTTGCAGCTAACTTTGCTCTTAATCGGGGCTACGCTCATCGACTGTGAGACGTGCTCATTCATGCAAGCATGATTCGCCCATCTTACAGCCGATGGCTGAACTGTTACTAAAAATTAAATGAGGAGCGTTATCGTTACAGGGAAGCCGGAGGTTAAAATATAACGAGGCGTTTTCATATAAAGCATACGGATGTAAAGAAAGGAGGAACATATGCAGCAGGAAGGCGAATATGAATATGGGGAGATTGATAAAAAGAAGGTGGCGTTTGTTGTCCTTGCGCTTTTCGCGGTTTTAGCGGCGGTTGTGGCTGTCATATATTTGTGTACGGATAAAACAAAAGCGTCTACGGAAGTGGGGACGGCGGTGATATCGCCGGAACGCATTCAGCAGATATCCGATGAGATTAGTGAAGATGTATTGGACACGATACGCACAGAGATTTTGGCGGATATGGTCAGCCAGTCGGTGGAAAAGGAGCTGACGGGCGAGAGGATCTATGAAACGGTTACAGAGCCAGGCAGCGAGGTCAAAAAGCTGGCAAAAAAAGAGATACGTACGGTGGCAAAAGAGTTCGTTTCCAAGGAGCTTGCGTCTAAAAAACGTTCGTCTAAGGAACGCGGTTCTAAGGAACAGGCGAAAGAGGAAGCGTTATCCGAAAAACAGACCTTGCCAGGAGGGCAGGATTTACGGGAAGGCGCAGGGGAATCAGGCAGCGAGGCGTTAACGGAAAAGCAAAAAGCGGAAATCCGCAGCATGTTAGATCAGTCCATAACCGCGGCGCTTGCATCGGTAGACGTAAACCGCACGCTTTCTGCGCAGGAGAAAAACGCCATGATGGAGCAGCTAAGGCAGCGGCTTTCCAAAGATTTACAGTCACAGCTGCAAAACAGCTCGGCAAAATGGACAAGCCAGGATCTGGAAAAAATAAAAAATTCCCTGCATATCGAAAAGCTTGTGAAATCCTCTGCAAAGTCTATGACAGATAAAGAGATCGAAAAACTTTCCAAGCAGATGGCGGCAAAATTAGAAAAAAACATAAAATCATCCTCAAAAAATTACCTGACGAAAGCCCAGGCGGAAAAATTACAGGAAAAGATTTTAAAGCAAGCCGCAAAAGAGCTGATAGAAAAGACAGAGGAGCTTTCTGAAAATATCAATCTGGTAAAGTCATCCGTAAATGAGCTGACGGCCCGTATTTTGGAATTAAAAACGTGGAATGACGAAAAAACGGCGGATTTATCTACAATGCAGCATGACATCCAGGAAATAAACCGTCTGATCACGGAAATTAATTCTGTGACAAAGGAGCTGACAAAATCCATTATGGTTGTCAACAAAGACCTGGAAAAGGTAACCGCGGATGGAAGCGCGCTACAGTCGCAAAAGGCATCTACAGCCAATATGACAGTTGCGGAATTTGTAGACGTGCTTGCGGGAAATGACAAAGCTTATACCGCCGCCATTCAGGAATTGAATAAACTGGTGGGTGAATTGAAGGAAGAAAACAAAAATCAGGATACGGCGTTTGAAAAGTCTGTCAAGGAGCTGGAGCAGTCCTTGAATAAAAACGGAGAGGAGCTGGAGCAGTTTAAAATACAGCAGGAAAAAAAGGACGAGGAATGGGACAGACAGATACAGCAGCAAACCCAGCAGCAAGGCTCGCAGTTAAAAGACCAGGCGCAAAAGCAGGAGCAGCAGTTAAAAGACCAGGCGCAAAGACAGGAGCAGCAGTTAAAAGACCAGGCGCAAAAACAGGAACAGATGTTAAAGGAGGAGCAAAAGATTAGAGAGGAGGAGGATAAAAAGCTGCAATCCAGGGTGGACGAGACAAATGCGTTGATCGGCGATAAAGAAACAGCTCGAAAGATCGAAGGGGATACGATTTTTGAAAAGATCGGCTCGATCGTGAAAATCCTTTCTTCCAATGGCCTAAGCGGTTTATTGGATGCGTTAAAAAATGTCGGCGGCGCAAAAACTCTGGAAGAAGGCGTTACGAATATCCATACGGATCTAACGGACGCAAGGGCGCGCGTAGGGGAGTTGGAAAAAGAAAAGTGGCTTGCGGACATTACCTTATTAGCGGACGCATCTACGGAAAAAGAAAACGCATACGCTTATCAGGAAAGCGGCTCGGCGTATGCTTACCAGATACCGCTTGTGACAGAGCAAGACCAGATCGATTTAGACGATGCAAGCACAGCGATTGTAATAGATTTTAAAAGCCCGGATAAACTGCCGTCACATGCCGCGTTTTCCACAAGCGGCGACAGCCTTTTTATTACATTCACAAACAAGCCTGCCAGAAATATTGAAATCGTTTCCATTCATGTGTATAAGCAGAGATAAAGGTCGTATCAAAGGAGGGAGAACGAGAAATTAAGTTATAAATTAATAAATTAAAGCTTGTATCAAGAAATAATAAAACTAGATTAAAAATATAGAACAGAAAATCCACAAAAAAAGAGAAATAAAATTTAAAATCAAAAAGGAGCGTTATAAAATGGAAAAAAACAGAATAAAAGGAAACCGTATCGCTGAAAATGGCGCTTTTCAAAACAGCGATCATGAAAATAAAGCAAATTGGAAAAACGCAGACCGCTTTAAAACCAATAGAGCGAAAAAAGCGATTTTTGCCCTGTTTGCGGCAGGCGCGCTTGCCATGCCGACAACATACAGCCAGGCGGCGGTGATCACATCCAACGCAACAGATAAGATCGCGGTTTTGTTTGATGAAAATACGGCGTACAGCGCGGGCGATTATACGCTGTATGACGGCGAGCTTTATATTTGCGTGCATGACATTCAGGGAACATGGGAGCAGGCGCAGGAGCATTTTTTGCAGGTGACGAAAAATCGGGAGCTTGGAAAGGGCGAGGAGCTGTCAGCCGAATACCAGGATAAAAAAGACCCGTCGGAAGAAAAATCGTTGCTGTCGTTTGTCGCAAATGCCTGGCAAAAGCTGAAAGGATTTTTTGGGATTGGCAGCCAGACGGATACGACGGATAAGGAAAACTATCCGAGAGCCAACGTCAGCGCCAAGCTAAATTACTTAAAAACACAAAATGAGGGGCTGGAGACGCAAAATGAAACGTTGGAAGGGCAGAATGATGAGCTGAAAGGAAAATTTGACGCTTTACAAAAAAAGGTAAACGATTCTTTTACATCTGTCAGTAGTGGAAAATCTTTATTGGCGGGCGCCATTACTGACAAAGGAGTATCCGTTAGTTCGTCAGCAACATTTGAACAGCTTCGTTCTTCCATTCTTACATTATGCCAAAAAGAAAGAGAGGAAGGCAAGCAGGCAGGGATTACAGAAGCGGATGGCCATGTGAATCCAGATTCCGAAAGCTATAAAGCAGGCATGGAGGCTGCGGATAAGCGGGAAAATGATAAATCCATCAGTTATATAAAAGGCTTCGAGGAAGGGAAAAAACAGGGAAAGACAAAGCCGTTTGAATCGGATATTGAGCTTTCCTGCAACAATGGGCCAAAAGGCGATTTGCAGGACGAGGAAGAATTTACCAGTTTTTATGAAACCTCGTATGCAAAGCACTGGAATTATACCTGCACCTTACCAGAGCAGACCAAAGTCCGATATGCGTATGTCCAGGATAATATACGAGAAGGCGGAGGATACGCATCAAGCACGAAAACGGCGATTTTAGTGAATGACAATTATGTCATAAACCATAACGGGAATGATACTGCCCTGGGAAAAATCACAATTAAAGATAACGTTGTAAAGATCAACGGATATGTCTTTAACCCCACCTATGCAAACAACAGCGGCGCGCAAATACACATCCATATTTTTTACGAATGACAGCAGCCAAAATGCATTGACTTTTTATCGTAAAGTGTGTATATTGTATACATAATACAAAAAACCTGCCGCCTGCGGGAAGATCTGCTGTGGGTTGCGAATATCAGGAATTTGGGAGGAAAATAAATATGGATGAGATACGGTTAAAGGCGCTTGCAAAGATCAACCTTGGCCTGGATGTGGTCGGCAAGCAGGAAAATGGCTATCATCTTGTGCGCATGGTCATGCAGACCATACATTTATTCGATAGTGTGCAAATGCAAAAAACACGCGCGCCTGGCATTTTGATCACTTCCAATATGAAATTCCTTCCAAGGGATGAAAATAACATCGCTTACAGGGCTGCGGATTTGCTCATGCAGGAATTTGGGATAAAAGAGGGCATACATATCAATATCACAAAGCGTATCCCGGTATGCGCCGGCATGGCGGGGGGCAGTACGGATGCCGCAGCTGTGTTATACGGCATGAACCAGATGTATGGATTAAAGATGTCTTATAAGCAGATGGCAAAACGGGGGCTGACTTTGGGGGCGGATGTGCCATATTGCTTAATGCGCGGCACGGCGTTAGCCGAAGGGATTGGAGAAAAGCTCACAAGGCTGCCTGCGATGCCGCGTTGTATGGTTGTGGTGGCAAAGCCCGCGGTCAGCGTTTCTACAAAATGGGTCTATGAAAACCTGCATCTAGACGGACAGATGGCGCACCCGGATATAGACAGGCTGATAACGGGCATTGAGCGGCAGGATTTAAAACAGATGGCGCTATCTATGGGCAACCTGTTAGAAGAAGTTACGGTAAAAGCCTATCCAGTGATCACGCAGATCAAGGAAAATCTTGCCTCCCATGGCGCCATCCATGCGATGATGAGCGGCAGCGGGCCAACGGTGTTTGCATTGTTCGAAAAGCGCCAGGAAGCGCAGAAAGCGGCGGACGCAGTTCGCACCAGCGGGTTAGCTAGGCAGATTTATGTAACGACGGTATTTAATGTTTAAAACGTAATTATATTTGAACTGGTTGTGGAAGTTGTTGTTTCGGAAAAATGGGGGCGTAAAATGTCAGAGGAGCTGAAATTAAATTCGGAAGCATGCCTGCCGCTGCGGGAAATCGTTTTTCATAAACTACGTGACGCAATTTTACAGGGGAGGTTAAAGCCTGGAGAACGGCTGATGGAGCTACAGCTTGCGTCGGAGTTGGGCGTTAGCAGGACGCCTGTGCGGGAAGCGATCCGTAAACTTGAAAACGAGGGGCTTGCGATCACGGTTCCAAGAAAAGGCGCGCAGGTAGCGGCAATGACGGAAAAGGATATGCAAGACGTTTTGGAAATCCGTGAAGTGTTAGACGGGCTTGCGGTGGAGACGGCATGTGATAAGATCAATGGCCGCCAGCTTACCGAGCTTACGCAGACAATCCAAAAATTTGAGTCGTCCATCCAGGAAGGGGATCTGAAAAAAATCGCCGAATACGATGTGGAGTTTCACGACATTATTTATGAAGCCACGGATAACCCGAAGCTGGTCATCGTTTTGAATAACTTAAGAGAACAGATATACCGTTACCGGATTGAATATTTAAAGGATAAAAAAAATTACCCGGATTTAATCCGTGAGCATAGGGAGATCTTAACCGCGTTAAAACAGCGCAACAAGGAATCGGTAAAGGATATCATGCGAAACCATATCCGCCGCCAGGCAGAGGCGGTCAAGGATATGATACGGATTCAAAGTATGGAAAACAGTTAAATCGTTTTTTCAAATATGTCCGGCATAAAAAAATCCTGCGGTTGCAGGAAACAAAGCCGTAGCTTTGCATATGCTAATGGTAAGAGGGAAAAAGTGTTGTGTGTGTATGAAAAGTATATATCAAATGCAGGCAGATATGCCAGATGTAGGAAGGCTGCAAACAAGTGTGGAATCCAGGATCAACAATGATCCAATCCCGGACGCAAAGATTGAGATTTCCTATACGGGAGAGCCGGACAGCACATTTGAGACGTTAACGACAGATGAGTCCGGGCAGACCGGGCAGGTGGAATTAAAGACTCCGGCGCTGGACTATAGCATGGAGCCATCTGAAACTCAGCCTTATGCCCAGTATACGCTGCATATTACGGCGGAAGGCTACGAACCGGTCACGATTACGGGCATTCAGGTATTGCCGGAAGCTACAGCTGTGCAGGATATCCGCTTGATGCCAGTCGGCGCGCCGCAAAGGTGGCCGGATGATATTGTAATCCCTGCCAACACATTATTCGGTAATTTTCCGCCGAAAATGGAAGAAGCGGAGATCAAGCCTGTCCGCCAAAGCGGGGAGATTGTACTTAGCAGGATCGTTGTGCCGGAATATGTGGTGGTTCATGACGGGGCGCCAACGGACAATACCGCGACCAATTATTATATCCGTTATAAGGACTATATTAAAAACGTCGCTTCCAGTGAAATCTATGCAACCTGGCCGGACGCGACGATTCGGGCGAATGTGCTTGCGATCATGTCGTTTACGATGAACCGGGTTTACACTGAGTGGTATCGGAATAAAGGATACAGCTTTACGATCACCTCGTCTACCGCGTTTGATCAGAAATGGTCTTATGGACGAAATATTTTTTCCAATATTTCGCTGATCGTGGACGAAATGTTTCAAAATTATCTATCTAGGCCGAACGTCCGCCAGCCGATATTGACGCAGTATTGCGATGGCCAGCGGGTTTCCTGCCCGAACTGGATGACACAGTGGGGTTCAAAGTATTTAGGCGACCAGGGTTATTCCACGATTGAGATCTTGCGCTATTACTATGGAAGCGATATGTATATCAATACCGCAGAGGAGATTTCCGGGATACCGGCTTCCTGGCCTGGCACGAATTTGACGATTGGCTCATCCGGCAGCAAGGTGCGCCAGATGCAGGAGCAGCTAAACCGGATCGCAAAGGCTTACCCTGCATTGATGACGATTACCGCGGACGGGATATATGGCCCGAATACGAAAGCGGCGGTGGAGAAGTTCCAGGCTGTGTTTGGGCTTCCGGTTACGGGGGTTGTGGATTTTCGGACCTGGTATAAAATTTCAGAAATTTATGTCGGAGTGTCCAGGATCGCGGAGCTGGCATAATAGGGGATAAACAAATGAGAAAGCAAAAATGGTATGTGGCTGCAAAAAAAGCAGATTTTAAGGCAATCGGGGAGAAATTCGGGATTGACCAGGTTACGGCAAGAATTATTCGAAACAGGGACATTATCGGGGATGAGGCAATTTCCGATTATCTTTCCTGCTCCCCGAAGGGGCTGCATGACCCGCATCTGTTAAAGGATGCGGTCAAAGGGGCCAAGATTGCGGCGTTAAAGATCGCGGAACATAAAAAAATGCGGATTATCGGGGATTATGACATTGACGGCGTAAATGCCAGCTATATTTTGTATACCGGGCTGTCGGCCTGCGGCGCTAGGGCGGATTATATGATACCAGACCGTATCCATGACGGCTATGGCATCCGAAGCAGTATGATCGATAAAGCGTTGGAGGATGGGATTGATACTATTATTACTTGTGATAATGGCATTTCCGCAATCGAAGAAATTGATTACGCCAAAAAAGCGGGGCTTACTGTTATCGTTACGGATCATCATGAAGTGCCTTTTACAAGCGAAGCGTCCGGTGAAAAGACTTACCATGTGCCAAAGGCGGACGCGGTCATAAATCCAAAGCAAAAAGACTGCGAATATCCATATAAGGGATTATGCGGGGCGGCGGTGGCATGGAAGTGGATCCAGGTATTGTATGAATATATGGGCTTTGACGTGTCTTTAAGCTTTGAGATGATCGCGCATGTGGCGTTTGCCACGGTAGGCGACGTGATGGAGCTTACCGGGGAAAACAGGCTGCTTGTAAAATTAGGGCTGGAAGCGGTTCATCGCACGGATAACCCAGGGCTTTTGGCGCTGATACAGCAAAATAAGCTGGAACGGGAGCAGATTAAGTCCTGGCATTTTGGATTTGTGTTAGGGCCATGCATCAATGCCAGCGGCAGGCTGGACACCGCGCTTCGCTCCTTGCGGCTTTTGATGGAAACGTCTTTGGAAAAAGCCTCGGCGCTTGCCAAAGAGCTGGTGGAGATGAACGCAAGGCGTAAGGAGCTGACGTTAAAATGGTTAAAAGAAGCGGAGAAATTGATCGGGCGCTTTGGCATGGACAAGGATAAGGTCATGGTCGTATATCTGCCAAAATGCCACGAAAGCTTGGCAGGCATTATTGCTGGAAGGATCAGGGAGCAGTACCATAAACCGGTATTTGTGGTAACGGATGCAGAGGATGGAGGAGCCAAAGGCTCTGGGCGCTCGATCGAAGCTTATTCAATGTATGAAGAGATGACAAAATGCGCTGATTTAATGACCCGGTTTGGCGGGCATCCGATGGCGGCGGGGTTTTCGATAGAAAAAGAAAATATCAGCCGGTTTCGGCAGGAGCTGAACAGGAATTGCGCATTGACAGAGGAAGATTTTATAGAAAAAGTACATATTGACGTTCCAATGCCCCTGTATTATATCCATTTAAGCTTGCTGCGGGAATTTGAGTGCTTGGAGCCTTTTGGAAAGGGAAATGAAAAACCGGTGTTTGCCGTGCGGGATGTGCATCCGCTGCGCTGTGCGATCATCGGAAAAAATAAAAATGTATTAAAGCTTTTATTAGAGGATGGGGAAAATGGCGCTATAGATGCCGTTTACTTTGGGGATATCAATGATTTTTTAAGTTTTTTGCGTGGAAAATTCTCGGATGCGCAGGTCGAGGCGTTGTTTCATGGCGCGCCGCAGGATATCCGTTTTTCCTTTACATATGACCCGTCCATCAATTCTTATCAGGGAAGGGAAAGCGTTCAGGTGGTGATACGTAATTATTGCTAAACGTTTGAAAATGCGTTTTTGCAAAAACGCATTTTCAAAGATTTGAGGTTTTATATTTAATTACATTATTTGAAACGCGCCGCTTCAAATTCTCTTTCGATCGAAGAGTCCGGTTTTTCTGTCAATAGTGAAACGATGATGTTTAACGCCATTGCGATTAAAAATGCCGGCAAAAGCTCATAAATATCCCATGCTCCGCCTAATGGGCGCACCAGATATTTCCAGACAAATATCATAATGCCGCCGCTTAGCATACTGACAAACGCGCCGTATTTGTTGCTCCGCTTCCAAAACAGCGCGCACAGCACGACCGGGCCAAAGGTGGCGCCAAAGCCGGCCCAGGCAAAGCTTACGATATTAAATACGTTGCTGGCAGGGTCCCTTGCCAGGAAAATGCCGATCGCGCTGATGGCAAGCACTGTGATCCTTGCGGCGATTAAGGATGCGCGGTCGCTTAAATTGATGCCAAAGGTATCCCGCAGCAGGTTTTGTGATACGCTGGAGGAGGCGGCTAATAGCTGGCTGTCCGCGGTGGACATGGTAGCGGCCATGATCCCTGCCAGGATGATTCCCGCAAGCAGCGCGGTAAGCACATTATGCCTGCTTAAAATATCCGCAATTTTTACAATAATTGTCTCTGAGTCACTTCCGGTAAGCGTTTCGATCGCGCCGGCTTTGCTGACTCCCAGGCCGCAAATGCCGATAAAAATAGCGACTGCCATAGAGATCACGACCCATACGGAAGCGATCCGGCGGGAAACCGTTAATTTATCCTCGTCTTCGATCGCCATAAACCGAAGGAGGACATGCGGCATGCCAAAATAACCAAGCCCCCATGCAAGGAGGGAAAAGGTTGTGATCAGGCCATAAGGCTTTGAAACGCCCATGACAGGGTCATATGTATGGGTTAAAGATAAATATCCCGGCAGGCTTTTCGCGTTTTCTAAAACTGCGTCAAAACCTCCCGCGATATGCCCACTGTAAAATACGACAGTGATCAGAGCAATGGTCATTACGATGCTTTGGATCAAGTCTGTCGTAGAAGCCGCAAGAAAGCCGCCCAGGGCGGTATACGCTACGATAATGACCGCGCAAATGATCATCGCCGCCATGTAATCTACCTGGAATAACGTGGAAAACAGTTTTCCACATGCGGCAAATCCGCTGGCGGTATATGGGATGAAAAAGATTACGATAATAATCGCGGCTATGCAGTTTAGCATATTTTTGTCATGGTAACGCTTGGAAAAAAAGTCCGGGAGCGTGATGGCGTGAATCTGCTGGCTGTAGCGACGGATTTTTTTTGATACGAAAAACCAGTTTAACCAGGTGCCTAGCGCAAGTCCAATAGCTGTCCACGCCGCGTCGCATACGCCGGTCAGGTAAGCTACGCCAGGAAGCCCCATCAACAGCCAGCTGGACATATCGCTTGCTTCCGCGCTCATAGCAGTCACCAACGGGCCGAGCTTTCGTCCCCCGAGATAAAAATCATCGGTGGAAGTGTTTGTTTTGGAAAACCGGATGCCGATGACAAGCATCAGTCCCAGATAGCATAAGATCGCTATCATGATAACAATAGAAGATAATGTCATAAATTTTCTCCAATCTGCCTGTTCAGGCGTTTTTATGGTATTTGTTTATTTTGCGATGCTTTGGCAAAGCACTACCGTAGTATAGCATGAAAATATCGGAATGCAAACAAAAAAATAAGGTTTTGTTTTTTGAAAAAATTTCAACGTGAAAAAAACAGAAAACTTCTTGCCGTATGAATGAAAATTTGTAATAATAAAGCTGGGGCATATTTCACAAAAAAAGACAATAGATAAGGACTGGTGAAGGCAATATGAAAAATGAATTTTGTTATTTAAAAGGGATCGTAGATTGTGATTCAGGGACGATCCAGGATTGTAATAATAAACGGGCTACGACCTGCCCGTTAGACCAGAATAAAAAGAAACAAAAGGAAAATAAAAAGGAAAGCAAAAAAGAAAAAAAACAGATGTTTTGTTACTTAAAAGGGATCGTGGATTGTGACGCGGGAAGGATACAGGACTGCAATATCAAACGTGTAACGGAATGCATGTTAGAACAAAAGGATAAGCCAAAAGCAAAGCAGTCTTTTTGTTATTTAAAAGGACTTGTGTCATGCAGCGCGGGGCGGGTGCAGGATTGTAATATTAAGCGGGTGGAGGTTTGTCCGAAGGAATAAAAGGTCAGATATTATCAGGGAGGAAGGAATGTCAAAGCAATTTAAAAAGGCGCTGGTTTCCGTTTCCTTATGTCTTAGCGGTTTTATCCTGTGCCAGGCGATGCCGGCGCAGGCGAAAATGGAAGAGGGACAATTTTGCCAATTAGAAGCTGAAAATATACAGGAAACGGGAATTGCAAAAGATACATCTTCAAACGAGACGTCAGAACAGACAAAAACAGCAAAACCAGCAAAAAAAGAAAATAAGCCGGATAAAAAGGATGATAAGGCGATTTTGCCCGCGCCGCAGACGCTAGAGACTACAAAGACTGCCTATCAGTCCGTTACGCTTAGCTGGAGCGAGGTGGCGGGGGCGGCCGGGTATCAGGTGGAAGTCTCGACGGATGGGACAAGCTATCGGGTGTTAAAAAAGCTGGACGCCCAGACAAGGAGCGCCAAATGCGGCAAGCTTTTGACCGGAACGGATTATACCTTTCGGGTCTGCGCGGTGGACGAAGGCGGCAAGGCTGGAAATTACAGCCTTGTGCATGGAAAGCCGGTTTTAAAAAAAGCCGCGTTTGTATCTGTCCAGCCATCGAAGGAAGAAGGGATCTTTCTGGAATGGAAAAAGGTGGCGGGGGCGGACAGCTATCAGCTTTACCGTAAGAAAACAGGGGAAAGCGCCTATCAGCTGCTTACGACGACCGCTGAGATTACATATCTGGATAAAGACGCGCTTTTAAATGGAGACGCAGATGGGACGTATTCTTATTATGTCCAGGCGATTCGGCTCGTAAATGGAAAAGGCGTGTCTGGAAAGGCTTCCAAAAAAACGACAGTGGAATGGAAAAGGGAGCCTGCAAAGCTTGTGTCTGTGGAGGCGTTAGACCATCGTTCTTCGAAGATCACATGGCAGAGCTTAGGGTATGTGGATGGATATTATCTTTATCGTGGCAAAAAGGAGGATGGAGCTTATAGCAAGATCAAAACGATCACGAAAAAGGACGTGACTTCGTATGTGGATAAAGGGATCGTGCCTGGGAAAAGGTTTTATTATAAAATTTGCGCGTATACGCAGCCGCAAGGCGAGGACGCTGTGCCGTTGGAGCTGTCCGACCCGATGTCCGTAAAAACGGAGCTTGCGGCGCCAAAGCTCTCTTCGGCTCAGGTCAATGTCAACCACAGAAGCCTTACGATATCCTGGGAACGGCAAAAAGAGGCGACTGGATATCGGTTATACAAAAGCGTATATTCCAATAAAAAGTTTAAAGAGATCGCCGAGCTTGCAAGCGGGACGGACATTGCCTATGAGGACCGCACGGTGCAGCCTGGCGGCACATATTATTACCGGGTAAAGTCGCTATATCAAAATAAAAAGTATACGGGCATCAGCGCTGCGAGCGCTACGCAGTCCGGCTCTACGCTGCCAGGGTCGCCAAATGGCTTAAAAATCGAGCAGACCGCCACAGATCAGCTTAAGATCAGCTGGAATGAGACGAATGGAGCGGCAAGCTATAAGCTGTACCGGAGGGTAGGCGATACGGGCGCGTTTACCTGCATTGCAAACGGGCAGCAGACGGACTATACGGATGTGGATGTAAAGGACGGGCAGAAATATTATTACCGCGTATCCGCCTTAGGCACGGCTGGCGAGGGGACAAAATGCACGCCGGTCAGCTTTTCGGCAGGCGGGATTCAATTTGATACAAGGACGTTAAAGCTTTGCGTCGGCGCATCCAAGCAGTTAAAAGCAAATACGCTCCGCCAGGGCAGGATCGTATGGAAATCAGACAATCCAAAAGTCGCGTCGGTGGATTCGAACGGGACGGTTACGGGGGTTTTGGCCGGGACGGCAAAGATCACGGCGACCGTATCCGGGAAAAGCGCACAGATGACCGTGTCGGTTACGCCGGGGGTAAAAAACGGGATTGACGTGTCGGTCTGGCAGCCGGAAATAGACTGGGCGCGTGTGAAAGAGTCCGGCGTGGATTTTGCGTTTTTGCGCATCAGCTATCACAATTCAGAGGATACGACGTTTGAGACAAAGTATGCGGATGCGTCGGCGGTGGGGATGCCGCTTGGCGTTTATTGCTACAGTTTAGCGACGACGGAAGAGGAAGCGCAGGAGGAAGCGCGTACGGCGCTTCGTATCTTAAATGGAAGAAAGCTGGACTATCCGATCGTTTTGGATATAGAAGACGGCACGGCGCATAAGCAGGCGGGCATGACAAAAGATAAATTGCATTCCATTGTGGAAGCTTTTCGACAGGAAATTGAGGACGCGGGCTATTCGTTTGCGCTATATAGTTATTTGTCCTTTTTCCAGACAAACTTAGATCCCTCAAGGCTGACTGGCACGGATTTGTGGGTTGCGCGTTACGGGAAGCTGTCGCTTGGGCATGGATATTCCGGAACTGGGAATGTCCGATTTTGGCAATACAACAGCGGGCAGTATTCCGGGTCGGATTTTCATGTAGATGGGATTACGGATGACACAGGTAACTTGGTCCCGGTAGACGTGAATGTAGAATATGGAGTAGATGGATAAATGAATGAAAAGGAGCGCCCGATCGGAGTGTTTGACTCTGGCGTAGGCGGGATCAGCGTACTCAAAGAATTGTATAAGGTTATGCCGCAAGAGGATTACATTTATTTTGGAGACTCCAGAAACGCCCCTTATGGGACGAAGCCATTGGAAGAGATCCGAAAGCTTACGATTTCAAACGTTCAGCAGTTGTTGAGCCAGGGGGCGAAAGGGATCGTAGTTGCGTGCAATACGGCGACCGCGGCGGCGGTTCGGATCTTGCGGGGCATGTACCCGTCGCTGCCGTTGGTTGGGATTGAGCCGGCGATAAAGCCAGCGGCCCTACAGCCTGGGCATCCGGTCGTATTGGTCATGGCAACGCCGATGACGATACAGGGGGACAAATACCGAAAGCTGGTGTCGCGTTATGAAACGGAAGCGGAAATTATCGGGCTGCCATGTCCGGGGCTGATGGAATATGTAGAATCTGGAAAGACAAGCGGGGATGAGCTGCTGGCGTTTTTAGAGCGTCTCTTATCGCCCTATCGAAATAAAATTGATTCCATCGTGCTTGGCTGTACGCATTACCCATTTGTGCGAAAAGCGATCGAAGGGCTTGTCGGGGAGCGGGTGCGCATTTTTGACGGCGGCAATGGGACGGCGCGGGAGATGTGCAGGCGGCTTTCGGAGGCGGACCTTCGCACCACAAGGACTGGCATTGGCACGGTTTTTTTTGAAAACAGTTTGGCAACAGAAGAAGAAATTGAATTAAGCAGGGCATTATTCCAAAAAAATTAGCCCTGGATTCGTATTTATTAAATATAACAAAACATCAAAAGGTTTATACTGACATATATTTGTTACCTATGGTCTTTTGGCTTTGGCAAAGGCTGGCATATCGGGCCATAGGCGTATTGGTATAAGTTTAGAGAGGAATATATTTTATGAATGCGAAAAAACTGGTATCTGGCTGTATGGCGGCATTCCTGTTAGCTGGATGCGCTGCTGGCATGACAGTGCAAGCGAAAGCAAAAAAGCAGCCGGTGAAATTGGATCAGAACGATTCTTATACGAACGCTTTTGATACAAATGCTTACAATACAAACGCTTTACAAACGGATTATTATGAAGTAGAAACGATTGAAACAAAAGGGAAACTGTCGTTTAAAGCCGCGCAGCAGACTTCGGATTACCGTTTGTCTGAAAGTGAATGGGCGGATAGCGGATGCAATTATTATTTCAGGCAGTTGAATACCTTGGAAAAGAAATTATATTTAAATTTAAAAACACAGGCGGATATTTATCTGACAGGCGCCGACAATTTTCAGACAACGACGATATTAAGGGACGGGCAGCAGGTGCAAACGCCGGTTTTGCCGATGGTGTCCTATCAGGGCATGGATACGGCGCAGATGAAGAAAGTTTTTTCCTGTTTTTATTTTGAGAACCCGCAGTATTATTTCATGAGGAACGCTGTCATATACTCTGAGAAAAAAGAGGTCATGACGATCGGGCTTTACCAGGCGTTTGCGGATGGATCGCAGCGGCAGAAATATACAGGGGAGCTTGCGGCGAAGCTTTTTGAATGGGACGAGCAGATTTCCCAAAAAGAGACTACAGTGGAAAAGGAACGGCTGATCCACCAGATCGTCTGTGAGCATACGGAATATGATTATACGAGGGAGACGGTTGACGCGGACGATGCGCGTATGAGCCAAAGCTGTATCAGCGCGATCTTATTTGACCGCGCAACCCTTTGCAACGGTTATGCACAGTTTTTTTCCCTGCTGTGCAATCGGGCGGGGATACGGTGCGTTACGGTAACAAGCGAGGGCCATGCATGGAACAAAGTCTGCATGGGAAACATATGGTATAATGTGGACTGTACATGGGATGACAGCCGTGGGGACGAGAAGTTTTTAAACACGACGGATGAACAGCTTCGTATAGAAGATTCAATAGCCGCGGAGCATACAGAATCAGAGGAATGGAAAGGCGTCGCGCCGTCTTGCGAAAAAGCGTTTGACGAAAAGGCGGCAAACGGCAAGGATACCGGGGCGGATGTGCCTGCGCCGGGAAAGGCGGCGGAATTTAGCGTAACTGCAAACGGGAAAGGGAAGGCGCTTATCCGTTTTACGAAGGTGGATGGCTGTGACGGCTATTCTTTGCAATACGCGCAAAACTCTTCTTTCAACGGCGCGAAGAAAAAGACTTCGGAAAGCGCGGAGTTTGAGCTTACCGGGTTAGCCAGTGGAAAAACTTATTATTTTAGGGCGCGTGCATATGTATTAGACCAGAATGGGGAAAATGTATACGGGGCGTATGCCAAAAAGGTGAAGGCTGCCGTTTTATAAACAAGAGCTTGTAAGACAACGGCGGAGGGTTGTTTTGCAAGCTCTTTTACGCAAATAAAAGGAGTTTATATGGCGAAAAAAAAGAAAAAGGAAATTTTGACGCCGGAGCAGCAGACGGAGGCGGATTATCAAAAAGCGGTGCGGCGTATGGAAGGCGCGGCAAAGATGATGCAGCCAAAAGATAAGGTGCATATGTATAAAGAGGCGACGCGGATGTTTGAGGCGCTTTCGGATTATAAGGACAGCAGAGAGCGCAAAAAGGAGTGCAAAAAAAGATTGCCAGGCGCAAGGGAGGAGTATAGGCAGGAGATATACCAGACCGGGCAAAAGCTGAAAGAAAAAGCGCATAGCTCTGCGGAGTACGAGGAAGCGATAAAACAGTTCCAAATATTAAAACAGGATTATAAAGACACTCCGCAGCTTATCGCCTGGTGCAGGGAGCAAAAGGCAAAGGCGTTAAAACGGGAGCATGCAAAGAGCGTGCGGATCCGGGTCTTGCTGATCGCGGGGATTGCCGCTGCTGTGGCGTTTGTGTTATACCTGCGCACGCCAGACGCTTATTATCAGGAAGGCAAGATTTTAATGAGCCTTGGGGATTATGAGCGCGCAAACACGGTATTTGCGAAAAGTAAAAATTATAAGGATACAGACAAGCGCGTATTGGAATGCGGCTATCAAAGGGCAGTGATGTTTGCCGAAAAAGGCGATTATCCGATGGCGGTTAAGATCTTATATAACAAGGTGGGAGATTATAAGGACGCTTTGCGAAAAAAAGCGTGGTATGAAAAGAAGGTGTTGGAAAAAGCAAAGGCCGGGGACGAGGTGATCTTTGGCAGGGAAAGATGGCTGGTTGCGCAGATTGAGCAGGGAAAGAGGCTGCTTGTGAAAAAAAAACCTATGGATGTGGATCTGGCATATCAAAGCGGCGAAAGCGATTTTAGCTGGGCGAAGTCGGATCTTAGAAACTGGCTGGAGCAGGAATATTTTCAACAATGTTTTTCAGCGGTGGAACAGGAAATGGTATTGCAGACACGTATCGAGACGGAGCCAAACAGCCTGTATGGGACAAACGGGGGCGAAGCGTCAAACGACCATATGTTTTTATTGGATGAGAGCCAGGCAAAGCAGTGCCGGGGATTTTTAAAGGTTTCTGGAAACCAGCGGGAATGGTGGCTTCGCACGCCGGGAAAGGAGGCGGACAGCGCGGCGTTTGTTTCCGCGAAGGGAGCGGTGATGCGATGCGGCTATACGGTGGATTCTAAGGATATTTCCGTACGTCCCGCAATTTGGGTAAGCGTGCTATAAGCTGGAAAGGGGGAGTGTGTATGCAGGTCCAGACAATTTATATGACATGCATGATCGGTGGGATCGCATTATTGTTTGTGTCTATTTTATTTGGCGCAGTAGGGGATTTTTTCGATTTTGCGGCTGTGGAGCTGCCGCATTTGGACATCGATATCGGGGACTGCGACATTGACATTTTACCGATTTCGATGAAGTCCATCTGCCTGGCCGCGACCGTATTTGGAAGCGTCAGTATGCTGTTGATCAGCAGGCCGATGACATACCGGCATGTGATAGCTGGGGTTTGCGCTTATGTTGGAGCGTTTGCGGTGCAAAATATAACCGGGTTTTTAAAAAACCACCAATCAGAGGCGGATTCCTTAGAAAATATCTTAAGCCGCAGCTATGTTGTCAATATATCCATTCCGGAAAATGGCTATGGCTCTGTGGCAAGCTCTGAAAAGGATTGCTCGGTCATTACGATGACGGCAAAAACGATGGATGGAAGCGCGGTAAAGGCGGGGAGGGAAGTTCGCATCATAAGTGTGGAAAACAATGTTGCGATCGTGCTTGAAAACAAGGACAGCGGCCTGTAATGCGGGCAGGGGAAGGCTTTACAACAAAAAGAATACGATGTTAACGAATTTTATTCATATTCACGAGCAGACGTATTTGTCATTTTGCTCACGGGTGTAACAGGAGAAAACAAATGGATAATGGAGGAATAGCTATGTTAAGCGAAATTTTACCAATGATCGCAATACCGGTCGTCGTCATACTTGTATTGATCGCGATCTTTTCTATGTGGAAGAAGGTGCCTCAAGACAAAGCCGGCGTGATCACCGGGTTAAAGCGCCGCGTGATCACCGGAGGTGGCGGTCTTGTGATCCCGGGCGTGGAAAGAATTGACTATATTTCCCTTGGAAATATGCCGCTTCGCGTCGACACAAAGGGCAGCCTGTCCTCACAGGGCGTGCCGATTTCCGTCAGCACAACGGCGGTTATTAAAGTCAGAAACTCACCGGATGCGATCTTAACGGCAATTGAACAGTTTACGGGAAAAAATGAGCAGGAGATCATACGAAACATTATGTCTACGTCAACCGCGGTGCTGGAAGGAAAGCTGCGTGAGATCATTGCGACGATGACTGTAGAGGACTTGTATCAAAAGCGCGAAGCGTTTTCTAGCCAGGTGCAGGAGGTGGTCGGCACCGAGCTGGGAAATATGGGGCTTGAAGTGAAAAACTTTACGATCACCGATATTTCCGATGAAAACGGCTACATAGAAGCGCTCGGGGAAGGCATGATCGCCCAGAGGAAAAAGGACGCGGAGATCCAAAAGTCCGAAGCAAAGCGCGAGCAGGATGAGCGGACTTCTGAAAATGTGAAGATCGGGGAGCAGGCAAAGCTGGAAGCCGCCACCGCGATCAAGCAGGCGGAAAAGGAAAAACAGGTTGCCGAGGCGAGATATCAAAAGGAGATCAGTACGGCAAATGCCGAAGCGGAGCTTGCCCATGACATTCAGTTAAAAAAGACGCAAAAAGAAGTGATACAGGCGGAAATGGATGCGGAATTGATCCGCCAGCAGCGCCAAAAGGACATTGCGGAAGCGCAAATTCAGGTCCAGATCACACAGGCGCAGAAAAATACAGAGCTTGCGGAGCAACGGGCGCTGGAAAAAGAAAAGCAGCTTTTGTCTGATGTGGTAAAGCCTGCCGAGGCAGGCCGCAGAAAGCAGGAGCAGGAATCAGAGGCGGATAAATACGCCGAGATTAAGAAAGCCGAAGCCGAAGCGGAGAAAAAGAAAATCGACGCGCTTGCGGAAGCCGAGGCGATCAAGGCAAAGGCGCTTGCGGAAGCCGAGGCGATTGGCGCTAAAGCGCAGGCGGAAGCGGAAGCGATCGCCAAAAAGGGTAGCGCCCAGGCGGAGGCGAAAAAGGCGTCCCTGCTTGCGGAAGCCGAAGGTTTGGAGCGGAAAGCGGAAGCGATGCAGAAATTAAACAGCGCCGGCGTGATCCAAATGGTTATTGATAAGCTGCCGGAAATGGCGGAAGCGATCGCAAAGCCTTTGACCTCGATAGACAAGGTGACGATCATAGACGGCGGAAACGGCGAGTCCGGCATTTCCCAAATGGGCGGCTACGTGCCCTCCGTCCTTGCCAAAACGATGGAAACGGTAAAGGAAACGACAGGCTTTGATATGGTGGACGCGATGAAAGCCAATACGATACAGGCGCAGACCGAGCGCAGCATCAAGGTGGAGGGCGTAGATATCAAAGACAGGAAGTAGATTGTATCCAAACTGCCGCGAATAATCAAAGAAACCCCTGCATACAATGTAACAACAAGTATTGCAGGGGTTTCTTTTGAAAAATTATATTGAAGAACGAGCGGTTGATATCGCAAATTATATTATACAAAACAACGCCACCGTGCGACAGGCTGCAAAAAAATATGGGATCAGCAAATCAACGGTACATAAAGACTGCACAGAACGATTGTTGCAGGTCAACCCGGCATTGGCGGCGGAGGTCAGAAAGGTATTAGACGTGAATAAATCGGAGCGTCATATCCGCGGCGGACTTGCGACAAAAGAAAAATATCTTCATCAGCATTATATATGATTTAAAACTTTAAATCAGTAAAGTCTTGCAAACCTTTTTTCAAGCTGATATAATGGTCGAAAAAAAAGGAGTGCAAAGGATATGGGGCAGCTTGGATATAATCTGTTTTTGATCGGATTTATGGGCAGCGGGAAATCGACGCTTGCGGCGCATCTGGGAAAACGGTTTGGGATGGAAATTATAGAAATGGACCAGTGGATCTCAAAACGGGAAGGGATGAGCATTTCTGAGATTTTTGATAAACATGGAGAGGAATATTTCCGCAACCTGGAGACAAACCTGCTAAAGGAAGCGCAGGAAAAGAAAAATACGGTGGTTTCTTGCGGCGGCGGCGTGCCGATGCGTGAGGAAAATGTGATCGAGATGAAAAAAAGTGGAAAAGTCGTGCTTTTAAAGGCTTCCCCGGAAACGATTTATGAGCGCGTCAAGGATAACCATGACCGCCCGCTTTTGGAAAACAACAAAAGCGTTTCGTACATCGCCCATTTAATGGAGCAAAGAAGGGAAAAATACGAGGCGGCGGCGGACATTGCGCTTTTAACGGATGGGAAAACGATCGCAAAGATCGGCGATGAATTAATAGAAAAGCTGATGCCCGCGGATTCACAAAAGGAAAGGCAGATATGATTCCATTAAATATAAGAGGTTTAAAAATCGGGGAGGGAATCCCTAAAATTTGCGTGCCGATTTTGGGCGGCACAAAAGAAAGCATTTTAAAGCAGGCAAAAGAGCTGGATACGGATGCCGCCGATTTTGTGGAATGGCGGGTGGATTGGTTTGAGGAAGCGGCGGATTTGGAACGGGTCAAAGAAATATTGTCTGATTTAAGGGGTGTATTACAGGATATGCCGCTTCTTTTTACGTTTCGGACAGCAAAAGAGGGCGGCAAAAGATCCATTGGGATTTTGGAATATGCGGCGTTAAACCAAACGGCGGCAAAAACAGGCGATGTGGATTTCATAGATGTGGAAGCGTTTTTGGATGGCAAGGAAGAAGTGGAAAATATCATAAAAAAGGCGCATGAGTACGGCGTAAAGGTCATTGCGTCAAACCATGATTTTAAACATACGCCAAAGAAAGAGGAGATCATAAGGCGGCTTTGTCAGATGCAAGAGCTTGGCGCGGATATTGTAAAAATCGCGGTTATGCCAAAGGAGAAAACAGATGTTTTCACGCTCCTTTCGGCTACGGATGAAATGTATACAAAATACGCCGACCGACCGATCATTACGATGTCTATGTCGCAGCTTGGCGTAATGAGCCGTTTGTGCGGGGAGCAGTTTGGCTCGGCGGTTACATTTGGCTGCGCGGGTCAGGCATCCGCGCCAGGCCAGCTGCCTGCGGCTAAGTTAAAGGAAATATTGTCTGTTTTACACAAAATGTAATTTTAAAGCGCTGCCGAACAGCTAAAAAATACAGATAGAATGTTACAGTAAAGCCAATGACGGAGCTGTAACGATGGATTTAGGCATCCTGCAAGAAACCTTTGGGGTTTTGTGGGATGCTTTTTTTATGCGTACGGGCGCCTGGCGCGCGAGTAGGGAAGATGCTCTTTTAAAATACATAGTTACAGTTCAGCCCGCGCCATTCGCAAAGGCGCCTGCGGCGCTTTCCCGCTGCTGACGCAGCTAACTTTGCTCATAAACGGGCGCTCCGCTCATCGACGGTGAGACATGCTCATTCATGCAAGCATGATTCGCCTATCTTACAGTCGATGGCTGAACTGTTACAATATATATATAAAATTTCTGAATATATATTGACAAAATATATTATACAATATATAATATATATAAATTTGAAATATAACCAATTATGAGAGGAGGATGCGAATGATCTACCAATTAAATCCGGCGCTGATGGAGCTTTTAGTGTTATCCCTGGTTTTGCCGGAGGACAGTTATGGGTATAAAATTGGCCAGCAGCTAAAAAAAGTATCGAATCTTAAGGATTCCGCGTTATACCCTGTGCTGCGCAGGCTGTCGGAAAATAAGTGTGTGGATGCCTATGACAGGCAAATACAGGGCAGAAACAGAAAATATTATAAGATCACAGACCAAGGCAGGAGAAGACAGGCAGAGTTGAAGGAAGAATGGCATGATTTTACCGTGGCGATCGATCAGATCGTTTCAAACGTTTCAAAGTGCAGCCAAAATGAAAAAGCAGAAAAGGAAGAAGGGGGAGAAGATGACAAAGAAAGAGTATATGGAGCAGCTCAAAGTGAAGCTTAAGCGACTGCCAAAGGAGGATTTTGAGCGGGCGGTGGAATATTACGAAGAATATTTCGCGGAAGCCGGAGAAGAAAATGAACAGAAAGCGATTGAAGACCTGGGCAGCCCGCAGGAGGCGGCGGAGCAGATCATATGCGATATGGCGCTTGCTTATTCAAAAGAGCCGGTACAAAATGTAAAGAAAGGAATGAACGCGATCTGGGTCGGCATCCTTGCGGTATTCGCCGCGCCGATCGCGCTTCCGCTTTTGGCTTCGGGGATCGTTTTGGCGATCGCCATGTATGCGTCGGCGTTTGCGGTACTTGCGGCGTTTTTGCTTACCGCGGTAAGCTGCGTGATCATGGGGCCGATCGCGGTTATTTCCGGTTTGACGGTCATAACCAAGAGCGTCCCGGTGTTTTTTACATGCATCGGAATGGGATTTATTCTGACAGGAGTTGGAGCGGCGGCGGCATATGGTTTGTATTTGCTGTTTAAAAAGTTTATCGCATGGACATTGCGCGGGTTTGGCGAAATTATCCGAAAGAGGGGGAAAAAGCATGAAAAACAGTAAAAAATTTTTAATTGGCTGCGCGGCGCTTGCCGCTGCGGGCGTTGTGTTGTCGGCTGCGGGAGTCGCGATGGGCGGGATCGTATATAATGTAAGGCTTGGCGTGGACGGTTTGCACGTATCGTCGCCGGCGTTGCAGGAAAAAGAAAAATCAAAGTTTTATGAAAAAAAAGAAACGGTCGAAGCGTTTCAAAGCATGGACATCGATCTGGGATATGCGGATGTGCGTGTGGAAGCGTCGAAAGAAAAAGAATATAAGGTAGAATACGCCCTGCCGAAAACAAGAGATCTGGAATATGGGGTGTCGGATGGCAGGCTCGTGTTAAAAAGCACGCATCGGGGAGGAATCATCATAGGGGACGTTTCCTTTTTTTCCATTGGACGTGACCCGCAGGAGCTTGGAGAAACGCCGGGTGTAGTTATTTACGTGCCAAAGGATGCGCGGTTTACAAAGATGAATATCAAGACAGAGTCAGGAAGTGTAAGATGCCAGGATGTTAGCGCCGATAGCGCAAAGCTTGTGGCGGCATATGGCGATATAGAGCTTCGAAACGCGCGGTTTCGTCAATTAGACACAGGCCAGGAATCTGGCAACCTGTATTTGGAGCAGGTGCAGGGAGAAGATTGCAAGATCAAAAACGAATATGGGAACATTGCGGTAAAAGACGCGTCGTTTCAAGGGGATATGAACGTAAAGTTAGAAAGCGGCGACATGAACTGCCAAAGCGTTGGGGTGCGCGACTTGACGCTGGAAAACGAATATGGCAAAGTATCCGGTCAGCAAATAAAGCTTCGAAATATGAAAGCGTCGCTGGAAAGCGGCTCATGCATATTGGATGAATTAAGTTTAGAGCAATGTAAAATAAAATCAGAATATGGAGATGTGGAACTGGGGCTTTTAAGCCCGCTGTCGGAGTATGGCTTTGATCTGAAGGCGGAATATGGGGAAATACGCATGGACGGAGAACATATGGGAGAAACCTATCGTTCCATTGAGCAGGGAAAAGCAAAAAATATCGTAATCCACAGTGAATCCGGAGATATCAAACTGCGATAAGAAAGACTATGATAATATATAATTATGATAAAATTAAGCTCCGATAAGGAAATGTGTGTAAACAGTAAGGAGGTGAGGGCGGTTGGAAGAAAACGAAAGCAAGCTGGCGGAAAAGTTAAAGGCCATCCTTTCGCGCAATGCGTTTGCATGCCATATCGGAATGGAGCTATTAGAAGCGAATGAAGGATATGCCCGCACAAGGATGCGGCTGAAAAAAGAATACGAAAATATTTATGGAGGCATGCATGGAGGCTGCGCGTTTTCCCTTGCGGACACAACGGCTGGAGTTGCGGTTGTAACCTTCGGAGAGATCGTGACAACGTTAAACGCGGCGGTAAATTACATGAAGCCGATAACGGATACAAAATATTTGTATTGCGATGCCAGGGTGCGGCGGCACGGCGGCAGGGTGTCTGTTGTCGGGGTGGAGCTGACAAATGACCAGGGAGAGCTTTTAATGGATGGGAGCTTTACGTATTTTCATTTGCGCAGAAGTTGAAGCTGGCAGATTTTGTATTTGAAAGCTGGGATGGTTTTTCTCCCAGCGTTTCACCGTTTAAAATGCGTTATACTCACGAGCGATAAAGTTACTACTATATGATTCAAGATAATAACGCTTGTGAGTCGGCATTATTGGTAAGTTTTAATGCTCGTGAGATAAGTTCCGCTTTTTGGAAAAAATAGAAAAAATTTGAAAAAAATTTAAAAATCCTGTTGACAAATGCAAAAAAAGGGTTTATTATACAACTCGTGCGTTACGCAAGTGACTAGTGAAAGGGCTTATAGCTCAGCTGGTTAGAGCGCACGCCTGATAAGCGTGAGGTCGGTGGTTCAAGTCCACTTAAGCCCATTTTCAGAAGTTGAAAATTACTTATTATATGGAAGCAAAACATATAAAAAAAAATTTAAAACTTTTGAAAAAAAGAGTTGACAAGCAGCGCAAAACATGATATATTAAACGAGCTGCTGATGCAGCACAAAAGCTTTAAAAGAAAAAGCTTAAAGCCAACAGAACATTGATAACTGAACAGTGAAATAACCTTGAAAGATTCATAAACGAGTTCGTTC
>CANDMI010000039.1 GCA_947385775.1 uncultured Eubacterium sp. | reverse complement strand
AATGCGTTGATTGATTATTGGAGGGATATTCATACCCGTGAAAATTATGTTGAAGCATCCACGCCTATGGTCATGAACAAAAAGCTATGGGAAACAAGCGGGCATTGGGAGCATTATAAGGACAATATGTATTCTATGGTTTTAGATGAAGAGGTCTTTTGTATGAAACCAATGAATTGCCCTGGCGGAGTGTTGATCTATCGCAGCAAGCCGCGCAGTTATCGCGATTTGCCATTGCGGATCGGAGAGCTTGGAGTTGTCCATCGTCACGAATTAAAAGGAGCTTTACACGGATTATTTCGCGTTCGTTGTTTTACGCAGGACGATGCTCATATTTTTATACGCAAAGAGCAGATTACTGCCGAGATCATAAATGTTGTTTATCTCATAAATGAAGTTTACAGCAAATTTGGCTTTAAATATTTTATGGAACTTTCTACCCGTCCAGACGACAGCATGGGAAGCGACAAAGATTGGGAAGCCGCGACAGACGGTTTGAAACAGGCTCTTGAAAAACTGGAGCTTCCGTATATCCTAAACGAGGGTGACGGAGCGTTTTACGGCCCGAAAATCGATTTTCATTTAGAGGATTCTCTTGGACGCACTTGGCAGTGCGGGACGATACAGCTTGATTTTCAAATGCCATTAAACTTTCATTTGGAATATATCGATGAAAAAGGCGAAAAACAGCGTCCGATCATGATACACCGTGTTTGTTTTGGATCGATCGAACGATTTATTGGAATTATTACCGAGCATTTTTCAGGAAAATTTCCGGTATGGTTCGCTCCGGTACAGGTGAAAATATTGCTTGTGTCAAAAAAGAGCGCGGATTATGGAAATGAGGTATATACCGCGCTTCGAAAAGCGAAAATCCGTTGCGAAATGGACAGCCGCAATGAGAAGATCGGCTATATGATAAGACAAGCGCAGTACATTGACCGCGTGCCATATATGGTTATTATCGGTCAAAAGGAAGTAGGGGACGGCACGGTTTCTATTCGTAGCAGAGATACGGCAAAAACGGAAACAATGACATTGGATGATTTTATGAACAAAATTAGATATGAAATTCAAAATCGTAGATAAAAAGGGGAAGGGCGATTTTGATATAGAGACGGTGGATTTTTGACAATCACCAAAGTTTGGCAATTGAATATTGAAAACTGGATAAGGATCTTGTAAACTGACAATAGGGAAAGTTTATATCGTATAGGAAGAACGGGCAAAACGCGAGAGGATTGACGCAATTGAGAGAAAGGATCAGGATCGTCGATATTGCAAACGAGCTGGGATTAAGTTCTGCTACCGTATCGAACGTGATTCATGGAAAAACAAAGAAAATATCAGACGAAACGGTGAAACGCGTGCAGCAGCTTTTGGAAGAAAGACAATACATTCCAAGCATGGCAGGGATACTTTTGGCGCAGAACGATTCGAAGATCATCGGGGTTGTTATCAATGACCATGAAAAATACGAAGGGCACACACTGGAAGACCCGTTTATTTCCGCATCGGTGAATGCGCTGGCACAAGAGATAGAGCAGGCGGGAAAATTCCTTATGCTTAAAGTGACGGATAAATGGGATGAGATTCCAAAGTTCGCTTCCATGTGGAATATGGAGGGAATGGCGTTGATCGGCTATTGCACGCAGGATTATCAAAAGTTGCGGGAGCGGATGCATATCCCGTTTGTGGTCTATGACGGATATATGGAAAGCGCCGGAAATCTTGTAAATATCAAGGTCGATCACTTTGATGGCGGGGCGCAGGCCGGACGTTATTTAAAAAATAGGGGGCATAGAGATGTGCTTTGTATATCGGACAATCCTATCTGCATGGATATGGAAAGATTTATGGGATTAAAAAGCGAGATTCCAAATGCTGAGCTTATGGTTATCCCCATGGAGAGGGAAACGCGCGCCAAATTTTACATGGAACATTTAAGGAAAATAAAAAAATATTCAGCGGTTTTTGCGGTGTCCGATTACTATGCAATGGAATTTATTCAATTTCTAAAAAACGTGGGGCTGTCTGTTCCAGAGGACATATCGGTAATTGGGTTTGACGATGTGAGGGAAAGTGAAAAGTTTGCTCCGGCGTTGACCACAATAAAACAGGATGACAGGCAAAGGGCGGCTTTGGCGGTTCAAATGTTGAACCGGTTAAGAAATGGAGACGGCACAGAGAAAAACGTGACGCTGCCCGTAACTTTGATCGAGCGTGACAGTGTGCGCGACGTAAAAATGCACAAAAAATGAAGTCGGATTTTGTTAGGGGTTACGCGTTTAACCTTTGCAATTTGCCGTGGTTCCTTTTATGATTATTACAGCTTCTATAAAGTGGATTGGAGGAATCATAAAATGGAAAAAAGAAAGCTGGTAACCCCGGACGATATCAAAACCGCTTTGAAAGATATTGGCGTTCAGAAAGGTCAGGCTGTTATGGCGCACACTTCGCTAAGCAGCCTTGGTTATGTATGTGGCGGCGCGCAGTCCGTGATTGAAGCGCTGCTTGAGGGCGTTGGTGAAAAAGGTACGATTATGATGCCGACCCAGTCATGGAAAAATTTAGATCCGGCGGCGGGCGTTTACTGGCAGGAACCGGAGGAATGGTGGCCTGTTATACGTGAATGCATCCCCGCTTATGACAAACGGATTACGCCGACAAATACAATGGGCGCCGTATCAGAAATGTTTCGTCAGTGGCCGGGGACGCTTCGAAGCGATCACCCCGCAAGGTCAGTGGCGGCATGGGGACGTTTTGCGCGGCATCTGACAAAAGATCACGACCTGTCTGATATTTTTGGAGACAGCTCACCCATTGGCAGGCTGTATGAACTGGATGGATATGTTTTATTGATTGGCGTTGGTTATGACAAAAACACGTCCCTTCATCTGGCGGATGTAAGGGCGGAATATCCAAGCAAGCATACGGTCACAGAAAGCAGCGCCATACAGCTTAACGGACAGCGGATATGGAAATCCTATGAGACGTTAGCGGTAAACGGAGAAGATTTCGCGGCGATCGGAGAGGCGTTTGAGCAGAGCGGGAAGGTGCGCCATGTGACATTAGGAAATGGAGTTCTTTCCATGATGAGCCAAAGGGCGCTGGTGGATTTTGCTGTGAAATGGATAGAAGAAAACAGAAAATGATGGAGGGATAGAATTTCAATTTATGGATAAAAGTTATAATAAAACATTGTACGCCTGTTTTATCGGATATATTGTACAGGCGATCGTAAACAATTTTGTACCGCTTCTTTTTCTGACTTTCCACAGCAGTTATGGCATACCGATGACGCAGATCACGCTGCTGATCGCGTTTAATTTTGGACTGCAATTGTTCGTGGATATTTTGTCGGTCGCATTTGTGGACAGGATCGGTTATCGCGCCTCAATGATCCTTGCCCACGCCTGTGCGGTAGCGGGTTTCGTATTTTTGACGGTCTTGCCGGATATGTTTGGAAACGCCTTTACCGGGCTTTTGATCTCGGTTGCCGTATATGCGGTGGGAGGCGGACTGTTAGAGGTGTTGGTAAGTCCTATTGTGGAAGCCTGCCCTACAAAAAATAAAGAAAAAGCCATGAGCCTGCTTCATTCTTTTTACTGCTGGGGGCATATGGCGGTTGTGTTTTTGTCCACCGCTTTTTTTCATCTGTTTGGCATAGAAAACTGGAAGATTATGGCATATATTTGGGCGGCGGTTCCTTTTGCAAACATGCTCTTGTTTACAAAAGTTCCGATCGCTTCTTTAATAGAAGAAGGGGAAAAGGGGCTGACGATCGGGCAGCTTTTTGGGAAAAAGATATTTTGGGTAATGATGATCATGATGGTATGCGCCGGGGCAAGCGAACAGGCGGTCAGTCAGTGGGCGTCTGTCTTTGCGGAGACGGGACTTCATGTAAGCAAGACGATAGGAGATTTAGCGGGGCCGATGTTGTTTGCGTTTTTGATGGGCAGCGCCAGAGCATTTTATGGAAAATACGGGGAACGGATCGACCTGGATCGGTTTATGGTCGGCAGCAGTATGTTATGTATCCTTGCCTATCTATGCATTTCACTTGTGCCAAGTCCGGTCGTTGGTTTTATCGGCTGCGCGTTATGCGGGCTGTCAGTTGGCATCATGTGGCCGGGAGTGTTTAGCAAGGCGGCGGCCTCCGATGCCAAAGGCGGCACGGCAATGTTTGCGTTGCTTGCATTGGCAGGCGACGTTGGATGCGCGGCAGGCCCCACCGTGATCGGAATGGCATCCGGCGCGTTAGGCAATGATCTGAAAATGGGTTTTTTGGCAGGGGTGATATTTCCGATATTGCTGTTGATCGGCATATATTTGTGCCGGATATGGGATAGGGTGTAACTGAATGTTAGATTAAAAGAGGTTATTTGGCAGGCGTCGCGGCTCCTGCATCTCTTTTGACCCATAGGGTGCGTTCATGCATGTAAAGGATTTGCTTATTTTTCAATGCCTTATCAAACGCAGGAGGAAAAGAATGAATGTTCTAATACACGATTTAAGCAAGGAACAATTTCGATCACTGTTTCCCAAAATAAACAATGAGATTTATATTATTTCAGATACAGGGACAATACGGCATTGCATCGGCTGTTTTGGCTGTTGGATAAAAACGCCCGGTAAATGCGTGTTAAAAGATGGATATGACAATATTGGAAAAATTCTCTCAAAGGCTGAAAAAGTAACGATTATCAGCGGATGTTTTTATGGCTGTTACAGTCCGTTTGTGAAAAACGTTTTAGACCGAAGCATTTCCTGGCTGCTTCCGTTCTTTCAAATAAGAAACAACGAAACGCATCATAAAAGACGTTATCAAAACAAGATGCAGTTCGCGGTGCATTTTTATGGTGACAATACCGCCGAAGAAAGGGATACGGCTAAGAAGCTGGTGAAGGCAAATTGTATTAATTTTTATGTGGAAGATTACAAAATTTCATTTTCAAAATCAGTGGAAGAATTAAGCGGAAAGGTGACGGACATATGAAAATCTGCATTATAAATGGAAGCCCAAAAGCGGGGAAAAGCACATCGGAACTGCTTATTGGGTATTTAAAGACATTGCTTAAAGGAAATGAAGTGATCACATATCATGTGCGTGAAATGGATCTTTCCCAAACACAGTTTTTACGGATACAGGGCAGCGAGGCGCTTATATTTGCGTTTCCACTGTATATTGACAGCGTTAATTCCGCTTTGCTGCGGTTTTTGATCGAGCTTGAAAAAAGAGGGTTTCCAAATAAGAATATGAACGTATATTGCATGATCAACAATGGATTTTATGAGGGCCGGCAAAATCATGTGGCTGCCGATATCATGAAGAACTGGTGCAAAGCCGTCGGTCTGACCTACGGTCAAACGCTTGGCGTCGGGGCGGGAGAAATGCTTGCGTTTGTTAAAAATATACCTTTCGGCCATGGCCCTAACAAAAATATTGGCATTGCGCTCCAAAAGCTAAGTCAAAATATAATATCTTTGAATCAAGGGGAAGATATGTTTATTTCACCGAACTGGCCACGATTTCTCTGGAAAATACAGTCGTCTTTGAGCTTTTGGTATCCACGCGCAAAAAAGAACGGGCTAAAAAGAAAGGAATTAAAAGGTAAAGCAGATTAGAGGCAGGGCAGCGGCAGTTTTGTAATTTGGCAGGAAACAGGGCGTCGATCGCCCTGTAATGTTGGTCTGAATGTTGCCATCCTTGTTCCTTCTTAACGCGGCAAAAAAATAGAGTATATCGTTTTGATTGATGAAATCAATTACGCTAACTGCATAACCTTCATTTCAATTTCTTTTACTTCATCAAGTGATAATAGAGGAACACACTCCGCGATTTCTTCAAGCGTCATTTTTCCCTTTTTTATCAATCTTTCCGCGGTTTCTCTTGCGCTTTTTAATTCTGCCTTTTGCGCCGCTTCTCTTGCCGCTTCGTTTCTCATATCTTCCATAATTTTACACATAGCAGCCACCCCTTTCTCGTCCTGCTTGTAATACCTTGCCTTTTTTGCGAGCGCTTCATAGTTCATATCATCGGGATCCGTGCAGGAAAAATCGTGCATTAGCTTTCCGATTTCATCATCGCCTCTGTACTTCCCATTCACATATATAATATGCGAACCGTCATCAAACAATACTTTATTTTCTCCAATAGTGACATATCTCTCCACTGGATATATCGGCTGATTTCCTTTCATTACATCATTTTCCGTAATAAAAATCACATAACTGTCGGGAATATCTTTTGTATCATCTCCGGGTTTTAAGATATGCGCATCTAACAGGCTGCTGTTATGCCTTGCTCTTTTTGCGTCTGCACCTTCGTCTGTTCGTTGAATTTCTACATCAAACTCTTTCTTGGCGCTGTCAATTGCATGAACGTCTAATATAACGGATCGCCCCTGTAGGTTCTTTAACAGTTCCTGTGTGCGAATCGCCTTAATTGTGATATCCTCCCGTCCTAAGATGATCCGAAGCATCAGTTCTACGCCTTCATAGTTATCTGCAAGGCAGACCGTCATAAAATCATCATCTATATATCGGAGTGATTTCAGACGTTCTAAATCTTGTTGATGTGTCTGTACTGTTGCACTCAAAATACCACCTTCTTTCGCTGTTTTCATTATACATGAAACAATGCCTTTTGAAAACGGAATATTTACCGTTTCAGCATTTTCATTCATTCTTTTTGTCTATAGGAATAAAAATAGACTGCCCACAAATATATAGACTGTTTTAAAATCTGCACGAATATAATTCAGAGTGAATAACATTGATTGTATGAATACCAAATACAGAGTATTATGCCGGATGGTTTCCCAATAGATATTTTTATTGACTTTTTGTTTCAATAAATGTACAATAATAATATTACTAATAGTAATATATGGAGGGAAATATGGACCATATGATTCTCGGGCTTTTGCTTTTGGAAAGCAGGACAATTTACCAGTTAAGAGAACGGATCAAAAAAGGAATGGATCTGATGTATAGCGGCAGTATGGGCAGCATACAAGCAGCTATTAAAAAACTACTGAATCATGGGTACATCCGTTATGAAGAAAGTGTGGAAAATGGAAAATACAAGAAAATCTATACGATAACCGATAATGGGAAACGTTGCTTCTTTAAATGGGTAAACAGTCCGTTTGAAATGCAAAATATCAAAAATCCGGAATTAGTAAAAGTATATTTTATGGGTTTTTCAGATAAGACAAGCCGCAGGAATAACATGGAAAAATATCTGTTTCATTTGACTAAGAAATATCACGCGCTAAATGCCATTTGTGAAGAAGCGAAAAATATAACGATTACGGAAGAAAACAAGGATATCATTTTTTATCAGCTTTCGGCGGCTCGTTATGGAAGAGATTTTATGAAATTTAATATGGAGTGGTATAAGAAACTGATGAATGAAATGGTATAAAAAACTGCTCAATGAATAGGGAGGATAAAAATAGTGCAGCAATTTAAATTAAATTTTTCGCCAATCGTATATTACACCAGCAGAAAAGAGTGTAGACAATGGGTATTGCTTCTTCATGCCGCATTTGTAAATTACAAAATGTTCCAATTACAGATAGAATATTTTGAAAAGAAATATAACA
Source organism: uncultured Eubacterium sp. (assembly GCA_947385775.1). Lineage (GTDB taxonomy): Bacteria > Bacillota > Clostridia > Lachnospirales > Lachnospiraceae > Eubacterium_J. The sequence continues at coordinate 27,133 of CANDMI010000039.1, read as the reverse complement.
TATTAGCGGTTGACATTATCGGTCATGGAAAATCAACAGACACAAAAAAGGGTGACAGTATAGAGAAAATGTCTGCATGGATACACGATATTATGAATGCTGAAAAAATTAACAAAGTGCATATCGTCGGCATATCGTTGGGCGCTGTCTTAGCGCAGGATTTCGCAAATCGGTATCCTGAAGCGGTAAATTCCCTTGCTTGTTTTGGTGGATATGATATTAATCATTTTGATAAAAAAATGCAGAAAGAAAATGGCGCCTCGCAGATACGAATGATGTTAAAGGCTTTTGTTTCTATTAAATGGTTTGCAAAAGCGAATAAGAAAATATCCGCTTTTTCCCCGCAGGCTCAAAATGATTTTTATGATATGAATATCCAGTTTCCAAAAAAATCTTTCTTGTATTTGGCGTCATTAGATCGTATGGTAAATGTGTTTCAAACAAAGAAAAGAAAGTATCCTTTATTGATCGGGTGTGGAAAATTTGATATGCCAATGGAGTTGAAAGCAGTCAAAGATTGGAAAAGCAGAGAACCCCAATCAAAAGTTGTGATTTTTGAAAATGCCGGGCATTGTGTAAATATGGATATGCCCCAAAAATTTAATGAAGTGATGGAAGAATTTTGGGAGTGACAGCCCAGCCTACGCCATTCACTAAGTCGCGCTTACACGATTTTCGCTGCGTCGCAGCTGTTTTTTTCATGAGATGGCGTTCCTTCAGCCGATAGGAGTCATACTTTCAGAAAACGCATAGACTTTGCGCCCCGGCTGTGATATACTAAAACAATCAAACAGTGCGCGTTCATAATGGGATGGTGATCATATGCCGAATGGTTTAGAGATAATACAAAGAGCGCTTGAAGATTTTGCAAAAGTGCAAAGACGCATGCTTTTAGCAAAAAAAGAAAATGCAACCGAAACATACGCTGATCTTAAAAAAGAATATAAAACACTAAAAGCATTACTCAATGTTTCCGGTGTAAACCTGACAGAAATTGACGAGATTAAAGAATAGAATGAAAACGTAACAAATAAAAACGGCGCAAAGACTGTCAAACAGAAACGCAGGCCGTTACGCATTGAAAACAAAACCAGAGCCGCCCAAAAGCCGTTGCGCGAATAAATGCCCGGGCAACGGCTTAGAACGTGTTTGAAAAATCATTTTTACTTACATCAAATATCAGCTTGCCGCCTTTTTCTGATATACAAGGTGGATGACTCCAATGCAAGCCGCGTAGAAGATCCCTCCTGCCGCAAAAATCACCCATGTGACCTGCCATGCTTTTGTTTGAAAGCTGACCGCCACATAAACTGTGGCAAGAGCGCACCAGTAAATCCAGGAAAACGCGCTTATTGTCTTATGCATGGATTTTTTTGTCCGCGTATAATCGCCTTCTTCCAATAATTTGTCATAGCTGTTTTGAATTTCCCCAAAGCGTATAAAAATAGAAACGCCAATGGAAACGATTGCCAGTAAAATGCATATGCAGATGACATAAACTAGGTCTTCTGCCTTGCTATGTATGAAAAAAGTGGAAAAAAGAAGCGGCGCTACGCTTAAAAAGCACGTAAGCGTGCCGATGACCACGCTTTTTTGGTAGACCGGGGCATAGCTTTCTTTTTTCATAGAAACCATGCGTTTGGTTTCCATGGAGATACAAATGTTTTCGTTTTCCAAAAAATCATATTTGCTTAATTTCATGCCATAAAATATAAGGATCCCAATGCCTGCGGAAAGGAATAAAAACAGCGTTAGCACGCCAATCCCGTCTGCCGTATTTTCTGAAATATAGCCGTTGTAATCGCAAATTCCGTTTAACAAAAGCAGGCAGATGGGCGATAAAATACAAAGCGCAGCGCCCAGCGCTGTTTTCGGGGCGGCTTCCTTTACGGATTCCAAAAAGGAAACAGCGTCTTTTTCAGAAACGGCGCGCTCGTATTTTCCAGGGGCTTTTTCTGTCGGATTGTCGGATAGGGGAATGGCGGCTTGCGTTGTCTTTTGTTTTTCGATGGGAGTTTCCCTCGCTGTATCTGGAAAATCCTCTTTTAATAGGTAATCCGTGCTGACATGGAAAATCTCGCTTAATTTTAAGATCTTATCTAATTCCGGCACGGATGCGCCGGATTCCCATTTTGAAACCGACTGTCTGGAAATATCCAGCTGTTCCGCAAGCTGCTCCTGGGATAGCCCCATGGATTTTCTTAAGTCCATGATTTTTTCTGGAAGTGTCATGTAATATCCTCCTTGTGCGTTTGTGTGAATGGAAATGCTTCCAGCGATAGGAAGCGGGAAAAAAGTTCCATTTTTTGTTTTGCATGTTTTTTTGCATGTCTATATCATAGCAAAAAATTCGGTTGACAACCAGCAAGCGCGCTTGAAAATTTGTCAACCGGCGGTTGCGATTTACGTTTTTTAAGCAGAGTGGAAAAATTGTTATGCATTACGCACAAAATATGGTATACTTTAGGAGTGTGATGTATTGTAAAAATATCATGCGATTATAAATGAATAGGCACGAAAGGAGAAAGCTGCAAATGAAAAAAATGGAGGATTATGTTAGGTCGATACCGGATTTTCCAGAACCGGGGGTGTTGTTTCGCGATGTGACGAGCGTATTACAGGATGCAGACGGGTTTAAGCTTGCGATAGATTCTATGATAAAATTGCTGGATGGAGTAGAGTTTGATGTGATTGCGGGCGCGGAGTCCAGAGGGTTTGTGTTTGGGGCGCCGATCGCGTATGAACTGGGAAAATCCTTTGTGCCGATCCGTAAGAAAGGAAAATTGCCACTTGAGACTGTGACGGCAAGATATTACCTTGAATACGGAAGCGCGGAGATCGAAATGCACAAAGACGCCATAAAGCCAGGGCAGAAGGTGGTATTAGTGGACGATCTGATCGCCACCGGCGGAACGTTAGCCGCGGCCGCGGGGCTTGTGGAAAAGCTTGGAGGAAAAGTGGAAAAGATCATCCTTTTGATGGAGCTTGCCGGCTTAAAGGGCCGCGAGAAGCTGGCGGGATATGATGTAGCGTCCGTCATTACATACGAAGGAAAATAAAAAAAGCAGGAGGGAAAAAATGATCGTAGTAAATACAGATTATATATCTGGAAAAGAGCTTGAGATGCTTGGGCTTGTAAAGGGGAGCACGATCCAAAGCAAAAACATCGGACACGATATCGGGCAGGGCTTAAAGACGCTTGTCGGAGGCGAATTAAAATCCTACACCGACATGATGAACCAGGCAAGGCAGCTTGCGACAGACCGCATGGTGCAAGAGGCGCAGTCACTTGGGGCGGATGCCGTCGTAAACGTGCGTTACGCCTCATCCGCGGTTATGGCAGGCGCGGCAGAAGTGATGGCATACGGGACAGCGGTGAGGTTTCTGTAATTTTTTCTTGTGTAACCGGGCGAGGAATCAAGGGGAGGGACGCTTGAATTTCCGCTTGCTTCCAGCGTCCGGCAAGCATAAGCTTCTGGCAGGCAAATTCAAAAACTCACAAAAAATGGAGATAAAAACATGACCAAATACGAAACTGTCACCCACACCTTCGCCCCCGTATGGAACAAACATTCTAAAATCTTAATCCTTGGGACATTTCCGTCCGTAAAATCCCGTGAAATGCAGTTTTACTACGGCCATCCTCAAAACCGCTTCTGGAAAATGCTCGCGCAAATATATAAAGAGTCTGTCCCTTCTTCTATAGAAGAAAAAAAGCGGCTTATATTAAACCATGAGCTTGCCATCTGGGACGTGATCGCAAAATGCGATATCCTTGGATCTTCCGACAGCAGCATTCGAAACGTTGTGATCAACAATATAGCGGGTCTGGTGGAAAAAAGCCAGATACATACGATTGTCGCAAATGGGGCAAAGGCGTTTGAACTGTACGAAAAATACCAGCTAAAGCACACCGGCATACCGGCCAAAAAACTCCCGTCCACCAGTCCCGCGAACGCGGCGTGGAAATTAGAAAGGCTCGTAAAAGAATGGGGAGATGCTTTGATTTCCAACAGATAATTGACAAGGATACAGCCAAATGCTACAATGAAATATCAGTTGAAGTTCAAGATAGAATAAGCAAAATTACGCAAAATGCAAGCAGGAGGAGCCGGCATGGGGGATGAGCAGGGCAACTTGGAAAATACATCGAATCAGCGGGAAAGCTGGAAGGAAGAAGAGCTGTTAAGGGACAGCCGGATTTTGGAAAACACACGTTCTTTTATCGTGGAATACAATCTAAAGACAAAACAGTGCTATGTCGACCCGGCGCAGCGCAGGCATGTCTATGGGAACTGGAGCAAAAGGCTTAAGACGAGCGCGGATTTTCATCGCGTGGTTTTAAAAGAAGATATTCCGCTTTTAAAAAGCTTTTTTGATTTTTCAAATCTAAAGGCGGGGGATTCCCGCAGAGTCGACGCAAGATTTTATGTAAAGGCGCATACGTATGAGTGGTTCCGCGTCAGCTTAGTGTGCTATGGGGATGCTAAGGGACATAAAGAACGGGTGTTGATCACATTTACAAATGCCGAAAAGGAATTGGAAACGATACGCAAAATGAAGTTCCTGCTTGCTAAAGACCCGCTGACGCATATGCCAAACCTTGACAGCTTTATCCAGATGACGGAGGAGTTGATCCAGTCCCACCCTGGGATGCGGTTTGCGGTTATCCGTATGGATATCAATAAATTTCGGATCATCAATGAAATATACGGGACGAAGGAGGGCGACAATATCCTTCGCTATATTGGCGTAAAGATCCAGGAGTGGGCAGGGCCGGCGCAGGGAGAGAGCACGTATTGCAGGGTTTCTTCCGATATGTTTTGCGTCTGCATTGAATATAATAAAGAGGACATACAAGAATTAGTCAGCTTTATGCAGGCTTCCCTAAAGGGGTATCCGATCCGGTTTGAAATGGTGATGTCGTTTGGGATCTATGTGACAGACGAAGAGGACCAGGAAGGCCGTACGCCTGTCATTACGCTGATGGATCGGGCGGTGACCGCCCAGCAGACTGTGAAAAACAGCTATTTAAGCAATGTGGCGTATTATGACGAAAAGATCCAGAAAAAAGAAGCCGCGGAAAAGGAGATCCTTTCCGAAATGAAGCACGCCTTGGGCACAGAGCAGTTTAAGGTTTATTTGCAGCCAAAATGTGAGATGGATACCGGAAAGATCATTGGAGCGGAGGCGCTTGTGCGCTGGATTCATCCGCAAAAAGGGGTCATTTCGCCAGGGGATTTCGTCCCGGTGTTTGAAAAAAACGGGTTTATCTCAGAGCTGGACGCGTTTATCTTGGAAGCGACCTGCAAAACGCTGCGCAGATGGCTGGATGAAAAAAAGCCGGTCTATCCGATTTCCGTTAACGTGTCAAGGGCGGATTTATATAATCCAAATTTATTAGATCAGATACAGTCGTGCGTGGCAAAGTATGACATTCCGCATGATCTGATATCCTTTGAATTGACGGAAAGCGCCTTTATTTCGGACAATATGCAGCTTTGCAATCTGGCAAGCCTGCTGCAAAAAAATCATTTCCGGGTGCTGATGGATGATTTTGGAAGCGGATATTCTTCGCTTAACACATTGCGGGAGATTCCTGTGGATGTATTAAAAATAGATTTAAAATTTTTGCCGCCTTCTTCGGACGACCTGCGCGGGAATACGATCTTGCGGTGCGTAGTGGATATGGCAAGACAGCTTGGGCTGGAGGTGATCGTAGAGGGCGTGGAGACGAAAGACCAGGTGGACTTTTTGCTGTCGATCGGATGCAGGTTTGCCCAGGGATTTTATTTTTACAGGCCGATGCCGATTTCTGATTATGAGCAGGCGTTAGCGAAGGGGTAAATTTCGGATGGCAATTTTAGGAGGGAAGTAGGAGGATACGGGATGGAGAAGTTGATTCTGGTAGTGGATGATGCAAAATTTGCGCGGGTAGTGACGAAAAAGGCTCTGCAAAATGGAGGGTATGACAATATTATAGAAGCGGCTACGGCGGCGGAGGCGATCCCGCTGTTTCAGGAAAAAAAGCCGGATCTTACGCTTCTTGACATTACGCTTCCGGATAACGCGGACCTTACGCTTTTAAAAAAGCTTTTAGAGATAAACCCGCAGGCGAAGATCGTGATCAATTCCGCCATCGGGCAGGACTTGATCATTATGGACGCGCTTAAGGCAGGGGCAAAGGATTTCATCGTAAAGCCGTTCGAAGAAAAAGAGTTTCTTCAGATTGTCAACCGGGCGCTTGAAAACGAATAAAGAAACGGCAACAGGAAAGGGGGTTTTCATGGAAGTATTTGACCAAAATGGGAACTTGGATTCGGATGTGCAGGAGGTTTTGTACGAGCTTGGAAATGCGGGGGTAGGCATGGCAAGCGCTACGATCGGGAGAATACTTGGTGTTCGGGTGGCGTTAGCGACTCCAAAGGTCATCCCGGTCGGGGAACGAACCAGCCAGGTATTGCGTGAGCTGATGCAGCAGGATAACGTAGGGATCTGGATGAAGTTTTTAGAACCGATGAAAGGCTCTGTGTTGTTCATTTTAAAACAAAGCTTTGTTTATGATGTGGTTGAAAAAATGACAGAAAGTCGTTATGAAGGCAACGCGCTATATGAAGAAGAGATTGCATTTTCCGCGGTCAAAGAATTTGCGAATATGCTTGCGGCCGCATACACAAAGGCAATTGGAAAATACACGGGCATACGGATATTCATGTCGCCGTCTATGCTTGTATTAGATAAAGAAAGAGTCAGCCTTGGGGAAATTTTGCAAAACCAGGGGACGGACACAAAAAAGGCGATCTGGGTGGAAACCAGCTTTCGCCTGTTGGAAAAAGAAGGAGACGAAACATGCGGCTTAGGCAGGGTGGTCATGCTGCCGGACGCCGCTGCGGTGCAGCTGTTTGCAAAGGCGTTTGGGCTGTAGACGATTTATGGAAGACGAGATCATCATTCAGCTGTACGTAGAGAGAAAGGAAGAAGCGTTAAAGCGCACGAATCAAAAATACGGGGCGTATTGCTATAAGATCGCATTCGGGATTTTAAAGGAAGAAGCGGCGGCGGGACGATGCGTAAACGACGCGTTTGTAGCAGCCTGGCTGTCCATCCCCCAAAAACGCCCCGCCTGCCTGCGGGAATATCTCGGGGAACTGACGCGTAAAATCGCGTTGGATTATGCGGATAAGCATAAAAAGAGAAAAAAAATACAAAAACCGACGCGTAAAATGCAAGCGCAGGAAAAACGGGAAAAGCAAATTTGCGGCAGGAAGCAGCGGGGGTTAAAGAAATTAAAGGCAGGATTAAAATACATTCCCGTGGCGGCGTGCATTAGCATCGTGCTTTTTGTTTCGCTTTATATTGTAAAATACAGCAATCTGAACCGGAGCCGGACAGATTTTTTTCTTTCCGCGTCCGCGGGAAACGGGAAAGAGCGGGAAACGGGAGAGGGCGCGGTGGACTTAGAGATGGGGCAGACGGCGTCAGAGGACGGCGCTTTTGACGATAAATATAATGTAGATAACAAAACCCCGGTCCTGCCGATGCGCCTTGACGACTACGAGGGCCCAGCGCTTGTAATGACGGCCACCGGAGACGTCCAGCATGTAAAAACGACCCGAAGGCTGCAATGCAAAGTCGAATCCCAGGAATCAAATGGGATGACGCAGCCCTTGCTGCACATCTGGGACCGCTACCAGATAAAAAACGACTCCAATGAAGATAAAACGTTGCAGCTTGTGTATCCATTTGTAACGGCGTTAAACCAGTCCTATGGTCTGGATGGAGATATATTAAAGGCGCAGGGAGGGGAAGAAAAAAAGATAGAATATGGCGTCGGGGACGGGGCCAGCGCGTTTTTAGGCGGAAAACCGGATGGGAGCGCAACGCTTTTAGATTACGAGAGGCTATGCGACCCGGGGTCGGAATATCAGGAAAACGCGCTGCAAAAAGCCGTGGATTGGAATAAAGCGGTAGACGTTTATTTTTTTAGCGATATTCAGATAAAAGAAGGCGGCGGGGGCGTGGTCGGCGTTACGGTTGCTAAGGAAGGCGCGGATGTGCTGACCTTTGGTTTTGATTATGCAAATGCCGAAAATTACTGTTTTTTCGCTCCGACGGAATACGCAAGGCCGATGCTGATCATAACCGGAGCCGGAAAGGTCGAGCCCAAGGTCGGCTATTACACAAACCTGGATTGCGAGGAGGAAGCGCCTGGCATCCAGTGCGCGGTGCAAAAGCGCAGTATGCGTTATGCCGACGCGCTGCGCCTGTGCTGTCTGGAAGCTACAAGGAAAATGAAATTTGCATATAATAATGGGGAGTATGTCGGGAAATTGCCGGAGTATTTTGGAGAGGACGCGGTCTTTCAGGCATTGACCGCGGTAAGCCAGGAGGATGAGTTTTACGACGCTTTGGTAAAACGGTATGGATTTACGCAGCTGGAAGAGATTTTTGAAATGATGTTTGAAGAAACAAGGATTGTGTATGCAATGGTCACCGTAACGATCCCGGCAAAAAAAACGGTGAAAGTGACGGCGCGCACGCAAAAGCGGCAGGCGAACGGCAATTTTAAACTGCCATGGGACGACGAAGGGCAAAAGACGGATTTCCAATATGACTTTGCGTCTACAGCCGACAGCAGGCTGCATGTGAAAAAAACATTCTTGCAGCTGGATGCCGGAAAAATGTGGAAGGTGACGGCAGAGGACATGGGGCTTCAAAAACGGGGAGGTTTACTTACGGCTTCCTTTGGAAAGGGAGCGCATTCTTTTATCCTGTCGGCTAAGCAGGATTTGCAATAAATGCAAAGCGCGGAACGAACTGTAACAGGAAACGGGCAATGTGTTCATTCGATTGTTGACTTCTGATTTAGTTAGTGTTTTAATAAGTGTAGCACAATCCTTTGGGGAATATAAAAAATAAATTGAGAGGAGATATGTATGTTTGGTTTTGGGCAGTTAATCGGTATTTTGAAAAAGAATCCGAAAAAAATCGTATTTACGGAGGGGTATGACCCGCGCATCCTTGAGGCCGCGTCCCGGCTGTTGGCAAGTAATTTCTTACAGCCGATCTTAGTCGGCAATCCGGACAAGGTGTATGACGCGGCGGCGGACAGCGGCTTTAATATCCGCGGCGCGCAGATTTTAGACCCGGAGGACTATGAAGATAAGGAAGCTATGATCGATCTGTTCTGCGAGCTGCGTAAGTCCAAGGGCGTTACGAGGGAACAGGCGGAAAAGACCTTAAGGCAGGCCAATTATTTTGGCGCGATGCTTGTAAAAATGGGGCTTGCGGACGCTCTGCTAGGCGGCGCGACTTATTCTACGGCAGATACGGTGCGCCCGGCGCTGCAATTGATAAAAACAAAGCCGGGGCATAAGATCGTATCCTCCTGCTTTATTTTGGTGCGTCCGTCCGCGACTGGCGAAAATGAGGTGTTGGCGATGGGCGACTGCGCGATCAACATTAAGCCGACGGAGGACGAGCTTGTGGAGATCGCGGTGGAAACGGCGGAGTGCGCAAAGCTTTTTGGGATTGACCCTCAGGTTGCGTTTTTAAGCTATTCGACCTTTGGCTCCGGAGCGGGCGAGGACGTAGATAAAATGCGAAACGCGGCGCAAAAAACAAAGGAACTCTATCCGGACCTTCCGGTGGAAGGGGAATTGCAGTTTGACGCGGCGGTGTCGATGCGCGTGGCGCGCACAAAATGCCCGGATTCCAAGGTGGCGGGGCATACGAACACATTTATTTTCCCGGACATCAACGCGGGGAATATCGGGTATAAGATCGCTCAGCGCCTTGGCAATTTTGACGCGTATGGGCCGATCCTGCTTGGCTTAAACGCCCCGATCAACGACCTTTCAAGGGGCTGTAACGCGTCCGAGGTCTATTCCATGGCGATCATTACTGCTGCGCTTGCAAATGTTTCATAAAAACGAGTAGGGAAGGGGATCTTCCCTACTCGCCGCGCGGCCCGCATGCTGCTTTAGCAGCAAACTTCCGTATGCGGGCCTGCGCATAAATAAAATTGGCATAGCAGCATGCTGTTATGCCAATTTCAAAATGGGTGTTTATGCGAGGCATTCCTTTGCCAGGGCTTCAAACGCGCTTAGGGATTTTTCGATCCGTTCCGTCGGCACGCAATAAGAAATGCGCACATGTCCCGGACAGCCAAAGCCGCTTCCCGGCACGATTAAAAGGTCATGCGCTTTCGCGCGCTCGGCGAACGCCACGTCGTCTTCCATTAAAGCGCGCGGGAACATATAAAAAGTCCCTCCTGGCTCCACTACGTGATAGCCCATCCTGCGAAGCTCTTTCAGCAGCAGGTTTTTGTTGGTTTCATAAACGCGCAGCTCAGAGGTTTCGTCCGCGCAGGCTGCGCATACCCGCTGGAACAGGCTTGGCGCGTTGACATATCCAAGGGAGCGGCCCGCGCCCGCGATCGCGGCATAGACGAGGTCGCAATCCTCTACCGTATCCGGGACTAGCACATACCCAAGCCGCTCGCCCGGCAGCGACAGGGATTTTGACCAGGAATAGCAGATCAGCGTGTTGCGGTAGTGATCTGGCAGAAACGGGACGATTGTGTCAGAAAATACGATTTCCCGGTAAGGCTCATCGGAGATTAAGTAAATCGGATGCCCGTATTCTTTGGATTTTGCATCCAGCAGTTCGGCAAGCCGTTTGACCGTGCTTTCGCTGTAGACAGCGCCCGACGGGTTGTTCGGTGAGTTTAGGATAACGGCTTTTACCATAGGGTTTAGCGCGCTTTTTAAAGCGTCAAAATCGATCTGGAAATTCTGCGTGTCCGCCGGGATGATGACAGGCTTTGCCTGGGCGCCTTTTGTAAATACGATGTATTCCGGGAAATACGGCGCAAAAATGATGACTTCGTCGGATGGATTGCAAAGGCCGTTTAAGCAGCAGCACAAAGCGGCGGCGGCGCCGGCGGTAAGGTAAAGCGTGTCCTTTGAATAATTTTTATGGAAACGGCGGTTTAAGGAATCCGCGATTCTTTTTCGCGCTTCGGCGTCGCCCTGAGCGGACGTATATCCATGCAGCAGGATCGGGTCCATTGTGGAAAGAAGCTTTGCCACGGCGGCGTTTACGCTGTCCGGGGATGGCACGCTCGGGTTTCCGATGGAAAAATCAAACACATTTTCCTCGCCGATTACTGCCGCGCGTTTCTTCCCGTACTCAAACAGCTCCCGGATCACCGAGCGCTGGGTGCCAAGCGTTAACATTTGTTCATTTACATTTGATGACATAAGAATTACTCCTTTTGTAAAGATTTTGTGCGTTTTTTTACGTTTCTACCGCTTCTATGTTAGAACAAGATAGAAAAACTGTCAAATTATTTTAGAAAAGAATTTCGTTCCGTATGAAAAAAATAGGCAAAGAAAGGAAACAGGTGGAAATTATGAAAAAGATAAAGAAGACAAGGCTTACAGCATGGATCTTAACGGCGGCCCTTGGCGTAGGAAGCATTGGGATGCAGGCGCTTCCGTATGCGGGGACAAGATTATTGGGAAACGAGGCGGTAACCGTGCAGGCGGCGGCAAAGCCGTCTCCGAAAAAGCTTGCGAAAGCGGTAAGGAAGGTGTATGAGTTTGTGCCGGATACGGAAGTGTCGGCGGCTGAGATCGAGAGTGACTATGGGATATCCTCCAGCCTGTACTCCTCTGCTTATGTGGTAAGGCCAATGGTCAACGTACAGGTGGATGAGCTTTCGATCTATAAAGCAAAAGATTCGGCTTCTAAAAAGAAGATAGTGAGCGCTTTAAAAAAATACAAAAAAAAGAAAGTAGAAAGCACATTTAATTATCCAATGAACCTGTTGAAATTACAGGCGGCTAAAATTTATAAAAATGGGGATTACGTATGCTTTATCGTCCTTGGGCAGATCAGCAAGCAGATAGAGGAAAACGGTACCGAGGAAGAAATGATCAAAGCATATCAGAAACAAAATAACAAAGCGGTCAAGGCGATCAAAAAGCAGTTAAAATAACCGCTATGGATATGGAAAAGAAAAAAAAGCCGGGACGCTTTTCTTATATATGCTTTCTGTCAGCAGTCTTATTGCTGCTGGCAGGAAGCGCAGCTTTTGTCTGGGCCACGCCAGACCATATCTATTCCGCCAGTGAGCGGCGGATGTTGAGCAAACGGCCAAAATTAAAGAAAAAAACGATTTTAAATGGAAAGTTCCAAAAAAAGTTTGAAACCTATTTGTGCGAGCAGTTCCCTTTCAGAGAAAAGGGCCTGGCGTTAAAAACAGGGCTGGAGCGTTCGCTTGGAAGCAAAGACGCACAGGGCGTTTACTTTGGCAGAGACGGGTATTTGTTGGAAAAGTATCAGGAGCGGGATTTTGACTGGAAAAATATAGAAAAAAACCTGAACCGGGTTTCGCGCTTTTTAAACAAGCATTCGAACGCAAAGGCAATGTTTGTGCCGTCCAAAAGCGGCGTTTTAACGGGCAAGCTTCCGCTTTTTGCGGTAGAGTCCGGGGAGGAGCGTTTTTGGAAGCTTGTAGATGAAAAAATTGACAAAACAAAACGGATCGAGGTGGCGGGGGCGCTAAAGGAGCATGAAAACGAGTACATTTATTACCGCACCGACCACCATTGGACGACGCTTGGGGCGTATTATGCGTACCAGGAGTGGGCAAAGGCGATGGATGCCCAAAGCCTTGCCAAAGAAGCGTTTTCAATCACGCCAGCCACAGAATCGTTTTTGGGCACGACATACGCAAAAGTGCGTACGAAGGCAAAAGCCGATACGATTCATTTATATGAAAAAAAGGACGCAGATAAATTAAAGCTCGATTATAATATGGGACAATTTCAGACGGAAAGCTTTTATGAAATGGATAAGCTTGAGGGAGACGACCCATACCAGGTGTTTATGGGCGGAAACCAGGCGGTCGTGGACATTACGGTAGAGTCTGAAAAAGAGAAAAATGATAAAAAGACGCTGCTTTTGGTAAAGGACTCCTTTGGCAACTGCTTTGCGCCCTTTTTCGCAAGCCATTATAAGCGCATCGTCGTGATCGATCTTAGGCATTTAAACGCGCCGGTTGGAAAAATGCTGGAAATCTATCCGGCGGATGACATTTTGATCCTTTATAACAGCATACAGTTTATGGAGGATACGGATATGGGAAAATTAAAATAGCCTAGCCCGTTAAAAACAGTCTTAAGGAAATGGATATGAAAAAAAAACTTATGATAACAATAACATTGGCGGCGTTTGCCATCACGCTTCCTGTGATGGCAGGATGCAGCCGTAAAAAGGACGAGGGGCCTGGCTCCGGCACCGAGGCGGCGTTAATAGAAGAAGAAGCGGGGGGCACGGTCACAGAAGACGGCCTTGGGCATATTGGAAACGGCGAGGATATCACTTTAAAGATCCTAAGCCCTGAGGAAGACCGCGCTTTGATCAAAAAAATGGCGGATAGCTTCGCGGATAAATATAAAGAAGACGTGAACATAAAAATAGAGCTGCAAGCCTGCCCGAAAAAAGACATAAAGAAAAAGATATTAAGCAACGTGGAGCTTGCCGCCGATTTGTATACGTTTTCGGGGAGCGAGCTTTTACCGCTTGCGGAAGCGGGCGCGTTGCAGGAGGTTTCTTTAAATACGGATAAAATGATTGAGGAAAATGGCGGATCTGACTCCGGCGCGGTCAAGGCGGGAAGCTATGATGGCAGGCTGTACGCTTACCCAAAGGCGGTGGAGGATGGACTGCTTCTATATTATAATGAAAAATATTTTGAGCCAGAGGACGCGGATAGCTTAGAAGATATGATGAAGATCGCGTCCAAAAAAGGGAAAAAAGTCGCCATGGATTTTACATCAGGATTGTATACATGGTCTTTTTTTGGCGGGGCGGGATTTGAGCTGATCTTAAACAGCGACCGCTCCAATGCGTGCAACATGAACCGCACGGCTGCCTCCAGCGCGAAAGGCACGGATGTATTGCAGGCGATGATTGACATTTGTAAAAATGACGGATTTGCCAGCATGACCGATAAGGAGATCATTAAAGGGATGCAGGATGAAACCGTGATCGCGGCGATTGAAAAAATATCAAATGTAAATTCAATAAAACAGGCGTTAGAGGGCAACTACGCAGCGGCAAAGCTTCCAACGTATAACTTAAACGGAGTTACGATGCAGATGTCCTCCTTTACGGGCTATCAGTATATTGGCATCAATCCATACAGTGAAAATGTGGGTTGGGCGATGCGGTATGCGGAGTGGCTGACGAATGAAAAAAACCAGCTGGAAAGATACGAAGCGCGTGAGGAGATGCCGACCAATATAGCCGCGGCGGAATCAGATCTGATACAGGAGGATATGACGGCGGCATCTTTCGTTACGCAGCAAAATTTTGCGCTGATAAACGGCATTCAGTCCGAAAATTTCTGGAAGCCAATGTCTGAACTTGGCTGGCTTTGCATCGCGGGAAACCAGACGGGGGAAGATCTTCAGGCGGTTTTGGATAAAGCCGCGGAGCAGATTACAAAACCGGTTTCTTAAAACGGGTTTTAAAAAGATCAGAGGTATGTGATGAGTGGATATGATGAGAGCAGTATTTCCGTACTGGAAGGGCTAGAGGCCGTCCGAAAAAGGCCGGGGATGTATATCGGAAGCGTTTCCAGGAAAGGGCTGAACCATTTAATATATGAGATCGTGGACAATGCCGTAGACGAGCATTTAGCCGGGGCATGTGATACGATCTGGGTAACTTTGGAAAGGGACGGCTCCTGCACGGTGGAGGATAACGGGCGTGGGATTCCGGTGGGATTGCACAAAAAAGGAGTTTCCGCGGAGCGGGTCGTATTTTCCACCCTCCATGCCGGAGGAAAATTTGACAATGCGGTGTATAAAACAAGCGGCGGGCTTCATGGCGTAGGCTCTTCCGTAGTGAACGCGCTGTCGGTGTGCCTGGACGTGTGCGTCAGCCGGGACGGGTATATCCACCATGACCGCTACGAACGCGGCAATCCGGTGGTGGAATTAAAGGGGGGCCTGCTTCCAACTATCGGGAAGACAAAAAAAACAGGCACGAAGATCAATTTTTTGCCGGACCCGGAGATTTTTGAAAAAACCCGTTTTAAAGAAGACGAGGTAAAAAGCAGGCTGCATGAGACGGCATATTTAAACCCGAAGCTTACGATTATATACGAGGACAGGCGGGGGGAGGAGGCGGAGAGTCAGACTTTCCACGAGCCGGATGGGATCATCGGGTTTGTAAAGGATTTAAACCGCAACAGCGAGACGATACACGATGTGGTCTATTTTCATGGGGAATCGGACGCGATTACCGTAGAAGCGGCGTTTCAGTACACCAATGAATTTCATGAAAACATCATGGGGTTTTGCAATAACATTTACAATGTGGAGGGCGGGGCGCATATTACAGGCTTTAAGACCACCTTTACAAGCGTCATCAACCAGTATGCCAGGGAGCTTGGCATCTTAAAGGAAAAGGACGCGAATTTTACCGGCACGGACGTAAGAAACGGCATGACGGCGGTGGTTTCTATAAAGCACCCGGATCCGCGTTTTGAAGGGCAGACGAAGACAAAGCTGGACAATCAGGACGCGTCCCGGGCGGTGTCCAAGATCACAGGGGACGAGATACAGCTTTATTTCGATAAAAACCTGGACTCTTTAAAAGCGGTCATAAGCTGCGCGGAAAAAGCAGCAAAGATCAGAAAATCAGAGGAAAAGGCAAAGACAAACCTGCTAAGCAAGCAGAAATTTTCCTTTGATTCCAATGGAAAGCTTGCCAACTGCGAATCCAGGGACGCGGAAAAGTGCGAGATTTTTATCGTCGAAGGGGATTCCGCCGGAGGCTCCGCAAAGATGGCTAGAAACCGGATGTACCAGGCCATCATGCCAATCCGCGGCAAGATTTTAAATGTGGAAAAAGCAAGCATTGATAAAGTGCTTGCAAACGCCGAGATCAAGACGATGATCAACGCCTTTGGATGCGGCTTTTCCGAAGGATATGGCAACGATTTTGACATTACAAAATTAAGGTATGATAAAATTATTATTATGGCGGACGCCGATGTGGACGGCGCGCATATTTCCACGCTTTTATTGACGCTTTTTTACCGCTTTATGCCGGAGCTTATTTTTGAAGGGCATGTCTATATCGCGATGCCCCCGCTATATAAGGCCATGCCGGATAAAGGGGCGGAGGAATACCTTTATGACGACGAAGCGCTGGAAAAATACCGAAAAAGGCAAAAACGCCCTTTTACCTTACAGCGATATAAAGGGCTTGGGGAAATGGACGCGGAGCAGCTTTGGGAAACGACGCTAAATCCCGAAACCAGGCTGTTAAAAAAAGTGGAGATCGAGGACGGGCGCATGGCGTCGGACGTTACCGAGATGTTAATGGGAAACGCGGTGCCGCCAAGGCGGGCGTTTATTTATGAACACGCAAGGGACGCGCAGCTCGATATATAATTTTAATTAAATTACTTATTTAAAATGTATAAATAAATTTGCATTTCATAATTTACAGAAGTTGGGAAGGGAATCGTTATGCAGACTAAGGAGCGGCTGATCCGGACGGAATATTCGGAAATCATGCAAAAATCATATATCGATTATGCTATGAGCGTAATCATCGCAAGGGCGCTGCCCGATGTACGGGACGGCTTAAAGCCGGTGCAGCGCAGGACGTTATACGATATGTATGAGCTTGGCATCCGTTATGACAGGCCATACCGGAAATGCGCGCGTATCGTCGGCGATACGATGGGTAAATACCATCCCCATGGGGACAGCTCCATTTACGAAGCGCTTGTGGTAATGGCCCAGGATTTTAAAAAGGGGCTGCCGCTTGTGGACGGGCATGGGAATTTCGGCTCAATCGAAGGGGACGGAGCCGCCGCCATGCGTTATACCGAAGCCAGGCTTGCAAGGATCACCCAGGAGGCTTACCTTTCGGATTTGGACAAAAATGTGGTGGACTTTGCGCCAAACTTTGACGAAACGGAAAAAGAGCCCCAGGTGCTTCCGGTAAAGGTGCCAAACCTTTTGATCAACGGCACGGAAGGGATCGCCGTAGGGATGGCCGCAAGCATCCCGCCCCATAACTTTTGCGAAGTCATAGACGGCGTTGTGGCCTATTTAAAAAACCCGCAGATTACTACGGCCCAGCTTATGAAATACATCAAAGGCCCGGATTTTCCCACCGGGGGCATTGTGACCAATAAAGAGGAGCTGTTATCCATTTACGAGACGGGCATGGGAAAAATAAAGATCCGCGGCAGCGTAGAGGTGGAAAAAGGAAAAGGCGGGAAAGAGAACCTGGTCATTACCGAGATCCCGTATACGATGATTGGCGCGGGCATTGGCAAGTTTTTAAACGATGTCTATAACCTGGTGGAAACAAAAAAGACAAACGATATTGCGGATATTTCCAACCAGTCCTCCAAAGAGGGCATCCGCATTGTGTTAGAGCTGCGGCGCGGCGCGGATGTGGAAAATTTATGCAATTTATTATACAAAAAAACAAAGCTGGAGGACACCTTTGGCGTAAATATGCTTGCGGTGGCGCAGGGAAAGCCTGAAACCATGGGGCTTGTTACGATCATCCGCCATCACGCCCAGTTCCAGTATGAGATTTCGACCCGCAAATATAAAACGCTTTTAGAAAAAGAGCTGGAAAAAAAGGAGATCCAGGAGGGCTTGATCCAGGCCTGCGACGTGATTGATTTAATTATTGAAATACTGCGCGGGAGCAAAAACATCAAGCAGGCAAGAAAATGCTTAACGGATGGGGATACTACAGGCATTCAATTTCGTACGAAAAAATCCGAAAAACAGGCGGCCGCCCTCCGGTTTACCGAACGGCAGGCCACCGCGATACTGGAAATGCGCCTGTATAAATTGATCGGCCTGGAGTTGGAGGCGCTGATAAAGGAGCACGACGAGACGCTTAAAAAAATCGCAAAATACGAGGATTTATTATCGAATCACGCTTCTATGACAAAGCTGATTATCAAAGAGCTTTTGGCGTTTAAAAAAGCCTATGGGCGGGCGCGGCGCACGAAAATCGACCAGGTGGAGCAGGCGGTTTATGTGGAAAAGGAAATCGAAGAAAAAGACGTGGTGTTTTTGATGGACCGGTTCGGGTACGCCAAAACCATCGACGTGTCCGTCTATGAGCGCAATAAGGAAGCGGCGGACAGCGAAAACAAAGTCGTGCTGCAATGCAAAAATACGGATAAGATCTGCATATTCACAAACCAGGGCCAGCTCCATATGATGAAGGTGCAAAGCCTGCCCTACGGCAAGTTCCGGGATAAGGGCCAGCCTATAGACAATGTCAGCAACTACGACAGCAGTAAGGAGGATTGCGTTTACCTGGACGCATTAAGCAATATTTGTAAATACAGGCTTTTATTCGGTACGAAAACCGGTATGCTAAAGGTGGTGGAAGGCGCAGAGTTTGACGTATCCAAACGCACGACGGCGGCGGCAAAGCTTTCGGAAGGGGACGAAGTCCTTTTTATCCGCCCGGTTACGGGAAACGAAACAGAGACCATCGTCATGCAGTCCCAAAACGGCATGTTTTTAAGGATACCGTCTTCTCAAATACCGGAAAAGAAAAAATCCGCCTTAGGCGTGCGGGGCATCCGTTTATCGGCAGGGGATATGCTTACCCATATTTACCTGCTTTCGGATTCCGGAGGGGATGCGTTTGCGGATTATGATGGAGATCCGGTGGCGTTAAACAGGCTTCGGATCGGAAACCGGGATACGAAAGGCGTGAAACGTTAGTTTTTTATTGGAAGAGGACTATGGTAAATTTTGTAATTGCACTGGAATGCTTTGGCATATGCCTGATTATAATCGCGCTGCTTCTTTTGTTAAACGGGGAAGGAGCAAGGGAACAAAAGCTTTTGATCCTTATTATGTGCGGCTCCATGGCTCAAAACGTGGGCTATTTGCTGGAGCTTTTAGCGCCTAATGTGGAAGCCGCCATGACGGCGGTGGTCGTGGAAAATGTAGGCTCCGCCTTTGTGCCGCTTTGTTACTGTTTGTTTATTTATATTTATTGTTATATAACTCCGCCAAAACGGCTTATAAGGCTCCTTGCCGCGGTCAGTTCCTTTCTTTTGCCTACGGTATTTTTTAACTGGAACGGCCTGTTTTATAAGGATGTGAAATGGGTGGCGGATGCGGGCGGGTTTTACCATGTCAGCATTAAGTATGGGCCTTTGTATGTGTTTTTTATGTTCAGCCGCATCATCATTCCGTATATCCTATGTATATACCCGTTGATCTGCGCGATCCGAAAGCGGCCGGATAAAAAGGCCAGCCGCCAGTATTGGACAATACTTGGGATATCCACATTCCCTGTCATTATGCTGGGGGCTTATGTCGGAAAGCTGGTGGAAGCTTTTGACCTTACGCCGGTTACGCTTGCGATTTCCATGTCCATGGTCGTCATTGTAGTCTGGAGCCGGCGAAATTACGATTTCCGGCATCTGGCGGCGGCGCAGGTTTTAGAAAGCATGGGTGACGGCGTAGTCACGCTGGATGACCACAACAGGCTGGTGGGCTACAACGGGGCGGCGGCAAATATTTTTACCAGCCTGCCGGACCACAAGCTGGGGGAGGATATCCGCGCGGTGGAGGACTTTAGCGGAGAAATGCTAAACGAAGCCTCTACCCAGAGCTTTTCCATAAACGGGCGGTATTATGAAAGCCATTGTAAACGCATCCTGGGTGAAAACGGAAAGATACAAGGAAGCGTGATCTTGATCTTGGATATGACGGACACAAAGGCTTATATCAATGAAATCAAGCGGGTGCGGAGCCAGGCGGAGAAAGCCAGCATAGCCAAAAGCGAATTTCTCGCAAATATGTCCCACGAGATACGCACTCCGATGAACGCCATTATTGGCCTAAATGACATTATTATGGAGGAATGCGGGGACACTGAGATTTACGCCCATGCAAAAGATGTGCAGTCCGCGGCAAAAAACCTGCTTTCCATTATAAATGACATTTTGGATCTGTCGAAAGTGGAAGCGGGCAAAATGGAGCTGTCTTATGAGGATTATTACATTAAAGCTATGGCGGACGAGGTCATCGCAATGATGGATATGGCGGCGTCCCAGCGGGGGCTGATCTTAAAATATGAGTGCGATGAAACGATCCCATGCTGTTATAGCGGCGATGAGGGCAGGATCAAACAGATTTTAATAAATATATTAAATAATGCGGTGAAATTTACCCAAAAAGGCTACATTCGCGCCTATATTACCGGGCAGCCGGGGAAGGGAGCGGATGAAGAGCTGCTGATTTTCCATCTGGAGGACACTGGCTGCGGCATCCGAAAAGAAGACCTGGATAAGATCTTTGAAGATTTTAAGCAGGTGGATTCTAAGCGCAGCCGCAGCGCGGAAGGGACGGGGCTTGGCCTTGCCATCGTAAAGCGGCTGGTGGAGCTGATGCAGGGCGATATTAAGGTAGAAAGCGAATACGGGAAAGGGACGATGGTTACGATTACGATCCCGCAAAAAATTGTAGACAGCCGCCCGGTTTCGGAAATGCCGGAGCCTACTTTGGAAGAACAAAAGATCACGGACAGCTTTACCGCGCCTGGGATAAAAGCGCTGATCGTAGATGATAATGTGATCAACCGCAAGGTGGCCAGAGGGTTTTTGAAAAACTACGCGTTTGACTTAACCGAAGCCGAAAGCGGGAAAGAGGCGGTAGAGCTGGTGCGGGAGCAACGGTTTGATCTTATTTTTATGGACCATATGATGCCTGGCATGGACGGCATTGAAGCCGCAAGGATCATTCGCGCGGACTGCGGCGAAAACGGGGCGGCCCCTGTTATGGTGGCATTGACCGCCAACGCCATGGAAGGGATGCGGGAGCATTTTTTGGCGTGCGGATTTGAAGATTTTATTTCCAAGCCCCTTGACAGGAAGGAGTTAAACCAGCTTTTGCTGCGCTGGGTGCCGGAAAAATACAGGCAGGCGGAGGGCGAAAAAGAGGAGCCAGAGCCGTTAGACCCGGCGGCGGTTTCCATCGACGGGGTGGATATGGAAGCCGCGATGCGGTATTATTCCGGCGATAAAGACGGGTTTATCGACCTGCTGGAGCTTTATTGCATGGACGGCGAACGCAAGAAAACGCTTTTGCGCGGGCTTTGGCAAACGGATCTGTTACGCTATCAGATCGAAGTGCACGGGCTAAAAAGCGCGTCCGCAAATATCGGCGCCATGGAAGTGTCCGCTTTGGCGCGTGAGCAGGAAAACGCCGCCGCCCAGGGGGACAGGGAGTTTATCGAAAAGCAGTTTCCGCGCCTGCTTGGGGAATATGAAACGCTTCTTGAAAATATCGGGCAGTTTTTAAAACAGCAAAAGCAGGAGGAAGACAGAAAGGAAAAACTGCCGGCGCTGTCGGCGCATGAGCTAAGGGCGCAGGCGGCGCAGGCGTTAGATGACCTTAAGCATTTCCGCTCTGTAGAGTGCGCCCAGATCGTGGAGGGGCTTTTGTGCCATGAGATGGAAAAAGGCATCGAGGAGAGGCTTTTACAGATACAGGCGCAGCTTCGGTTATATGAGGATGATTATGTGGAAGAGCTGCTGGGGCGGCTTTTGGATGTACTTGATAAGGAGGATGGATGATGGGCCAAATTGAATGCATGGATTCCAAGAAAAAAAGCGCATTTTGGCGGTGGACGATACGGCGGTTGTCTTAACCCGGATCGTCAATACCCTGCGTGACCATTATGATGTGGTTACGGTCAATTCTGGGGAGCGCGCTTTACGGTATCTGGAACTGGAAATACCGGAGCTTATTTTGCTGGATATCCAGATGACGCATAAGGACGGGATAGAGACCTTGCAGGAAATCCGCGCCGTGAAGGAGTGGGCGGATATACCGGTGATCATGCTTACGGGGGTGGAGAGCAAGGAGGTTGTTTTAAAGAGCGCGAAGCTTGGGATCTGCGATTACATATTGAAGCCGTTTTGTTCGGAGGATCTGCTTTTACGGATAGACCGGGTGTTTGAGGAGATGGGGCAGTAGAAGGAGGGCGCTGAGGGCTTGGAAAGGGAAGGAAAATGGAAATGGGGAAGGTTTTAGGTTGTTGCGAGCGGGACGCTTGGAGAGGGAATCTGCCCGGTCTGGTTGGGCCATTTCAGAATGTAAGAAGTTCTAAGTATTCTGCGTTTGCGTTTTCATGACCGGACGGATGCGGCGCCTGATACGCTCTGGCTTTGCCAGAGGCGAACGGCGCCGCTTACGGCTTCGCCGCCTGTGTTTCAAGCAGAATACGAAGAACTTCTAAACATTCCTCCATACGCCCAGCCAGCCCGGGCAGATTCCCTCTCCAGGCTGTGTTTCATATGCGAAACAGTAAAATTTTGAAAGAGTTTTCTGTACGCCCAGCTGACAGGGGGTGTTTCTTCTTTGAAAGCGCCTGACGGGAGTGGTGTAACGCTTTTGAAAACCAGCTGGGGGATGGGGGCAGGGGCTGGCTTTTGGTGACGTATGGAAGAGTGTTAGAATCCCTTAGCGTTCTGCGTGATAGACAGGCGGCGAAGCCGTAAGTGGCGCCGTTCGTCTCTGGCAAAGCCAGAGCGTATCAGGAGCCGCGTCCGTCCGGCTGTGAATGTGTAAATGCAGAACGCTTAGGGATTCTTACATTCTGGAATTGGAACCAGAAGCCAGCCCCTGTCCCCATCCTTCAGCGTCCGCTTTGCACAAAACCCCCAAAAATTAACGGTTGTCACAGTAAATAGATTTTGATATAATGCATTAGGAACTGGAACAAGGTGATAGAAAGGAAGGAGGTTCATAATGGAAGGACGTTTGGTGAAATTTTATTCAAAGGAAAGCAATATGCTGGCTTTACATGCAATACCAGGGCATTTTGCGACGAGCAATTCACATATTAATTTTTATATTGACGTAACCGGAATGAAATCGCGTATCCAGGAAGCTGAGGAGGCGGCTAAGATCTTAGCGCATAAATTTGGACATATCAGCTACGCGGATACGATCGTATGTATGGACGGCACAGAGGTGGTCGGGGCTTTTTTGGGCAAAGAGTTTGAAAAAGAACAGATCGCTTCGACAAACCAGCATAAGACGATTTATGTCATTTCACCGGAGCAAAGCAGAGACAATCAGATGATATTCCGCGACAACACCAAAAATATGATCGCCGGAAAGCATGTGATTTTACTGCTTGCCACCACCACTACAGGCGAGACGATAAGAAGGAGCTTAGAAGGCATCCAGTATTACGGCGGGTTGGTGGAAGGAATCGGCTCGATTTTTAGTACGGTGGATGTGGTCAACAACATAAAGGTAAGGTCGTTATTCGACGGCAATGACGTGATCGGCTATCAGACCTTCCCGAAGGCGGAATGCCCGTTCTGCAAGCAGGGAAATAAAATCGAGGCTGTAGTGAACGGGTATGGGTACTCCAAGCTTTAAAGCGCAAGGATCAAACGGACGCAGGAAAGATGAAAATATTTTTCGTTTTTCCCGCGTTCTTTTTTTGCGATAAAGGGATTTTGAAAGCGCACTGTGAAATGCATTTTGTTATATTTTAGCTTTCGGCTTCACTGTATCTGTACATTATTAAAAAAAGCTCTTGACAACTAATGAAAGTTAGTATATACTAATCACAGTAAGCGGAACATAAATAAAAGCGCCGCCCAAAGCGTGCAGTTTTTAAATCAGTTTAGAAAGAAGGTGGATTTATGCCGTTATCTATGATAAAGAGCGGAGAGGAAGCAACCGTGAAAAAGGTTGGTGGCAAAGAGGATACGCGCAGGTTTTTAGAAAGCCTTGGATTTGTGATCGGCGCGGCTGTGGCCGTAGTGACGGATATTGGCGGGAATATGATCGTCAATATCAAAGATTCCAGAATCGCGATCGGAAAAGACATGGCGAATAAAATTTTTATTTATACTCACGAGCGATAAAGTTTACCATATGACTCAAGATAACAACGCTCGTGAGTCGGCGTTATTGGCAAATTTTAGTGATCGTGAGTATAAGTTTAGGAGCGGAGTATGAAAACGTTAAAAGATGTGAAGGTAGGGCAGACCGCCATAGTCCAAAAGCTGACAGGAGAAGGGCCGGTAAAAAGGCGGATCATGGATATGGGGATCACAAAGGGGGTTTCCATTTATGTAAGAAAGGTGGCGCCGCTTGGCGACCCGGTGGAAGTGACCGTGCGCGGTTATGAACTGTCCCTGCGCAAAGCGGACGCTGAAATGATCGAGGTGGCATAGAGCATATTTTTTTTCACTGTTGGTTAGTGTATACTAATATTAAATAGCATAGAAAAATGATGATTAATGGCAACAAACATAGAAAGATTATTTTTCGGAAAGGAGATAAGGAAAATGGCGATTCAGATTGCACTGGCAGGAAATCCAAACTGCGGGAAGACGACGCTTTTTAACGCGTTGACCGGCTCCAACCAGTTTGTGGGAAACTGGCCGGGGGTTACGGTGGAAAAAAAGGAGGGGAGATTAAAGGGGCATAAGGAGGTGACCGTTATGGATCTGCCGGGCATATACTCGTTGTCTCCCTATACATTGGAGGAGGTCGTCGCCCGCGATTACCTGGTCGCGCAGCGTCCGGATGTGATCTTAAACATTGTGGACGGCACAAACATGGAACGAAACCTCTATCTTACCACGCAGCTTTTGGAGCTTGGAATCCCGGTCGTGGTGGCGGTGAATATGGCGGACTTGCTGGAAAAATGCGGCGATCAGATACATACAGAAAAATTAAGTAAAAAGCTGGGCTGCGAGGTTTTTAAGATTTCTGCGTTAAAAGGCACAGGCGTTTCAAAAGCGGCGCAAAGGGCAGTTGCGATTGCGGGGCAAAAGGGGCGAAAAAAGGATTCGGATCAATTTTCTCCCTTTTCCTGTTTTTCGAAAAAGGCCGAGGAAGTCATACAGTCTGTTGAAAACGAGCTTGTAGGGATGCAGCCGGAGCAAAGGCGGTTTTTTGCGATTAAGCTTTTGGAAAAGGATGAAAAAATTAGTGTGCCGTTAAAGAAGATCTTGAAGAAAACGCCGGATGTGTCGGCGCAGATTCAAAGGATGGAGGAGATTTTTGACGACGATGCGCAAAGCGTGATCACAAATGAACGCTACGAATATATCTCTTCGATCATAGGGGAATGTCTCGTAAATGGCGGCGCAAAGCAAACGCTGTCTGTGTCTGATAAAATTGACCGCGTAGTCACCAACCGTTTTGCCGCGCTGCCGATCTTTGCGGCGGTGATGTTTTTGGTCTATTATGTGTCGGTGTCGACGGTGGGGGATTTTTTGACCGGATGGACGAATGACGTTTTATTCGGGGAATGGATCGTACCGGGCGTTACAGGCGGATTAGAGGCCATCGGGTGCGCGGGCTGGCTTACCGGGCTTGTGGCGGATGGCATTGTGGGAGGCGTTGGGGCGGTTTTGGGATTTGTGCCGCAGATGCTTGTTTTGTTTTTCTTTTTGGCTTTTTTGGAATCATGCGGCTATATGGCGCGGGTTGCGTTTATTATGGATCGGATTTTCCGTAAATTCGGCTTATCCGGCAAGTCCTTTATCCCGATGCTGATTGGCAGCGGGTGCGGCGTGCCTGGGATCATGGCCTCGCGCACGATTGAAAATGACAGGGACCGGAAAATGACCGTTATGACTACGACCTTTGTGCCCTGCGGAGCAAAGCTTCCGATCATTGCCTTAATTGCGGGCGCGTTTTTTGGCAACGCGGGATGGGTTTCCTGGAGCGCTTATTTTGTCGGGATCGCGGCGATCATCTGTTCTGGCATCATCTTAAAGAAAACGAAACTGTTTGCGGGAGATCCTGCGCCGTTTGTAATGGAGCTTCCGGCATACCATATGCCGACTGCCGGAAACGTACTCCGAAGCATGTGGGAGAGGGGGTTTTCCTTTATAAAAAAAGCGGGCACGATTATTTTGCTTTCAACCGTCGTCCTTTGGTTTTTGCAGGGCTTTGGCTGGGTGGATGGAAGCTTTGCGATGCTGGAAGACGGGCAGCTTGACAGAAGCATCCTTGCGGCGCTTGGCGGCGTGATCGCGCCGGTTTTTTCTCCGCTTGGATGGGGGGAATGGAAAATGGCGGTTGCGGCGGTCACCGGATTAATCGCAAAGGAAAACGTCGTGGCGACCTTTGGCATATTATTTGGATTTGCCGAGGTCGCGGAGGACGGCGCGGAAATCTGGTCGGCGCTTTCCGGGGCGATGACGGCGGTAGCGGCGTATTCCTTCCTTGTGTTTAATTTATTATGCGCTCCGTGCTTTGCGGCAATGGGTGCGATCAAACGGGAAATGAACAATAACAAGTGGTTTTTATTTGCGATCGGCTACCAATGCGGCCTTGCCTATGTCGTATCGCTTTGCATTTACCAGTTTGGCTTATTTTTTACAGAAGGGCGGTTTGGCATAGGAACAATCGCGGCGACGGTGGCTGCTGCGGCATTCCTCTATCTGCTGTTTCGTCCATATAAAGAAAGAGGGACGTTAAAGGCAGGCGTAAAAGCCGCGGCATAATGCGTAAAAAATGGAAAAAATTTACGATGCGTCCGGCTCAAAAATATGGTATCCTGATATCAGGAATATAAATGGAATGTCTGTGAAAGCCGAAAAGAAGGGAGAGGATTTATGGGAACGTTTGTTGTAGGCGCTGCGGTGTTTTGTCTGGTGGGCTTAGCCATCCGGAATGTCGCGCGGGATAAAAAACAGGGCAGATTCAGATGTGGCGGAGATTGTAGCCGATGCCATGGAGGATGTCATTAAGATTTAAAAGAATTAATAAGATAAATAAAAACGCAAGCTGGGGGATTAAGCCTTTGGCTTGCGTTGCTTTTTATGGGGGGATTTACAGTATAAATGATAAATAATAGGCAATTATCCGGCAAAATAATAGAATTTTTTACTTCCAGGACGCTGGAAACAGGCAGCAGGCCCGTCCGGATGTTCCGGCTCCGGGATATAAGAAGTTCTAGGCGTTCTATGCAAGGATTTCAATGCCGG
Organism: uncultured Eubacterium sp.; assembly: GCA_947385775.1. Taxonomy (GTDB): domain Bacteria; phylum Bacillota; class Clostridia; order Lachnospirales; family Lachnospiraceae; genus Eubacterium_J. Next base: position 66 of record CANDMI010000039.1, on the reverse strand, counting down.
ACGGATCGGGGATTGACCGCCATCCATGGCGCAATCCCCTTTTTCGGGCATCCCTGCCCGAAAATC
>CANDMI010000038.1 GCA_947385775.1 uncultured Eubacterium sp. | reverse complement strand
AGGGCTTGACCAAAGGGAAAAGGATGGAATTCTGTATGAAGTTTTGAGGGTACGCGTTTTTTCTTATTATTTGTTTATTATTTATAGGGGCGTAGTTCATCGGTAGAATGAGAGTCTCCAAAACTCCAGAGGAGGGTTCGATTCCTTCCGCCCCTGTTCTTTTTTGTTTTCTTAAGATGTTAGTTCTGTCATACCACCCATTAAAATTCCAAGATTATCCTGATAGATTTTTGAAAATTGCGACATAGGGAGTGGATTGTTGCCGCGTCCCGCTTCAATTGTATATCCTGGGCGGTTGTAAGTCTGAATGAACCAGTCCTTATATCCTGCATTGCCGGAAGCTTTCGGCGTTTCTTCGACGGTGTATCCGCTGACTTCATGAAAATATCTGGCGATACGGTAGGAATTTTCCGGCTCGTAATCCTGGTATTTCCAATAAATAACCTCTCCTTGGGTATGGTAAGCTAAAATAAGCTGAAAGTCATGGTTTTGCGTAAAATCATAGACAGCCTTGCTTTCCGGCGCGCTAAGTGGGAAAGGCCCGACGTAATCCCGCGGCGCGGGAGATTGAAATCCCTGGGCGTATTTTATTTCCTTTGCTCGCTCCCAGCCAGCTGGAAACTGGAGGTTTAAGTCGATGCCCTCAATATTCGCTTTCCAGCCCTGGGGAAACGGTATTTTCGGATAATTTGCCCCGATCTGTTTTGCCTGATTGAAATAGTTTTTGCCGTTTGCATCCATATCTGCGTCCGCGTTTAATACGCCAGTTACCAAATCCACCCCGTCTGGATTTACAAGCGGGACTAAAAATAGCGTATATCCATAATACAGCCAGGAAAGACGTACGTCAAACAGGCTTGTTCCGGAAGCGAAGCCTTCCGCAAAATCTTCTGCGAATTTAAGTAACACAGGAGTTGTGATCCATTCATTTGCATGAAAGGAAGCGTTATAAAATACCTGTCGGCTTCCCTCGCCGATTTGGAGCGCGGTTAGCTCCCGACCCATTACGCTGCTGCCAATCTGCTTTTGACGCAAGAACGGATAGCGTACAAGAAGCCCCTCCAGTATCCAGTCCGTCAGATAAGAAGAATAATCCACTTCATCTGACACAAGAGGAAAATGAAAGGGCACAAAGATAACTGTGCCAATTTTGATGCTGGATGGGTCTATGGTAGGGTTTGCGGTTACAAGCCGCTGGACGGATGAGTGGTAGCGGGAAGCGATCTGCCAGTAAGAATCGCCTGCGGTGGCGCGATGGGTTGTGTAGCCTTTTAAATAAGGGATTAGCGCTTCCCACTCCGGCTCTGCGATTTGGCAGGGCGTGTCTTTTCCAAAAAAAGCTTGCAGGGAAGCGCAGGTATTGTCGCCAAAGATACCGTCTATTTTTGCAGGGTGTCCAGCCCGCGTAAGCGCAAGCTGTACATATTGCACAAGGGTTCCCCGGTCGCCAGGATATAATTTTTTCATAAAATTACCCGAACTGTTTTTTATAGTATATGAAATAAGAAAGAAAGAGTTACCGATACCGGCTTCGTTGACGCATAGCGAAAATTAGGGTATAATAAAGCCTCGAAAAGGAGGCGGCCTTATGCAGCAGATTTTAATCGTAGAGGACGACCAGGCGTTGGGCCAGGGCATTTCGATCGCGCTTTCGGGGCGGGATTACCGATGCCTGCAAAGCGACTGCATCGCATCAGCGAGAAAGCAATGGAAAGAAAATGCGATCGACCTGGTCTTGCTGGACATTCATTTGCCGGACGGCAGCGGTATGCGCTGGCTTTCGGAGGTAAGGAGCGCCAGCCAGGTTCCGATTATTATTATTTCCGCCAATAACAGGGAAACAGACATTGTAGTGGCATTGGAATCCGGCGCAAACGACTATATTACAAAGCCTTTCAGTCTGATGGTTTTAAGGGCGCGCGTTAGGGTCTGGCTGCGGGATAAAAGGACGCAGACCATCCCGGTTTTCCAGACGGAGGAATATTACTTTGATTTTCAGAAAATGGAGTTTTGGTCGAATGGGACTCAGATCGAATTAAGCCGCACGGAACAGCGGCTGCTGCGCCAGCTGGTGGAGCAGCCAAATCTGACCTTAAGCCGCCAGGCGTTGACCGATGAATTGTGGTCGGGGGAATCGGAATATGTGAACGAACATGCTTTAACGGTAGTCATCAAGCGTCTGCGGGATAAGCTTGGAGAAAATGAAAACAGCCATTCCTATATTAAAACGGTCTACGGGATTGGGTACGCATGGATAAGCGGGGATATGGACGGATGAAGCGGCCGGAGATTTTTTATTTGTGTGCGGTGGCTGTGCTTTGCATGGCGTGCGTTTGTATTGTTTTTTATTATTCCAGAAAGGAAAAACGCCTGTTACGCCGTTTAAAATCGATGCTGGATGCGTCTATTGCGGGCACGTTTAAGGAAGGGCGGCTGGAGGATAACGCGGTATCCGAAATCGAGAGCCAGATGTGGCGGTTTTTGACAGACAGTATCGGAGCTTATGAAAAGCTGGAGGAGCAAAAGCGCAATATCCAGTCGTTGATCTCCGATATGTCCCATCAGTCGTTGACTCCCGTTTCCAATATCAAAATTTATACCGAGCTCATAAATGAACAGCAGGAGCAATGGAAAAAGCAATATGGGATCTTGGATACGGATATGGCGGAAAAGATTTCCGTTGTGCGGACGCAGGCGCAGAAGCTGGAATTTTTACTCGACGCGCTGACAAAGCTTTCCTGCCTGGAAATTGGCATATTGTCATTATCCCCACAAAAAATATCCATTTCTGATTTATTGTTGAGCATAAAGCGGCAGTTTGCGAAAAAGGCAGAGCAAAAATCCATCTCGCTTATCGTGGAGCCTTCTAAGGAGATGGCGGTGTTTGACCCAAAATGGACGGAGGAAGCGCTTGCCAATATTGTAGACAATGCCGTGAAATATACGCCCGAAAAAGGGAAGGTGGTTGTCCAGGCGGTAAAGTATCCGATGTTTTTATGTATTGAGGTCATAGACAACGGGATCGGATTTGAAGAAAACGAGGCCGCCCAGCTTTTTTTACGGTTTTACCGCTCCCCGAAGGTCAAAAGACAGTCAGGCCTAGGGATTGGACTTTCTCTGGCAAGAGAGATCATGGAAAAACAAAAGGGGTATATCAAAGCGTCTTCTATTCCGGGAAAAGGGGCCAAGTTTTGCGTGTTTTTGTCTTTGCAGGAAGTTTCGGAACATAAATAGTATCAAAATTGATATTTTCTGGATACGAATTTGAGATAACCATATGTTATAGTCTGTATTGTAAGGATACAGGCTTTTTTTATGCACACGGGCGCCCAAGTGAAATTTGTCAGCAGAAGCTGACGGGCGCCCGGCGCGCGAGTAGGGAAGATGGCTCTTCCCTACTCGATTGAACAGCCCCGCATATAGAAGTTTGCTGCTAACGCAGCTGCGGAGCGCGCGGCGAGTAGGGGAAGATGGATCTTCCCCTACTCGATTGAACAGGCCCGCACATGGAAGTTTGCTGCTGACGCGGCTGCGGGCCGCGCGGCGCGTAAGAAAAACGGAAAATAAAAAAGGAGGCAAATATTTTGGAAATGATCAGGATTACCGATTTATGTAAAACATATGGAACCGGGGAAGCGGCGGTGAAGGCGCTGGACCATATCAGCTTTTGCGTGGAAAGGGGGGAATTTCTCGCGATCGTAGGAACGTCGGGCAGCGGGAAGACCACGCTTTTAAATATGTTAGGAGGGCTGGACGCGCCGGACAGCGGGAGTCTGATATTAGATCAAAAGGAGCTTACAAAGCTTGGGGACCGGGAACTGACCATTCTTAGAAGGAGGAAGATCGGGTTTATCTTTCAGCAGTTTAACTTAATTCCGATGCTGAACGTATGGGAAAATATCATCCTTCCGCTAAAGCTGGATAACCGGGCGGTGGATAAAGCTTACCTGGGGGAGCTGATAAAAGCCCTTGGGCTGGAGGGGAAGCAAAAAAGGAGGCCGGGACAGCTTTCCGGCGGGCAGCAGCAGCGGGTGGCGATTGCCAGAGCCCTTGCGGTGCGGCCGTCTGTCGTTTTAGCGGATGAGCCTACCGGAAACCTGGACTCCCGCACGAGCCAGGATGTGCTTGGACTGTTAAAGGTTATGGCAAGCCGTTACAGGCAGACAATGGTCATGATCACCCACAACGAAGAGATCGCCCAGCTTGCCGACCGGATCATCCATATTGAGGACGGGAAGGTTATGGGAAAGGAGGAGGCGCAATGAAGCAAAACAAAAAGATTTTGGCTGTTTTTTTCAGCTTTGCGTTGATGTCGGCGTTAATGACGGCGCTTTTGATCTTGCTCCACTCCAATCACAGGCTGGAAAGCCTGCAAGACCAGATGCTTTTTACCGCGTCCGACTGCTGTATCAGCGGCCTGGACGAAGGGCAGGTGAAAAAACTGGTAAAAGACCCGGATGCGTCGCTGGACTGGCACGCGATTGAGCAGCCGGAGTATGCAAGCTACAGCAAAAAGAACCAGTCGGTAGACCTGTTGCGGGGAGATGAGGAATATTTTACGCTGACCTGCCATCTGGAGGAGGGAAGGCTGCCAAAGGCGGCGGATGAGATCGCGGCGGAGCGGTGGGCGCTTTTAAATATCGGCGTAGAGCCAACATGCGGTCAGACGGTCGCGATTTATAACCGGGATAAAGGCTGTACGGAAAAATATCGCCTGACCGGGATCTTATCCGACATTGCCGCTAATAAGACTTATGGGGTGAAACGCGTTTACGCGCCGCTGCAAAAGAAAAAAGACGCGGAATACAGCGTATATATCCGATGGAAGAAGATTGACGATTACAAAAAACAGGCAGACGAGTTGTGCAGGCTGCTTGGGATTACGAGAAAATCGCTGTCAAGCTGCCCTGGAAGGGAGGATTATGACGAGCTAAGAAACATCGACGCGGTGATGGCAGGCGTGCTGTTATTTGTCGGCTCCATTATTTTTTATGGGGTATATCGGATCGCTTTGATCGCCCGCAGGAAAGAATACGGGATTTACCGGGCGCTTGGAATGACTAAGTCACAGCTTCGTTTTTTCATACTCCGTGAACTGTACCAGGTATTTCTTGCGGGGGCGCCTGTGGGACTTGCCTGTGGAAGCGGCGCCGCGCTTTTCGTTATAGGGATTTCCGGAGACAAAAGGCAGGAGATTTATTTAAACAACGCAAAGGTATTCTTTTCCCCTGTCATACCAATGCCGCAGATTTTGTGCGGCATCGTCTTAACTGCTTTGATCGTGGGGATCGTCGGGCTGTGGGCCGGAGCGTCTGTCGTAAGGCAAACGGCGCCGGAGCTGCTTTTAGGAGAAAGCGCAAAGAAAAAGGACAGCGGGGGCTTTCTTTTGCGGGAGAGCTATGGACGGGGCAGGACGTTAATCTGTCTTGGAAATAAATATCTGTTAAAGGATAAAACCACTTCGCTGTTTGTCATACTGACCATTTGCGTCGGCACGGTTTTGTTTACCGGGCTGTTTTACCAGGCGCAAAGCTCTTATCTGTTTCGGACGGATACGAAGGAGATGCATTATTTGAATGGGCAGTATGAAGTGGGGACGCTGCGCCTGGATGCGATGACAGACGGAATTACGAGAAGTGACCTAAAAAAGATCCAGGAGTTAGACGGCGTGGAGCGTGTAAAGTATATGGCGGGATTTCCGGTTCGGGTCATCGACGATGTGTCCGTCAAGCGAAACGATGCTTATTATGACGATATGAACCGAAGGTTTTTAAAATACAACGATTACCCGCTGATTGGAAATGACGGCACAGACGACGTTTACCATTCTCTCTTATATGGATATAATAAGCTGGCGTTAAAGGAGCTGAAAAAGTATGTGATCGAAGGGGATTTTGAAATAGACGGCCTAAAAGAGGATGAAATTATTTTATCGATCCTGCGAACAGATGACACGAAGCAGAATAAAAATCCCGGCTCTTTTCGTGAAGGCACGCCGTTAATGGATTACCATGCGGGGGACCGCATCTGCGTCAAATATCGGAAGGATTTTGACACCGACTCCATGGCGTATAAGCAGATGGCGGATGAAAACGGGGCGTACGCTTATCGAACATACCGGATAGCGGCGGTTGTGTCATTTTCCTATATGTTTGACTGTAACCGCACCTTGCTTCCGCTTTTGATCACAAGCGATTCCCGGCTAAAGGAGATCTGCCCGGACTGCCATATCCAGCAGGTTTATCTGGACGGCGACGTATCCAGCCAGAAGGCGCAGGAAAAACTAGAGCGAAAGCTTATTCAGATTGGCAGCAAAAATCCCGATGTGTCTACCAGGAGCAGGATTTCGGATATCCGTAAAAATGAAATGCTGTTTGCAAGGCAGATGGTTTATATTTTCAGCGTCGCGGCAGTTACGTTTATCCTTGTGCTTCTCAATGTGGAAAATAATTTAAAGTACCGGATGCAGGCGCGCACTCGCGAAATTGGCATGTACCGTTCGATTGGAATGAATATTTCCATGCTGCGTAAAATGATGCTATGGGAAAACGGGTTGCTTGGCGTGACCGGGATCTTATGCGGATATGCGGCGGCTAATCCATTGCTCTACTGCCTCTACAGCCAGTCCAGTAGAAAAGCGTTTGGACATCCTTATGAATTTGAATACGGGGCGTTTTTATGTATTGCGGCTTTGGTTTTGGCATTGTGCTTGCTGCTTTCCACGCTGCTTACAAATGAGTGGAGATCGAAGCGTGTTCTCGTTGACGGTCTGTTTTGAAAAACGTATAATGGAGCAAAGCGCGGGTATAAAAAGCGGTAAAAAGCAATGGAGAAATAATAAAAAAGCAATTAAAAGCAGATGGAAAAGGCGGGGAAAGAGATGGCAAGGACGGCGGCGATCGGTGTGCAGGATTTTGCAAAAATAGTGGAGCAAAATTATTTCTATGTAGATAAGACGCAATTTTTAAAGGAATGGTGGGAAAATGGGGATGCGGTCACTTTGATCACCCGCCCGAGAAGATTTGGGAAAACGCTTGCTATGAGCATGGCGGATTATTTTTTTTCCATAAGGCATGCGGGCAGAGGCGATCTGTTTGCGCATTTTCATATCTGGAAGGAAGAAGAATATAAGAAGCTGCAAGGGAGCTATCCGGTTTTGTTTATCAGCTTTGCCGACGTAAAGGAAGGCTCTTATTTACAGACAAGAAAGAAAATCTGCAAGATCATAAAGGAGCTTTACCGCCAGTATGATTTTCTTTTAGAAGGAGAGCTGCTGCGCGAAGATGAGAAGAAGGAGTTTCAAAGCGTTTCCGTCGATATGGAGGATTATGAAGCATCTGGATCGATAAAGGCGTTATGCGGCTACATTTCCCGCTATTATGAAAAGAATGTCATCCTTTTATTGGACGAATATGATACGCCGATGCAGGAAGCGTATGTAAATGGATTTTGGGAAGAGTTAGTCCGTTTTACGAGGGCTTTGTTTAACGCGACCTTTAAAACCAATCCATTTTTAGAGCGGGCGGTTATGACCGGCATCACAAGGGTGGGACGGAAGTCTGTATTTTCAGACCTGAATAATCTGGAGGTGGTCACTACTACGTCTTATAAATATGCGGACTGCTTTGGATTTACGCAGGAAGAGGTGTTTGCGGCGTTGGATGAGTTTGGCCTGTCTGACCGCAGGCAGGAGGTAAAACAGTGGTACGATGGGTTTACGTTTGGAGACAGCAGGGATATTTACAATCCATGGTCGATTTTAAATTTTCTGGATAAAAAGAAATTTGCCGCTTATTGGGCAAATACGAGCTCGAACAGTCTGGCGGGAAAGCTGGTGCAAAGAGGGAGCAAGGAGCTGAAAGCGGATTTTGAAAGATTATTGCAGGGAGAGGCCGTCACGGTGCAGATGGATGAGCAGATCGTCTACGACCAGCTTGACGAAGACGAGCAGGCGGTGTGGAGCTTTTTGCTTGCGGGCGGCTATTTAAAGGTCAAAAAGTTTCATTCTGCGATGGATGATTTTGGGGAATGGAGGGAGGAATATCAGCTGGAGCTTACGAATTTTGAAGTGCGGGTGATGTTTCGAAATATGATACGAAAGTGGTTCCATGGAGGGTCTTGTGGGTACAACGACTTTATTAAGGCTTTTTTGGCGGATGATATCCAGGCTATGAATGTTTATATGAATCAGGTTGCGATGCGTATGTTCAGTTATTTTGATACAGGGAAAAACCCGTCGCAGAAAGAGCCGGAACGGTTTTACCATGGTTTTGTGCTGGGGCTTTTGGTCGAGCTGTCTGACCAGTATACGCTGACTTCAAACAAAGAAAGTGGGTTTGGCAGATACGATGTAATGCTGGAGCCAAAAATTGCCGGGGCGGACGGCATGATCTTAGAGTTTAAGGCGCAAGATAGCGACCAGGAAAAAGATTTGGCGGAGACGGCAAATAGCGCGCTGGAACAGATAGAGAAGCGCAGGTATGAGGAGCTTCTTTTGGAAAAAGGGATTCCAAGGGAGAGGATACGTAAGTATGGCTTTGCGTTTTGCGGGAAACGGGTGTTGATCGCCCGGGCGGGGACGTTAGACTAAAAATCTGCCTTTTGTAAATATTTTACAATAGGGTGTTAGATTTACCTTGAAATTGCGCACTATGAATGATGTGCTGTAATTATAACAAAATAAAAGTCTGCACGTAATAGAAAGGGCAATGCGTAAGATGAGACGAGGAGGGTGATTATGTTTAAGAGACTTTTAGCTTGCATGACGGCGATTGTAGTTATGATAACTTCTTTGGCGCCGTTGGACAGCGTGTCCGCTGCGTCTGCGAATGCAGCGCATAGTGTGGATTCCGGTGCAGAAACTGCCAGTCTATCAGGGAATGGAGCTAAGCCGGGAGAATTGTCTGTAAAAGGCACAAGCGGATTTGGCCATTTACTGGCGGATAAGCTTTCTGTACAAGCCGCAAAACAGTTAGAGAGCAATGGCTCTGCAGTATTTTTTCGGTTGAAATGGATGGGCGCATAGCGAATGTGTCTTTTGAAACAGTGGAAGACGCAGCGGTTATCGTGGGCATTTATGATGAATCTGGCGTGCAAATGCTTTTATCTGCCAGCGCAAATGTGTCTGCTGGGGATACACAGGTGCAGGTTACAATGGAAAATAGCCTGCTATCTTATTTTTGTTTGCGTAGTTTCCTTGTGGCCAGAGATTCTATGAGGCCGCTTTGCACGGCTTACAGCTCTCCGATGTATACACAGGAAATGCAGGAGTTTTTAAGTAAGAAAACGACAGATGTTTCTGTGAGCTTAGGAGATCGTCACAGTGGAGCCATTACAAAAGATGGAAGTTTATATATGTGGGGGCTTAATGGGCTTGGTCAGTTAGGAGATGGCACAACAATCAATCGCTCTACCCCAACCCAAATAGCGCTTCCGTCAAGCATACGTACCCATACGCAAGCGCAGCCAATGTTATCCCAAAATAGCGAAGCCAGATCAAATATGGAAGCTCGGGAAACGTCAAAGCCTTCTGTTTGCGCGGCAAATAGCGATACCCTCGCATCGGTACAGACAAAGACCTTTACGGGTCTGGAGCCGCAGGAGCTGTATCAGTTTTATGTAATGAAATCCCGCAACGCGAAGCAGCCGTTTGACGCGGATAACCTGTTGTACGCTGGACAAGGGGTGTCGGATGGCGCGGGGAAGCTGGATGTTTCCTATATTCCGACTAAGGATATAAAGGATGCGGAAGCGTTTGTGGTAGGCAGGATACAGCCAGACCTTGCGGATGCGGATATCCGTATAGAGGAGATGTTTTTTAACGGGGCAGAGCAAAATGTTTGGCCGGAAATCACGTATAAGGGCGATGCGCTGACGGAAGGCATTGATTATACGCTTTCTGGGGATATCAGTTTTTCCAGCGCTGGAAGCTATACCTTGACAGCATCCGGGATTGGCAAATATACAGGCGAAATCCAGGCTGCCTATCAGGTAAAAGAGGCGGATAACCAGATAAATGGCGATTATATTCCTCCTATGCCAAACCCGCCTGTTCCGCCGCAGCCAGATACAAACCCGATCGTGAATCCTACGCCGCAGCTGCCAAAGCAGGATTATGAACAAAAGCCAGGAGATCAAACGCCAGATACCCCGAAAGATCCAGATGTTGTGATCCATGAAAAAGGAGTTCAGGTAACAGATCAGCTTACCAATACGGTTTATAAAATTTTGAATACGTCGGGGACGGACAAGCTTGGCGGGACAGTATCATTTCTTGGGAAAGAGGATAAAACGATTGAGCGGCTGACGGTTCCAGAAACGGTTATGTTGGATGGTGTTTCATATAAGGTTACAAAGATTGACGCTTATGCATTCCAAAATTATCCAAACCTGTCAACGGTGGTTATCCGTGATGGAGTGCAGTCGATCGGAGACAGTGCGTTTTATGGCTGTGAAAATTTAAATACGGTTGTATTGGGAACGGGCATAACAAGCATTGGAGCCAAGGCGTTTCGCGAATGCAGGGCTTTAACAGAAATTGTGATTCCAGATACAACGACTGTGATTGAAGACCAGGCATTTTATAATTGTAAGAGCTTAAAAATTGCAAGGCTGGGAAAGGGAGTAAAAGAAATTGGCAGGCAGGCGTTTTACGGTTGCCAGCGTTTAAAATCAGTAACGCTTCGAAAAAACGTTACAAGGATTGGAGCAATGGCGTTTTATAAGTGTAAAGCGCTTAAAAAAATCTCTATCCCTGCAAAAATTACTTATATAGGAACGAAAGCTTTTTATGGTTGCAGGAAGTTAAAATCAATTACGATAAAAACCGCAAAACTAAAATCGAGTAATGTTGGAATAAAAGCTTTTGGCAAAACTCCTGCGAAAGCGAAGGTAAAAGTCCCGAAAAAAGTATACAAAAAATATAAAAAGCTGTTACGAAAAAAAGGAGTCCATAAAAAAGCGTTGATTCGTTCTTTATAAAGTGAAATAGCCAGGGCGTGTTCAGCTTGGCGGAAAATTTCGCACACAGGCCATTGATCATGCCGTCTGAAATTTCAATTTCACCATCTGTCAGTTCCGACATGAGCCTGCGTATTTTGCCGTGCGAGACCCCGCTCTCATTCCATAATAGGAACGCCAGCGCTTTGACTGTCCCATCGTAATTCACTTCATTCACATACCCTTCCGGAAAGGGTGCGTGTACGCGTGTTCCTGTCTTCCGATTCCGGTATTCCTTTGTGATGTATTCTTGTAGATAAATGTTTTTTCGATTTCAGCATTATGCCCAAATCTGGCGTGAGTGTGAAAAGTAACAGATCTGTAACCGCTATTTTAATTTTATAAAAAAACTGTTGCATTTTAAAAAATCCTATGATATAATAATTTTGTTCGGTTGGTTTGTCCATATCGTACATAAGCCGATGTGTCGGAATTGGCAGACGAGGTAGACTCAAAATCTATTTCTGGCAACAGAGTGCGGGTTCAAGTCCCGCCATCGGCACTAGATAATATTTTCGTGCGAAAAGCAGAAGCGGTGGTATCGTGAGTGATACCGCTGCTTTTGTCATGCACTTCTTTTCTGCTTCTTTTGCTCTCTGTGTTTTTTATTCCTCAAATGCTTTTACCCTCCGGGCTTTCAAAGAATCTTTTATTTTACTATAAAAAACGCTGTAAAGCCGTCTCCGGTTAGTTAACATATGATAAAAGGCAGAGAATCATTTTCGTTAGATTCTCTGCCTTTTATCATAATATTAATTTGAAATATAATTTAAAATTCCATTCGAAAACCAGTGCATTAAAGCTGGAATTTGCCTGCTTCATCGTTCTGCTTGTGGCTAAGCTCTACCAGTCCTTGCGTATCCTCGCTGCATTCGCCGATCGTCTGGGAAAGAAGCGCCATGCTCGCGCTTGTTTCTTCTGTGGATGCCGCATTTTCCTCCACTACGCTTGCCAGCGTATTGACCGAATCCGTTACGATCTGCTTCAAGGAATTTAAAATCTCTGTCTGGTCGCCGATTTCCTTTGTCACTTCTTCTACTTGCGCAACTTCTTTGCTTAGATACTGGAACGCGGTCCTTGTCTCATCAAGGCGCTCCATCTGTTTTTTCACGTTGCCGGTTACTTCATTCATCTTGCTGACAGACACTTCCACGTTATTGATCAGCTCTTTTACAATCCCTTCAATTTCCTGGGCGTTGCCGGAGGATTCTTCGGACAGGTTTCGGATTTCCTCTGCGACTACCGCAAATCCTCTTCCGGCTTCCCCGGCCCTTGCCGCCTCAATGCTGGCATTTAAAGAAAGCAGGTTGGTCTGTGCCGCCAGCCCTTTGATGATCTCTACCGCTTTGTTAATATTTGCAGCCGAATCGTTATTTTTGTTCGTCTGCTCCGATACCATTTCAATCGCATCGATCGTAGTCTTTGTGATTACGTCAAGCTCCCCGATGCTCTGGGACGCCGTAGCCGTATGCTGGGTCATGGCGGAAACCGTTTCTTCCAGTTTTGCAACGTCGTTTTTCTCCACCTCAATTACGCTGCCCAGCTCTTTGATCTTTTCATTCACGGTTTCTGTCTCATTTGCCTGGTTTGTAGCGCCAAGCGCCAGATCCTCGATCGCCTGGTTTGTGTTATTGATGCTCTCTGTAATATATTCAAACTTCTTGCTGAAATTCTCGCTGCTTTCTCCAAGCCGCTCCCCTGTATGTACGACGCTTCCGATCATTCCCGCCAGGGACTTGCGCACATTTTCTAAGGAACGCGCCATCTCGCCGATTTCATCCGCCCTGCGAAGCAAAGACGGGTTTACCTTAAAGCTTAGATCCCCGCTTGCAGACTGGCGAAGGTTGGCTTCCACCATTTTAATGTCCTTTGTAATCTTGATCCCGCTAAGGAATGTAACGATCAAAGCAGCTACCAGCATAACCGCCGCAGTAATGCCATAGATCGTAAGCATTCCGGAAAACTCTTTTTGAATGCTTTCCTTCATCGAGTCTATTTTTTGATTCATTTCATCCACATAATTGCCCGTGGCGATCGCCCAGCCCCACGGCTCGAACATCTCTGAATAAGCGATCTTAGGCGCAACCGTCACGCCGTCCGCCTTTGTAAAATAAAACTCGTTATAGCCGCCTCCCGCCTTTGCCGACGATACAATGCTCTGTGTTACTTTCACACCGTTTTGGTCTGTCAAATCATAACGGTTTGTCCCTTCCTGCTCCGTCAAAATCGGATGCATGACTAACACATGGTCTTCCCCGTCTATCCAGATATACCCGGAACCGTCATCCCGGTAGCGCATATTCCTGATCACATCCCTCGCAAGGTCCTGCGCTTCCTTTTCTTCCAGATCCCCTGCCTGATATCTGTCATAATAGCTTTGCGCAACCGCCAGCGCGCCCTCTACCTGCGATTTAATTTCCATCGAATATCCGTCTGTCATAGCTTCCTCATACAACTCGACCGATTCCGTCATGGACTGCTGCAAATAATAAATCCCCAAAAACGCCAGAGCAGCTGTCGGTATGGCGATCAAAATAAAAATAATCGTGATCAACATCGCCGTCAGGCTGCGAAACCCTTTTACCTTCTGCTTCCCAGCAGCCTTTTTCTCTTTCATAATAAAACCCCCGCCTTCTAATTATTTAATACAATAGCAATACATTTATTATACACTTTTCTAATACAAAGTCAAGAAAGGGAATACATATAATAGTAATTTTGTACTATTTTTTTCTGATTTTTCTAATATTGTACAGCAAAAGTTATAATTTTGTTGATTTGTAAAATAATTTTCAGGCTGTAAAGCGGCTTTTATTTGTTATGCTAATTTCAGAAACCGCCATGAAAACCGGAAACTTTTATCTTGAAAATAAAAGGATTTTTGATATAATTAGGTGGTTAAAGTATCTTAAATAATATAAAGAAAGGTAAATGCAATGATAAAAACAGTATTATTTGACCTGGACGGCACATTGCTCCCTATGGACCAGGATGCGTTTACGATCGGATATTTCAAGCTTCTTTCCGCAAAGCTTGCCCCTCATGGATATGAGCCAAAGCAATTGACCGACGCGATCTGGGCCGGGACTGGCGCTATGGTGAAAAATGACGGAAGCCGTAGCAACGAGGAAGCGTTCTGGGAAAAATTTTCTGAAATATACGGAAAAGAAAAGGCAGTAAAGGATCTGCCTTTGTTCGATGAATTTTATTCGCAGGATTTTTCGGGCGCAAAGGCTTTCTGTGGCTATAACCTGTTGGCGGAACAGGCCGTACAGAAAGCAAAGCGGCTGGGCTTTCAGGTTGCGCTTGCGACTAATCCGATCTTTCCAAAGATCGCCACAGAAAGCCGCATCCGCTGGGCAGGGCTTGCTCCAGAAGATTTTGAGCTTTACACTACGTATGAAGACGTCTGTTACTGCAAACCAAATCCGAAATACTACCAGGCGATATTAAAAACACTTGACGTGCAGGCAATGGAATGCCTGATGGTAGGCAATGATGTCACGGAGGATATGATCGCGGAAACGATCGGGATGAACGTGTTCCTTTTGACGGACTGTATGATAAATAAGGAACAAAAGGATATTTCCGTATATCCACATGGGGATTTTTCCGAGCTGATGAACTTCCTGGAAGGGCTGTCTGAATAGCACCTGCAAGCCAAAGTTATAAAACGATTTAACAAAAAGAAATGGATTGCCGCCCTATGACATAACGCACATGCGGCTTATCCGCGCCCTGGTAATGCTTTGATCTCAAAAATCACATCTAAACAACTTGAGTTTCCCCATTTTTATGGACAGGCTGCATTCCTCTGACCCGAAACCTGTGTCCGTACACTGGACAGAGGCTTCGATGGGAACCATTCTCAAGCGAAAAAAGCTCTTGCTTCCTCAAAAAATTCTTTTTCCTCTTTCAGTCTACGGATTTCTTTTTCCTGCTCTTTGACCTGCCTGCGCAGGACTGCCTAATTCAGCGGCCGCTTTTGCGCCGCCGAATTAGTCGCCTCTTATTTTTTTAGCCCCTTTTTTGATATAAAAAAGCAATTTCAAGGCCGCTATCCGGCAAACGCAATTTAAATTTATACTCACGATCACTAAAATTTGCCAATAACGCCGACTCACGAGCGTTGTTATTTTGAATCCTATGGTAAACTTTATCGCTTGTGAGTATAGCAAGAATATTTTTTGCCAGTTAAGCCAATAATAGAAACAGTTTTAAATTTCTGGCGAAATGCAGGAGGAGGGATTTTGTGCGAACTATAATCGACATGAACGCAGGATGGAAGTTTATCGCCCATGACGCGGGTCTGGTGGATTACTGTCCGGCGGGATGGGAGGATGTGACGCTGCCGCATACCTGGAACGCGGTGGATGGCATGGACGGAAACGGCGGCTATAAAAGGGAAAGCTGCTGGTACGCGAAAGCGTTTGAGGCCCCGGCGCGACAGCTTGGAAAAGGAAAGATTTATATTGAAATATTGGCGGCGGGGCAGCAGGCGGCGGTTTACGTGAACGGCAAAAAAGCGGTTTCCCACGAAGGGGGCTATTCTATTTTCCGCGCGGATATTACAGAGCATTTAAAAGAAGCCGGAGAAAACCTGCTGGTGATCAACTGTTCAAACAGGTATAAGGACAGCGTGTACCCCCAGTCCGCGGATTTTACATTTTATGGTGGATTGTATCGGGGGGTGAATTTGATCAGCGTGCCGGAGTCACATTTCGACTTGGATTATTACGGCGGGCCAGGGATAAAGGTAACGCCAAAGCCTGTGGAGGGCGGGGCGGATTTTGAGCTGATGGCCTATGTGGTAAACGCGGATGAAAACTTTACTGTGCTGTATTCGGTTTTCGATCAGGAAGGAAGAGAGGTTGCCTATGGATGCCGCCCGGCGGATAATCCGGCTGTTACGCTGTTTGTGCCGGACGCGAAATTGTGGGAAATAGAGGAGCCTTATCTTTATACGGTAACGGCGGTTTTGCAGCGGCGCAACGAAGCGTACGACGAGGTGTCCGTAAAAGCCGGGGTGCGTTCCTTTTCCTGCGACCCGCAAAAAGGGTTTATATTTAATGGAAGGCAGATGCCGCTTCGGGGCGTAAGCCGACACCAGGACAGGCTGTATAAAGGGAATGCGCTGACGAAAAAAGAGCACTATGAGGACGCGGCGATGATCAAAGAGCTTGGCGCAAATTCCATAAGGCTTGCGCATTATCAGCATTCCCAGGATTTTTACGAAGCGTGCGACGAGCTGGGATTTGTGGTGTGGGCGGAGATTCCGTTTATTTCCGTGTTCCAGAAAAATCCCCAGGCGCATCAAAACTGCGTCAGCCAGTTAACGGAGCTGATCGTGCAAAATTATAACCACCCGTCGATCTGCTTTTGGGGAATCTCCAATGAGATACTAATAGGCGGCATCAGTGAAAAGCTGGTGGAAAACCATAAGGAATTAAACGCTTTGGCAAAGGAGTTAGATCCTACCCGCCTGACGACCATCGCCCAGGTGTCCATGACGCCATTGGAAAGCCCGATGCACCATATTACGGACACCATCGCCTATAACCATTATTTCGGGTGGTACGGAGGAAAAACAGAGGACAACGGCCCGTGGCTGGATCATTTTCATAAAGCGTATCCGAAGCTTTGCCTTGGCTTAAGCGAGTACGGGTGCGAGGGGATCGTCACCTATCATGGGCGGGAGCCTGCCTGCAAGGATTATTCGGAAAGCTACCAGGCGCTCTATCACGAGCATATGGCGAAGGTATTGGAGGAGCGGCCGTGGCTTTGGTCGTCTTATGTCTGGAATATGTTTGACTTTGGCTGCGCCGCCAGGAACGAAGGCGGTACGGCGGGGCGCAATAACAAAGGGCTTGTGACGATTGACCGTAAAACGAAAAAAGACAGCTATTACATTTATCAGGCATATTGGAGCAAAAAGCCAATGGTGCATATTTGCGGGAAGCGGTATGCAAAGCGCGGCGGCAAAACGGCTGAGATGAAAGTGTATTCCAACCAGCCTTCGGTAGCGTTATACGTAAATGGGGAGCTTATAGAAGAAAAGCATGGGGAAAAGGTATTTACATTTACAGTATCATTAGAGCGGGGTTTTAACCGCATCCTGGCAGACGCAGGAGGGGTAAAGGATTCTACGACGATAGAAAAGGTGGATAAGGAGCCGGATATTTATGTGCTGCCGGAGGTGAACGAACGTCTAGAAGGGGTCGCGAACTGGTTTGAAGCGGTGGGGGATCTGGATCTGAAAGCGCCGATGGAATTTCCGGAAGGGAAATGGAACGTGAAGCATACGATGCAGGAACTTGCAAAATGCCCCCGGGCGTTTGAAATCGTACAAAAGGCGGTGAAGCTTTCGTCGAATTTTGACGTTTGTCCAGGGCAGGGCATGTGGGATATGATGAAAAGCATGCCCCCGGAGGGCATAGTGACTATGGCGGGCGGTCTGCTGCCGGAAGGGTTTTTGGAATCCCTGAATGCGCAACTGGTCAAAATAGACAAGGACAGTCAAAAATAATATACCCGGTGGCATACGCATTTGGGGGTGGGGGATAAAACGGACAGAAAACAGGCTGCGACCGAAGAAGGGAGAAAACGATGGATGAGAAAACTTCAGTCCGCCCTTTTGGGATGAAGGACAAGCTGGGCTATATGTTTGGCGATTTTGGAAATGATTTTACGTTTATATTAAGCTCCAGCTTTATGATGAAATTTTATACAGACGTAATGGGCATAAACGGCGGCATTGTAGGCGCGCTGATGATGGCGGCGCGTTTTATCGACGCGGTGACGGATGTGACGATGGGGCAGATCGTAGACCGCTCAAAGCCTGGAAAGGACGGGAAGTTCCGGCCATGGATCAAGCGGATGTGTGGGCCTGTGGCGATTTCTTCCTTTTTAATTTATCAAGCGGGGTTTGCGCATATGGCTATGGGGTTTCGGCTTGTGTGGATGATCATCACCTATGTATTGTGGGGCTCGATCTTTTATACGTCCATCAACATCCCTTATGGCTCTATGGCTTCCGCCATTTCCGCGGATCCAAATGACAGGGCGGAATTATCTACCTGGCGCACCATCGGGGCTACGTTAGCCAGTACGGTGATCGGCGTAGGCACCCCGTTAGTCGCTTATATCAAAGTAAACGGCGCCACGGTGCTTTCCGGCAGCCGTACGACAGCCATCGCCGGGATCTTCAGCTTACTTTCGATCATCTGCT
This sequence comes from uncultured Eubacterium sp., assembly GCA_947385775.1. Classification (GTDB taxonomy): domain Bacteria; phylum Bacillota; class Clostridia; order Lachnospirales; family Lachnospiraceae; genus Eubacterium_J. Next base: position 17,091 of record CANDMI010000038.1, on the reverse strand, counting down.
ACCTGCTGTGCTTTCACCTGGTGCGTGAGCGTGTGGATGTGCCGCAGAATACGGCAAAGCTGGAAATCGGCGCCCTTTTAAAAAGCATTGCCACCAACCGGGCGCTGCTTGGGATTATCGCGGCGGCGATCCTGCTTTTGCTTGGGATGCTTGGAATGCAGGGGATTTCCGCGTATGTGTTCCCGGTTTATTACAACAGCGCCTCCGCCCAGTCCATGTCCGCGCTGGTGGGCTCTATCTGTGTGCTGGCAATCTGCGCGCCCTTTGCCACAAGGCTTGCCGCAAGGTTTGGGAAAAAGGAACTGTCTATGGTAAGCTGTTTATTTGGCGCGGCGGTTTATGCGGTGGGGCTGTTTTTAAAACCCTCCAATCCTATGGTTTATGTGGCGATCTATACACTGGCCTACGTCGGGCTTGGGATGTTTAACACGGTAATCTGGGCGATGATCACGGATGTCATTGACGACGCGGAGGTAAAAAACGGCATACGTGAGGACGGAACGATTTACGCGGTATATTCCTTCGCGCGCAAGGTGGGCCAGGCGCTTTCCTCCGGCATGGTGGGCGGCCTGCTTACGATGATCGGATACAGCGAAAAGGTGGCGGGCAATCCTTCCGCTTACCCGGATATTTTAGACGGCATTTATAACCTCTCCTGCATCATTCCGGCGGTGGGTTTAGCGGCGGTTTCCGTCGCGCTGTATTTCCTCTATCCGCTGAATAAAAAACGCGTGGAGCAAAACGTGGCGATATTAGAAAGCCGCAGGCAGTAAAATAAAAGCAGATAAATTGGCATAAAAAGGACGGTGGAAAATGGGCGGCGTTTTTTGGGGTTATGAAAAGAAAAAAGATTACCTGGTATGCGTAGACAGTGACGGCTGCGCGATGGATACGATGAATATAAAGCATTTCCAGTGCTTTGGGCCGTGCATGGTGCGCCAGTGGAAGCTGCAAAAGTGGCAGGATGAGATTTTAAAACGCTGGAATGAAATAAACCTGTATTCCATGACCCGCGGGGTGAACCGTTTTAAAGGGCTTTTGTATGCTTTGCGGGAAATAGACGGGCGGCACTGCCGGATTGCGGACTTAGATTCCCTAGCCCGATGGGTGGAAGAGGCGCCGGAGCTTTCTAATGAAGCGCTTAAAAAAGCGGTTGATGAAAATGGGAAAAGCCCCTGTTTAATGGCGGCATATGAGTGGAGCCGGGCGGTAAATGAAAAAATCGGGGAGCTTTGCGATGAGGTGAAAAAACCGTTTCCCCATGTAAAAGAAGCGCTGGAATACGCCCACCGATACGCGGATGTGGCGGTCGTATCCAGCGCCAATCGGGATGCGGTGTTAGCGGAATGGCGGCGGTGGGGCCTGCTTGGCCATACGGATCTTGTGCTGGCACAGGATGCGGGGACGAAGGCGTTTTGCATCGGCGAGCTGGCAAAATACGGCTATGGCAAAGAACGTATTTTAATGTGCGGGGACGCTCCCGGGGATTTAAAAGCGGCGGAGAAAAACGGGGTCTGCTTTTACCCGGTACTTGTGCGGTCAGAGGGCAAAAGCTGGCTGGAATTTACGGAAAAGGGATTAAAGCGGCTTTTGGACGGGACTTATACAGGAGATTATCAGGAGAAAAAAATACAGGAATTTTTAGAAAATCTAAAGTGAAAAATAACTTTTATTTAACTTTTATTTAATCATAAAAAAATAAAATTTATCCAGGAGGGGCTTAAATGGTAGATATGAAGGCAAAGCCGTTTTATTTAACGGACGAAGACTGCAAATGGGTAGAGGATACGATCGCGGATATGACGCTGGATGAAAAAATCGGGCAGCTTTTTTTCAATATGGGTTCCAGCAGGGAGGAATCCTATTTAAAGATGACGGTGCAGGATTACCATATCGGCGGCATCCGGTATAACCCGGGGACGGCGGAGGAGGTTTATGAGCAAAACCGTATTTTGCAGGAAAACAGCAAGATCCCGCTGATCATCGCGTGCAATACGGAAAACGGCGGGGACGGGGCCTGTGTGGACGGGACGATGATCGGGAGCCAGACGAAAATCGCGGCTACCGGAAACGTGGACTATGCGTATCAGCTGGGCTATATGGCAAATAAGGAAGCGGCGGCGATCGGATGCAACCTGTCATTTGCCCCGGTCAGCGATATTATGTATAATTGGGAAAACCCGGTGATCGGGCTTCGCACCTATGGAAATGACCCAAAGCGGGTGGCGGAAATGGCAAAAGCATATATGGACGGCGCCCATGCCAATCCGGGTTTTTGCTGTGCGGCCAAGCATTTTCCGGGAGACGGACTGGATTTTCGTGACCAGCATGTGGCAAATAGTGTAAATACGTTAAGCTGTGAGGAATGGGACAATACCTTTGGCATGGTGTATCAGACTTTGATCGATAACGGGCTGGACGCGATCATGGCAGGCCATATTATGCAGCCGGCGTACGCCCGCCATTTTAACCCAAAGCTTACGGATGAGGAGATGATGCCCGCCACGCTTTCGCCGGAGCTGATTCAGGGTTTGCTGCGGGAGAAGCTCGGATTTAACGGGATGATACTTACCGACGCGTCCCATATGGTGGGGCTGACCTGCCGGATGAAGCGTTCGGACGCGCTTCCTTGCGCGATCGCCGCCGGAGTGGACATGTTTTTATTTTTTAATGAAATGGACGAAGATTTTGCCAGCATGAAGCAGGGGTATCTGGATGGAAGGATTACGCAGGAACGCTTAGACGACGCGTTGCGCCGGATACTTGCGCTCAAAGCCCATATGGGGCTTTCGAAAAAGGATAAGAAGGAGATTACGCCGGATAAAGGGCAGATGAAAAACGTTATTGGGTGTACGGCCCATTTGGATATGCAAAAAGAGATTACCGACCATGCGATCACGCTTGTAAAATATAAAGATAAAAACGTGCTTCCGATCACACCGGAGCGTTATAAAAGGATTATGATCGTCTATGTAAAGGGGCTGTCCGCCCCGGGGCTTGCTTCCGTGTTTGGCGCGTCAAAGGCGAACCCTGCAAAGGAGCTGCAAGAACGGCTGATCAAAAAAGGGTTTGACGCGTTTATTTATGAAAGCCCGATGGAACAGATGATGAAAAAAATGGAAGCCGGGGAAAAACCGGATCTGAACCTTTATTTTGCCGGAAAAACGCCGATCAAGGAATTTCGGGAAAACCAGGATCTGATTCTGACCCTCGTGGACATCGCAGGCGGTTTCCAGCCTGTGGCGCGCCCGGCGTTTGGCATGACAAAGGGCGGCGGCGAGATCCCGTGGTATGTGTTTGAACTTCCGGTGGTAGTGGTCAGCGTCCAGTATCCGTTTGTGCTGGCGGATATCCCTCAGGCCAGGACGTATATCAACGCATATGACAGTAAGCCTGTGACCCTGGATGCGCTTGTGGACAAGCTGATGACGGGAGAAGGGGCGTTTAAAGGAAAAGATCCGGTGGGCGCGTTTTGCGGGCTGTTTGATACGCAGCTTTAATGGCATGGCAAAGGAAGCGCTTTTGGACAGAGATGAAAATGCGAGGAGGAAAGCAGGATGCAAATGACATTTCGCTGGTATGGCGATGGAAACGACAGCATCACGCCGGAAATGATCCGGCAGATCCCGGGCGTTACCGGGCTGGTGTGGGCGCTGCATGATAAGCAGGCCGGAGAGGTCTGGGAAGTGGAAGAGATCGAAAAGGCGCGCCGCCGGATTGAGGGCGCGGGGTTTCATATGGAAGTGGTAGAAAGCGTCAACGTCCATGACGATATAAAAATCGGAAAGCCTTCCAGGGAGCGGTATATCGAAAACTACAAAACCACGCTGCGCAATCTGGCAAAGTTTGGGGTAAAAGTCGTCACCTATAATTTCATGCCGGTTTTTGACTGGACAAGGACCGACCTGTTTCATCCGCTGGAGGACGGCTCTAACGCGCTATATTATGAAAAAGGCCGGATTCAGGGCGATTATAAGGAAATGGCGGATTATATCCTAAAAAACCTCCACGGCATGACCTTCCCGGGCTGGGAGCCGCAGCGTATGCAAAAGCTGGATGAATTATTTGAAGCCTACCGTCCGGTTACAAAGGAAAAGCTGTGGGAAAACCTGAAATATTTTCTGGAAGCGGTTATGCCGGTCTGCCATGAAACCGGGATTAAACTGGCGATCCATTCCGACGACCCGCCCTGGGATATTTTTGGCCTGCCGCGCCTGCTTTGCGATAAGGAATCCATCGCGCGTTTCCTGAAGCTGGTGGACGATCCGTACAACTGCCTGTGCCTTTGCTCCGGCTCCCTTTCGGCGAATCCGAAAAACAATGTGGCGGATATTGTGCGCGCCTTTTGCAGCCGTATTGCGTTTGCCCATATCCGCAATGTAAAGCATTACCCAAACGGGGATTTTACGGAAGCTTCCCATAGGGACTGCGACGGGGATACGGGCATTTTGGATATCGTAAAGGCGTATCACGATTGCGGTTACACAGGTTACGTGCGCCCAGATCATGGGCGGCACATCTGGGGAGAACAGTGCAGGCCGGGCTATGGGCTTTACGACCGCGCCCTTGGGATCATGTACCTTTGGGGCTGCTGGGATATGCTGGAAAAGACGGAAGGGAAGATTTGTAAATAAGCGTTGCAGGAAAGCGAAAGGTTTGCTGTGACAAATAAGTCGAAACGGAGGGATTGTATGAGGAGGTTTATGGACGAGGATTTTTTGCTGTCCACGGATACTGCAAAATGGCTGTATCATGACGTGGCAAAAAATCTGCCGATCTTGGATTATCATTGCCACATCGACCCGAAAGAGCTTGCGCAGGATCGTAAATTTGATAATATCGCACAGCTTTGGCTTGGGGGCGACCATTATAAATGGCGGCTGATGCGGGCGGCAGGCGCATTAGAGGAGCAAGTGAGCGGGGACGCGCAGCCAAGAGAGAAATTCCGCGCCTTTGCAAAGGCCATGCCGATGTTTATTGGAAATCCGGTTTATCACTGGAGCCACTTGGAATTGCAGCGGGCCTTTGGCATTACAAAGACCTTAAATGCGCAAAACGCGGACCAGATTTATGACCAGTGCAGCGAGCAGTTAAAGGGCTGTTCGGCAAGGGGGTTTTTAGAAAAATTTCAGGTACAGGCCCTTTGCACCACGGACGACCCGGCGGACGATCTGCACTGGCATGAGGTTTTGGCGGCGGATTCCGATATGCCCGCAAAGGTTTACCCGGCGTTTCGCCCGGATAAGGCGGTAAATATGGAAAAGGCCGGATTTTCGGAATATATCAAAAAGCTTTCCGAAGTCTGCGGGTTTTCCATAAATGGGACGAAAGATGTGGTAAGCGCCTTAACACGGCGCATGGAATATTTTGACGGGCACGGGTGCGTATGCGCGGACCATGGGCTTGATTACTGCATGTATGAAAAACCGGACTTAGAGCGGGCGGACCGGGGGTTTGCGGCGGCGATGGAGGGGCGGCCTGTGGATAAAGGGGACGCGGACGCTTATAAGACGTTGGTTACGATCGCCTGCGCGAAGCGGTATGCGCAGTTAAACTGGGTTATGCAGATCCATTTTGGCTGTCTGCGTGACAATAATAAGAGGCAGTTTCAAAACCTGGGGCCGGATACGGGCTATGACGCGGTCAACAGCCGCTCCGGCGTGGAAAACCTTGCCCCGCTTTTGAATGCGTTTGTGGAAAATGACGGGCTTCCAAAGATGATCTTATATTCCCTGGATCCAACGGATAACACGGCGATCGCTACGATTATGGCCTGTTTCCAGGGCGGGGGCGTACCCGGCAGGCTCCAGCAGGGCAGCGCTTGGTGGTTTAACGACAGCCGCCCCGGTATGCGCGCGCAGCTAACGGAGCTTGCGGCAAATGGAGCGCTTGGGACATTTGTAGGGATGCTGACGGATTCCAGGTCGTTTTTAAGCTATACGAGGCACGAATATTTTCGGCGCGTGCTCTGTGAGCTTTTCGGGGAATGGGTAGAAAGCGGCCAGTACCCGGATGAGCGGGGGCAGCTTGAAAGGCTGGTTTCGGATCTTTGCTATTATAATACGAAGAGATTTTTTCTTTTTTGAGATGCCAATACTCTATTGGCAGATTGTTTTGACCACAGGTACAGTTAGAATTGTATAATCTATATACGGCATGAAAGTAAAAATTTGTAAACGGATGTTTTTATCAGAAAGGACGGATAAATTATGCTGGATTTACCCTATCAGGTATCGTTTGATGGAAAAGTAGCGGTCGTAACAGGCGCGGGTGGCGCTCTCTGCGGGACGATGGCCCGGGCGTTTGCCCAGGCGGGCGCTAAGGTTGCGGCGTTGGATTTAAATGAGGAAGCAGTAAAAAAGCTGGCGGAGGAATGTAAAGCGGAGGGCTTTATCTGCGAAGGGTACAAGGCGGATGTCTTAGACCCGAAAGCCCTTGCCCATGTCCATAAGCAGGTAGTAAAGGAGCTGGGGCCATGCGACATCCTGGTAAACGGGGCGGGCGGCAACAGCCCGAAAGCGACCACGGACAATGAATACCAGCATGAAGCAAAGGAAGGGCAGAAAACATTTTTTGATCTGGATTCAGATGGGGTGGACTTTGTGTTTAAGCTGAATTTCCAGGGCGCGCTGCTCCCGACCCAGGCGTTTGCAAAAGATATGGTGGAAAAAAAGAAGGGCTGCATTTTAAATATTTCTTCTATGAATGCCTATACCCCGCTTACGAAGATTCCGGCCTATTCCGGCGCAAAAGCGGCAATATCCAACTTTACACAGTGGCTTGCCACTCATTTTGCAGGCAGCGGCATCCGATGCAACGCCATTGCCCCGGGATTTTTGGTGTCTAATCAAAACCATGCGCTTTTGTTTCAAAAAGACGGCACGCCGACGGCGCGTTCCAAAAAGATTTTAAACGGCACGCCGACCGGACGGTTTGTGGAGAGCGAGGAGCTTTTAGGCGGCGTGTTTTTCCTGTGCGACGAGAAAGCCGCCAGCGCGGTGACGGGCGTTGTGCTGCCGATCGATGCGGGGTTTGCGGCTTACAGTGGGGTGTAGCTGTTTGGACAGGAGCAAAACGTATATTATGAAAAGACACTGGCAGGCTTTAGCTAGTTAAGAAAGGGAATCCTTAAAATATGGATGAGGAACGAAATCAAATAGATTTTTTTGAAGTAACGGAGCGCATTTCAAAACAGATTTCACAGATTGGCATTATCCCGGTGATCAGGCTGGATAATCCAGCGGAGGACGCGGCGCCTCTTGCAAAGGCGTTATGCGCCGGGGGCGTGCCTGCCGCGGAAGTGACGTTTCGCGCGGCCGGGGCGCCTAAGGCAATCCAGCTGATGACGGAAGCCTGCCCGCAGATGCTTGTGGGCGTGGGTACGGTTACGGAAAAAGGGCAGATGGATCAGGCTGTAGATGCCGGGGCGAAGTTTATCGTAACGCCTGGGTTTGACCCGGAGCTGGTAGCGTATGCAAAGGAGCTTTGCGTTCCGATCTATCCGGGATGCACCACGCCGTCGGAATACCATGCCGCGTTAAAGCTGGGCTTAAAGCTGTTAAAATTTTTCCCGGCGGAGCAGTCCGGGGGCCTTGCGAAAATCAAGGCTATGAGCGCGCCGTTTCCGATGTTTCAGGTTATGCCTACCGGCGGCATTTCCTTAAAAAACCTGGGGGAATATATGAAAGCCCCGATGGTGGCGGCATGTGGCGGCTCATACATGGTTACGGCGGAACTGATCGGGCAGAAAAGGTGGGATGAGATTACGGAGCTTTGCGCGCAGTCGTGCAGGATTATAGAGGAAGCAAGGGGATAGTATAACACGTTTCAAATATGCATATGTTTGGCTGGTTGGATAGCGCTAAAGCGTGTGAAAAAAGTATGAATTCAAACTATGGAGGTCAGAAAATGGATTTAAATTTACGTCCGAAGGGGGATTGCGCATATGACGCGGTATCCTTGGGGGAGGTCATGCTGCGTTTAGACCCGGGGGAGGGGCGCATCCGTACCGCAAGGAGCTTTCGCGCATGGGAAGGCGGCGGGGAATATAACGTGGCGCGGGGGCTGCGCAGGTGTTTTGGGATGAAAACGGCTATCGTTACGGCGTTTGCGAAAAATGAAGTGGGCCTGTTGATGGAGGATTTTATTTTACAGGGCGGTGTGGACACGTCCCTGATTCACTGGATGGATACGGATGGGATTGGGCGGATTTGCAAAAACGGCATTAACTTCACCGAAAGGGGCTACGGCATCCGCGGCGCCCTTGGCTGCTCCGACCGGGCAAACACCGCTATATCCAAGGCTTCGCCAAAGGATTTTGATTTTGACTATATTTTTGGCAGGCTGGGCGCGCGGTGGTTCCATACCGGAGGGATTTACGCGGCGCTGTCCGATCAGGCGTGTGAAACGGCGGTTGCGGCGATCAAAGCCGCGAAAAAATATGGCACGGTTGTATCGTATGATTTAAATTACCGCCCGTCTATGTGGAGCGCGATCGGCGGTCTGGAAAAGGCCAGGCAGGTCAACCGGGAGATTGCAAAGTACGTAGACGTTATGATCGGAAACGAGGAAGACTTTACGGCATGTCTTGGCTTTGAAATCGAAGGCAACGGCGCCGGGCTAAAGGAGCTGAACCTGGCGGGGTATGAAAAAATGGTGAACGAGGCGGCAAGGGTATATCCGAATTTTAAAGCAGTCGCAACGACGCTTCGCACGGTAAAGACCGCGACGCTAAATGACTGGGGCGCGATCTGCTGGTCGGATGGGAAGGTTTACCAGTCTAAGGACTATAAAAACCTGGAGATTTTAGACCGTGTAGGCGGCGGTGATTCTTTTGCTTCCGGGCTGATTTACGGGCTGATGGCGACGGGGGATGCACAGGACGCGGTGGATTATGGGGCGGCGCATGGGGCGCTTGCGATGACAACGCCGGGGGATACTTCGATGGCAAGTAAAAAGGAAGTGGAAGCGGTTATGGGAGGAGAGGGGGCCAGGGTGCGAAGGTAAGTGGATGGGGGAGGAGTATTTTTTAACATGTCTATCCGATGTAGCGTTTGTGATAATAATTTAAAGGTATGGCATATATTTTTAGAAACGGTTATAATTATGGAAGCATATGTAAAATTGCCCTTATCCGACATTCAAAGACAGCTCTGTGGGGGAATTTATAAAAAATGACTCTCGCAAGCCGCATAAAATAGGGCTTTGAGATTCCGAGCGTTTATAAAAAGAGAAAAGGAGGGTTTTATACGCAATGACTTGGTTAAACAATGACTTGGTTACGCAATGACTTGGTTACACAATTAAAGGGGGTATGTTTTATGCAAAAAAATGTGAAGAAAGCCATCGCGCTGCTGCTGTCTGCGGCCATGACAGTCTCTTTTACGGGAACGGCTGCTGGCGCAGATTCTTTAAGCCAATGCCCAGCTGCGGACAGTAATGGGGTATCAAGTGAACAGTCCGCCGCGCAAATATCCGGGACAGATACACCGTCCACCATTATAATGGATGGGGCAGATACAGAGCTTTCTGGCGCCGGGCAAAGCGGGGAAACATTCGAAGAAAAAAACGTAACCGCTAAGGTCGAATGTCCGAGCTATCAGGAGGCTTATGAACGCATGATTGCGCTCAAAGACAAGGAAGCCTATCAGGAGGGCGTTCTTTGGACTAATTTTACGCCGTATGGCAAAGACAGCCCGACGAATGAGACTGCCTACTGGTTTAACGGCGGTCCGGTCAAAGGAGCGCGGGGGGTGTCGGCTGTGCGGCATTTGTGTTCATTCTAAGCGATACCGCGTTCGGAACTCTTCCAGCGAGAGTTTCTGATTTCGGGCAGTTTTCTTATGAGGATATTAAGGTGGGTGATATTCTTAGGCTGAACAATACGCATTTTGTCATCGTACTGGAAAAAAGCGCCACAGGGGTTATTGTCGCAGAAGGCAATTATAACAAATCCGTGCACTGGGGAAGAGCGCTAAGCAAGGCGGAAGCAGAGGCGGCAAATTTTATTGTTACGCGTTATCCAGAGGGTTTTACATCCCCGGATGAAGAAACCGCTGACGAAACAGTCCAAAACGGCACGGAAGGCAGTCTGAACTGGGAACTGACCAAGGGCGGTACGCTGACAATCTCCGGCGAGGGAGAAATACCGAATTATGGCGCTGATAACCGGCCGGGCTGGGAAACGGATGGCTATCCGTCTGTCAAGGCCATTAACATTGAAAAAGGCATCACAAAAATTGGGGATTACGCGTTTTATCAGAGTACAGCCATGAATGTACTGATAGCTGATACGGTCACAGAGATCGGGAATCAGGCATTTCAGGAATCCAAATTATTAGGCGTCACGATCCCTGGCAAAACAGTTTCCATAGGCAATGATGCTTTCCACAGCTGCGAAAACTTAACCTCAGTATCTGTTTCTGAAGGGTTAGAGATAATTGGAGACAATGCATTCCGGGCATGCAAAAGCTTGCAGTACATAGATTTTCCAAAAACGATTCGCTCAGTAGGCGTAGGAGCATTTATGGACTGCCAGAACATGGTAAGTGTCAGATTTGCTCCGGGTACTGGCGATGTAACAATGGGGGCCTATACGTTTTCCCGGTGCTGGTATGTGTCACTCGTGGTGCTGCCAGAGAAACTGACGGCTCTCTCTGACGGTATGTTTGCTTCATGCCTACTGATTAGAAATCTGTATATACCGGCATCTGTTAAGGCATTATATGAGGAAAATAATCCTACAAGTCCGTTTTTGAACACTCCGTTGCAGACTATTTCTTTCGGCGGCACACAAAGCGACTGGGAGAAAATGATGAACAAGACGATTCAAGCTAATTTAAAAGAAACAAAGGTCGAGTATAACGCGAAGAACCCATTTGCCGCTGATCCTGACGACTCGAGCGACCTTGTCAAAGATGATCCTTGTAAGGATGGCCATACGGGTGTGGCGGATGAAAATGGTAACTGTACTGTTTGCGGTAAGCCGTTTGACGAAAGTGAAAAACCGGGAGAGACGGAACCGGACGCACATAAACACGCCTGGGGTACGGAATGGGCTAAGAACGAAACGCATCACTGGCATGACTGCGGCGCTACAGACTGTCCAATCACCGATCAGGCCGAAAAAGATGGCTATGCAGAACACGATTATGGCAGTTGGACCGTTGATGTGAATGCGGCCGCTTATACGGACGGCAGCAGACACAGGGATTGCAGCGTCTGCGGATACCGCCAGAGCGAGCGCATTCCTGCGACTGGCGGGTCTTCCTCTGGCGGCTCATCGGGGGGTTCCTGGGGTTCTGGCGGTTCATCGGGCGGTTACTGGGGTTCTGGCAGTTCTTCTAGCGGCTCATCGGGCGGTTCCAGCGCTGGCAGCGCCGGCACAACAGCGCCAGACACAGCCACTCCGGATCCAGCGCCGGATACAGACAATCCGACGGCGCCGGACACAACTGTTTCTGCGCCGGATAATACAGTTGTAACGAATGCTTCCGAAAATGCGGACGGCACGTTTACCAATCCATCCGGAACGGTATTGACCAATTCGATTGTGGAAACGCAAGACGGCGCAAAGTATATTACGGATGATGCCGGAAAGAAGATTACAGGCACAGTCGTAACGGCTTCGGACGGTACGATGTACTGTACGAAAGGAGACGGAAAGATAGCCCAGAACCAGAGCATTACGCTTAGTGGCAAGAAATATTTTGCAAAAGAAGACGGCGCGGTGGCCAAAGGAGAATTTTGCGAAACGCCGTATGGAAATACGGTTTATGCGAAAGCAGACGGGACGCTTGCAACCGGTATGACCGTTACCGCAGGCGGCAAAAAGTATTATGCCAAGACTAGCGGCGCGATCGCCAAAAAAGGGTTATTTACAACCGAAAAAGGCAATACTGTATATGCCAGAGCAGACGGGACGCTTGCGGTAAATAAAATCGTAAGCGTGAACGACAGGAAATATTATGCCAAGGCCAGCGGCGCGATTGCGAAAAATACGTTCACCACAATCGCCAAGGGCATCAAAGTGTATTCAGATGCGGACGGCGTGATTGTAGTAAATAAGATATTTAAAGTAAAGGGCAAACGGTATTTTGCAAAGAAGAACGGCAGGATAGCAGTTAAGACATGGGTAACCGTGGGCAACAGGAAATACTACTGCAATGCGGACGGCCAGATTACCAAAACGAAGGCTGCTGTTTGAAAGTGATCATATTTCTATAAGCAAATCCCCGCCAGGCAGTAAGCCGGCGGGATTTGTTATGTCCTAAAAATGAACAGATGAGATCCATTCAGCCCCTGCCGCCGCTGCTTTGATGCGTACCGGAATCAGGGATTCTGCTGCCTTTCCTGTTTTAGTTTTTGCACAAAATTATGCGGTTAATTTCCCAGAAAATAATGCCCATAAGCGTCCGCCGCTTTCAATGCCGCCGCAACGGTTTGTGGTGTGACATCAAAAGGCATATTGTGCAACGTGTCGGTTTCGGCGCAGGCGAGCTTTGCGACTTCCATGATCTTTTCGTCCGTCACCTCGGTCACGCCAAGCTCATTTAATGTGACAGGAAGGCCCACGTCAATGCAAAAATCAATGACTTCTTCTAATTCATCGGCAGGCGCGTTTTCTAAAACAAGCTGTGTGATCGTGCCAAACGCTACTTTTTCCCCGTGGTACATATGGTGGCATTCCTCCAGTACGGTCAGGCCGTTATGGATGGCATGCGCTCCCGCAAGCCCGGCGCTTTCAAATCCGATCCCGGAAAGCAAAGTATTTGCTTCGATGACCTTTTCCACCGCTTCTGTGCAGGCTCCTGCTTCCAATGCCACTTTTGCTTTCACGCCCTCTGCCATTAACGTGTCAAAGCATAATTTTGCCAATGCCATAGCAGCCTCCGTCGTCTTGCCGCCAGCGCAGGAAGTGGCTTGGCTTTTCTGACAAGCCCTTGCTTCAAAATAAGTAGCCAGCGCGTCTCCCATACCGGATACGGTCAGGCGAACCGGGGATTTTGCAATGATAGTTGTGTCCAGCAATACGAGATTCGGGTTTGCCGGAAGGAAGAGATACTCTTCAAAAACCCCATCTTCCGTGTAAATTACGGAAAGCGCGCTGCAAGGAGCGTCTGTCGAGGCGATGGTAGGGCAGATAAGGACAGGCGTTTTCGCGTAATAAGCGACTGCCTTTGCCGTATCAAAAATCTTTCCCCCGCCAATCCCGATGATAAAATCGCTGCCTGTAGTTTTCATAAGCTCATTTAAGCGCTCGATTTCCTTCTTGCTGCATTCTCCGTTAAAATAATCGAATTCGATGCTGCATTCGGTTTTTTCAAAGCTTTGTTTAATCGCATCGCCGATACGCTTGTATCCGCCTTCGCTTATTAAAATAAGCGCCTTTTTTCCATATGCCGCGGCATATGTGCCTAAGTTTTCCAATTCCCCCGCGCCCTGTATGTACTTCGAAGGGCTGATTAAAATTTTTGCCATGTGAAAATACCTCCTTTTTTTCCAGTATACATGGTTGGAAAAACAGAGTCAATAAAAACATTGTCGATTTTGGGTTAGAGTGTAACAGTTCAGCCCGCGCCATTCGAGGAGGCGCCTGCGGCGCTTTCCCGCTGCTTTGCAGCTAACTTTGCTCATAATCGGGCGCTCCGCTCATCGACTGTGAGACGCGCTCATTCATGCAAGCATGATTCGCACATCTTACAGCCGATGGCTGAACTGTTACGCCAGAGTATTTTTCAAACACGCTCTAGAGTTTAGCCCAGAAGCAGGGAGGTTTTCCCTGCCCGTTTTTTGATTTATTATCGTTTTTTTCAGTGTCTTATTTTATTGTTTTATTTTATTGTTTTTTACCGTCTTTTTTCCAAAGCCTTGCGGCGCCATTTTTTTTATGCTACGATAAAAATGGAAATAAAAAATGAAAACATAAGAATGAAAACAGGAATGCGTTGGAGAAAAGGAGCAGGCTATGGATCAGACGATTTCCATTGGGGCGCAGAGCTTTGAATTTATACGAAAGAACGAATGCTTTTTTATCGATAAAACAGGGCTGATCAAGGAGTGGTGGGAGAATAAGGATATTGTTACGCTGATCGCCCGTCCGCGCCGTTTTGGGAAAACGTTGAACCTGGATATGATGAATTGTTTTTTTTCCAAGGAATATGAAGGCCGCAGCGAGCTGTTTGAGGGGCTGTCAGTCTGGGAGGATGAGAAGTATCGAAAGCTCCAGGGAAGCTATCCTGTGATTTTTTTAAGCTTTGCGGATATCAAGGGGGAAAGCTTTGAAGAAACAAAAAAGGGGATCAAGCATGCGTTGGAGAAATTGTACAGTGCCCATAAATACGTAAAAGACGCTAAGGGCATGGATGAAAAAGATCTGGAATTTTTTGATTCGGTATCGCATCGCATGCCGGATGATGTGGCGGTATTGGCGTTGAAATACCTTTCCGATTATCTGGAATGCTATTATGGAAAAAAGGCGCTGATCTTTTTGGATGAATACGATACGCCGCTTCAGGAAGCTTATGTGCATGGATATTGGAAAGAGATGGCTGGATTTATCCGGCGCATGTTTAACTCTGCCTTTAAAACCAATCCGAGTATGGAGCGCTCCGTATTGACAGGGATCACAAGGGTGGGCAAGGAATCTATTTTTTCGGATTTTAATAACCTGACGGTGGTGACGGTCACCTGTGAGTCCTACCGCAGCTGGTTTGGATTTACGCAGGAAGAAGTGTCTTTTGCATTAAAATGGATGGGGATGGAAGGGGAAGAGGAAAATGTCAAAAAATGGTATGACGGGTTTACCTTTGGCAGCAAACGGAATATGTACAATCCCTGGTCTATCACGAATTTTTTGAAATATAAAGAATACAAGCCGTATTGGGCAAATTCCAGCTCGAATGGCCTTGTAAGTCTGCTGATCCGGGAGGGGAGCGCCCATACGAAAGTCGTTATGGAAGGGTTGATGAAGGGCGGCTTTTTTGAAACGGAAATGGATGAGGAGATCATATTCGAACAGCTCCACAAAAAATACGGGGCTATCTGGAGCCTGCTTTTGGCAAGCGGGTATCTAAAGGTTACAGGAAAACGGTTTTCACAGGAGACAGGAGCCGTTACGTATCGATTGGAATTGACGAACCGGGAAGTGTTTTTGATGTTTCGAACGCTTATACACGACTGGTTCAGCGGGGAGGACGTGCCATACAACGAGTTTATAAAGGCGCTGCTGCTTGGGGATGTAAAAGCGATGAACCGATATATGAATAAAGTGGCGCTTGCCACATTCAGTTACTTTGACTCCGCAAAAAAGCCTTCAAACGGCGCGGAGCCAGAGCGGTTTTACCATGGCTTTGTTCTCGGACTTATGGTGGAGCTTGCGGGCAGGTATCAGGTCGCTTCGAACCGGGAAAGCGGGTTTGGGAGATACGATGTGATGCTTTGTCCCTGCGAAATAGAAGATCCGGCCTTTGTAATGGAGTTTAAGGTGCATGATCCGCAGGAAGAAGATTCCCTGGAGCAGACCGCGAAAGCGGCTTTAAAACAGATTGAGGAAAAACGATATGACAGCGAGCTGATCGCGCAGGGGATTTCAAAGGAGCGGATACGCCATTATGGATTCGCGTTTGAGGGAAAGAAGGTTTTGATTTTATAGTTAGTTTGCTGTTGCATGGTTATAAGGGGTTGTAAACAGAAATCGTCAGGCGGATTAAGAGGTGAAAGGACACATGTTACAAAATAAAAAAAGGCAATATAAAGCTTCGAAATATAAAGCTTCGAAATACGAAACTTCTATAAAAAAAGAATTACAGATTGTAAGCAGGCAGGAAAAAGCGCTGTGCAGGTCGGCGCTGAAGCAGGATACGCCGAAATGGAAAACGGCCCTTACGGAAAAAATCCCGGATAAGCTGTACGGAAATCTGCAAAAGGCGTTTTGCAAAGCGTTTCAGATCATTTTTGAAAAAGGCGTTGGCGTGATCGAAAAGACCTATGACAAGGATTCCATCGAAAAAGACAATGAGATCCATGATTTTGCCTTCCAGCTGAAAGCGGATCGCGGCACGTTAAAAAAGCGGCGTAAGGATGCAAAGCGCTCCAATTTGCGCAATATAGCGTTTACCAGCGTGGAAGGGCTTGGCCTTGGGGCGCTTGGGATTGGCCTGCCGGACATTGTGCTGTTTGTCGGGGTTTTGCTAAAAGGGATTTATGAGGTTTCGCTGCGCTATGGGTTTGACCATCGTTCAAAGGAAGAAAGGGATTTTATCTTAAAGCTTATGGAAGCGTCTGTTTCCAAAGGGGACGCGTGGGCGGCATGCAACGAAAAGGTGGACCGGCTGATCGCAGGTGATCATAAACCCGATGAAGAGACGCAGGAGCTTGAAAGCCAGATCGAACGCACGGCGAACGCGTTTGCGGTGGATATGCTGCTTTTGAAATTTATCCAGGGCCTTCCTGTCGTTGGGGCGCTCGGCGGCGCCGGAAATCCGGTCTATTACAATCGGGTTTTGAAATATGCGGAGTTAAAATACAGAAAGCGGTATTTACTTGGATTGCAAAAGGAAAGCTAGAGCGTGTTTGAAAAATCATTGCCGCCATCTGCGTCCCCCACTTTGCGGTTTTTTAGATCGTAAGAAAATTTACAGAAAATCAAAAGAATATTTTGCGCGTAAGTTAAGAAAACACGCTCCTGTTGCTGGTATCCTGTATATAGAGCCAGCGGCGGGAGCTTTTTTGCGCTGGCGGGAATCTTTGAATCCTTAGTTTCATAATTACTGATGCCGAACGAAAACAAATCGAGGCGCGCATTCTTGCCGGTGGGATGATGAAAAAAGATTACTTCGTTCATTCCTGCATTTATAAATTCTTATGACATTCATTTGCATTATTCCCTAAAATATACCTTATTTTTTGTTTTTCCAGCGCTTTTAAGAATATTCAGCTTTTCAGCCTTCAACAACAAACGACTTGCGGTCTTTATCTCAACTTCCAGCAATTTTGCTGCAACAGCGCTATTTATTTCTTTATTTGTTTCCAGATAGATCAAAATAATCTGCATTCTTGCTCTTTCCAATTCGGACATTGATTCGGACATTG
>CANDMI010000037.1 GCA_947385775.1 uncultured Eubacterium sp. | reverse complement strand
ACTCGCCGCGCGACCCGCAGCTGCGTTAGCTGCAATCTTCCATATGCGGGTCTGCTTAATCGAGTAGGGGAAGCTCTTTCTTCCCCTACTCGCGCGCCGGGCGACCGTCAGCTTTTTCTGACTATTTCATCTGGGCGCACGCGTACAATCGAGTAGAGAAGGTTTTTCTTCTCTACTCGCCGCGCGACCCGCAGCTGCGTTAGCTGCAATCTTCCATATGCGGGTCTGCGCATAAAAAAAGAGACAGAATACCTCTGTCTCTTAGTATAGCCCGGCTTCACTTTTTAAATCAGGGAATTTTTTGTGGCGGCTGCCAAATCCTTCATTTCCTTTGCGCTTTGCAGCACCGTATCCGTAATCTTTGCGCCGCCGAGCATCCGCCCAAGCTCCTGAATGCTTTCATCTTCATTTAACTTTCTAATATTTGTAACCGTTTTATTACGCTTTGCGCTTTTTTCGATTAAAAAATGACTGTCCGCCATGGACGCGATCTGCGGCAGGTGGGTAATGCAGATTACCTGATGCTTGCTTGAGATCACATTCATTTTTTCCGAAACCATCTGGGCTGTCCTGCCGCTGATGCCGGTGTCAATTTCATCAAAGATCAAAGTCCCGATTTCGTCACAGTCGGCTAACACCGCTTTGATCGCAAGCATAATACGCGACAGTTCACCGCCTGACGCAATCTTTGTTAAAGACTTTAACGGCTCTCCCGGATTCGTGGAAATCAAAAATTCCACTTCATCAAAGCCGTTTGCGGAATATTCCTTTTTCCTTGTAAACTGCAATTCAAATTGAACGTCCAAAAAGTTGAGATCGATTAAAGCGGACTTTATTTTTTTCGTCAGCTCCAAAGCCGCTTTTTTGCGGATCTTGGACGCTTTTTCACAAAGCTGCGCTAACTGATTTTCTTTTTGCTCCACATCCTGCCGCAGGCCCGACAGATATGCGTCATAATCCGACAGCTTTTCAATCCGTTCTTTCTTATCCTCATATTCCGATAAAATTTTTTCTATGCTGCCTCCATGCTTTGCCTTTAACTCATTTATTAAATCCAGTCGTTTTTCCACCTCATAAAAACGCTCTTCATCAAATTCCGCATCCTGAATATAGTTTGTCAGTTCATAATTAAAATCATTCAATAAATTGTCAATTTCCATTAACTGACTTTCCAGGGATCTTAGCTGCTCGTCATAGCCGCTGACGCCGGAAATTTCCTGCACGGCATGTCCCGTAAGCTCTGCCGCGCCGTTTTCCGCCGTCAGCTTATAAACCTGCCCAATGCTTCCCATGATCTTTTGACTGTTGGAAATTTTTTTATATTGCGCTTCTAACTCGTCGTCTTCTCCTTTTATTAAATTTGCATTTTCAATTTCTTCCACTTCATATTGTAAAAAAGAAAGCTCCCTCTCCCGCTGGCCCGCATCGATTTCCGCTTCCTTTAATTCCTTACGGATTACCGAATAATCGTGATACGTGTCCGACAACTTTTGCAAAATGCTATGTAAAGATTTTTTTGCATAGGAATCCAGAATTTGCAGATGGTTTTTTTTGTTCAAAAGCGACTGGTGCTCATGCTGTCCATGGATATCGATCAAAAGAGCCGCCGCTTCTTTTAATTTTGCGGCAGACACGCTTTCGGAATTTATTTTCGCGATTGGCCTGCCGCCGGTAATCCTTCTGGTCAATATGACCTGCTCGTCGTCCATCGGGATGTCCAGCGCAGCCAGCTTTTTTTTCACAGGCCCATCCACCGAAAATATCAACTCCACCAGCGCATAATCCGCGTCCTTTCGGATAATGTCCTTTGACACCTTCTCTCCAAGCGCCACGCCGATAGAGCCTATGATAATTGATTTTCCCGCGCCGGTTTCACCGGACAGCACGTTTAGCCCTTCTGAAAAATCCACCTCGGCTTCATCAATTAACGCGAGGTTTTTTACATGAAGATTTTGAAGCATCCTCCCACCTTCTTTCGTGAATTTATATTCATAATCACTGAATTTTACGAAATAACGCCGACTTAACATTTTATTCCGCCGTGGCGCCAGCTAACTTCCGTAACCGCTCCATCAGTAAGGCGGTGTCTTCCACGGTACGCACCGCGCACATCACCGTATCGTCCCCCGCGATACTGCCTACAACCTCCTTGCAGTCCATCGCGTCTAATGCCGCCGCGACCGCCATCGCCATTCCTGATTCTGTTTTAACCACAAGGATATTTTGCGCCATATCAATCGACCGCACGCCGTCCTGGAACACGCGGATATATTTGCGCACGATATGCTGCCCTTCCCCTTCGTTTCCCACAGCATATTTTTGCCTGCCATTGTCAAGCGCCACCTTGATCAGCTTCAATTCCCTGATATCCCTGGACACCGTCGCCTGCGTGACCTGATAACCCGCCTGCTCCAAATAGGCTGACAGATCCTCCTGCGTGCCTACCTCATGCTTTTTTATGATCTCCAAAATCTTTTCCTGTCTGGAAGACTTCATATTTTCCTCTTTCTGACGCTCCTGCGCCATCCAGGCTTTTATTCTTAAATCTGAAATTAATTTCTCCGTGAAGTGGGGAATGCCGATGGCTGGAATGATTTTTCAAACACGCTCTAGTATTCCTGCATCTTTTTACGTAGAATCTCCAAAAAGCTAATCTCGCTTAATTTTAAAATCTTCGTGCATTTTTCCGCTCTGCATATCTGGACGCGCCCGCCTACCGGTAACCGAAATCCACTGTCCCCGTCAAAGCTTACTTCCACCATTTCATCTTTTTGCAGCCGCCTGCTTGCCACCTCAATCGTGATCTCATCCCCAGCGTCCAGCACAATGCTTTTTGGGCTGAACATATGGGCATTGATCGGTGTTAACAGGATTAACTGCGCTTTCGGGTCTACGATCGGCCCTCCGGCGGACATATTGTAGCCCGTCGAACCGGTAGGCGTAGACAAAATAATGCCGTCACCTTGAAAAGTGTTTAAATACTTTCCATTTACATACACAATCAAAATAACCAAAGACAACGGCCCGGTACGGTGGAACACGATGTCATTTAGGGCATAATACGATTTTTCCCCATACTGCATCTTGCCCGAAAGCATCATCCGCTCTTCTATGATATAGGAGTCCTGCATGATCTGGTCTATGGCGCAAAACGCGCTTTCGCCGACTTCCAGCTCACAAAGATAGCCAAGCGTCCCCATATTGATCCCGATCAGCGGAACCCTGCATGCCGCAGCCTCCCTTGCCGCCCAGATCAAAGTGCCGTCGCCGCCAAGCACAAGGACGCATTCCACTCCCTGCAAATCTTTTTGCCTGGAAAATCCCTCAATGCCCACCTGCCCGTCCATCATGGACGCGTAATGGCAGGCTCCGCCTTTTTCCTCCACATATTTACAGATTTTTTTTGTTTCTTCCAGATCAAAATCCTTGGAAGCATTTACAATCAATAAAAAATTTTTCATTTATCCAACAATGTATGCGCCGCTTCCACTACCGCCGCACAATCCAGCTCTCCCTCCTGCATCCTTTGCCCACCTAGTTCTCCCGTATGCTGCGCGTCTGTTTTTTCCGGCTCTGTTTTCTTTAAGTATGCCAGATATTCAATATTCCCTTCCGGCCCTTTGATCGGGGAAAATTCCAGCGCCAATACAATAAATCCCGTCTCTCTGGCAAAAGACAATACGTGGTCGATCACCTCAAGATGCACCTTCTTATCACGCACAACGCCTTTTTTTCCAACCTTTTCGCGCCCCGCCTCAAACTGCGGCTTGATCAAACAGACCATCTCGCCGCCAGAAGCCAACAGCTCTTTTGCAGGGCCTAATACCTTCGTAAGGGAGATAAACGACACATCCACAGACGCAAAATCGATCACATCCGCAATATCCTCTTTCGTGACATAGCGAATATTCGTCTTTTCCATGCACACAACCCGCTCATCCTGGCGAAGCTTCCATGCAAGCTGACCATATCCCACATCCACCGCATAGACCTTTACCGCCCCATTTTGCAACATACAGTCGGTAAAGCCTCCGGTAGATGCTCCAATATCCATGCAAATTTTATTTTCTAACGATACCCCAAAATTTTGAATGGCTTTTTCCAGCTTCAGACCGCCGCGGCTGGCATAACAAAGCGTCCTGCCGCGCACTTCGATCGGGGCGCTTTCCTCAAACATAGAACCAGCCTTATCTTCTTTTTGCCCGTTTACATAGACATTCCCCTCCATAATGACCGCTTTCGCTTTCTCCCTGGAGGGCGCTAACCCTCTTTGCACTAGGAGGATATCTAACCGTTCTTTTTTCATACGCCGCCCTTTTTGCTTTTATGCATATCCTGTTTTTATTTTCGCGCGCCAAATGGTTTGTATATATATTCTGCCATTCGGCGATTTTTATTTGATTATTATAACATGTTTAGCTGGCAAAAAAAAGGTTCTTTCGAAACTAAATAAAAGTCCTCGAAAAAAATCAGTTTCAAGGACTTTTGATAAGTGATAGTCAAGCATGAAGATATATCCCAGCTTGGCTATACACAAAAAAGCCGGGAGTATAAAAATACCCCGGCTGCTTATCGCCGCTGATCCGAAACTGCCCGACGATTTATCTGTGTTCCAAGTTGGATAAGTACAATGTACACATCATATGCGACGGCTCGATCTCAAGCGCCTTATGGAAAAACGCTTTTGCTTTTTCCTCATTGGAAAGTCCAAGATTGCCAAGCGCCATCAGATAATAACAATGGGCTTTGTTTCTTGCGGTATAATCTTCATTAAATATCTGAAATTCCGGCAGGGATACCGCAAAATACTCAATTTTGACTTCATCCCACAAGTGTTTTTCTCCATAATCGATCAAACGATAAAATCTGGATTTCGCCTGCGCAGGCTCTCCCAGCTTTAATTTTGCAAGCCCCTGGTACATGATCATATCCGCAGGCTGGTCATTGTAGTACATCATGCCCGCAGGCTCGTCTGTGCCTACTGCCGCCCGCTCAAAGCAATCCTGCGCTTCCCTTTGGCGTCCCTGCGCTTCCAGGGCCAGCCCCAAGTTATAATATACATGGTTGTCCTTTGTGCCTTCCAGCTTCCCTTCCCCAAGGTTTTGCGGATAAACAAGGGATTTTTGCAAAAGCTCCTCCGCCTTTTTCGCGTCCCCTGCCGCAAGAGCCTGCTTTGCCAGCTCCACCAGGGCCAGCGTGTACTGCATCGTAATCTTGCCTTCCCCGCCTTCCCATGTATGGAAATGCCGCCCCATCGCAAGATCATATGCTTTCTGATGCTGCCCGGTCATATTGTTGAGCGTGATATACTCAATAAACAGGTCGTCCCTGCCGCCTATAATGTCCGAATGCTTCTCATATTCCGCAAGCCTTTGCGCAAAGCTGTAACCTAATTTTTTATATAGCTGATCCAGTTCTAAAAATACGCGCACATCTAAAGTATCCAGCGCAAACGCCTTTTCCATCTCGGCTTTTGCCGCTTCTTTTTCCTGCCTCGTATTGTAATAGGCAAGGGAAAGATTGCGGTGCACCGTCGCAAAATCTGGATATTTTTCCGCGGCAAACTCCCACAGCCGGATGGATTCTTTCCTTTGCAGCTTGTCGTAATACAGGCATCCAAGATAGTAGGCAGCCATGCCCGCGTCAAATTCTTCCACCGCATACCGAAGCGCCGCAATGTCCTCTAATTTATTCGGGAAACAATAATCCGGCTTCATGGCCTCCGCCTGCTCCACCCTTGCTTTTGCCGCTTCCAGATCTTTACTCCGGCCCATTTTCCCCAGATAGTACGCCTTATAATACTCTATTAGCGGAGACTGCTGCCCGCACTCCGACAACATGGAAAACGCTTCTTCATACGCGCCCGCTTCCGCGTAATCCCTAGCGGACATCAGGTAATTCTGGTCAAAGCCGCGCATCAGATCATTCAGCTTTTCTTTTTGCGCGTCAAAATCCTCTGACAACAAAGCCGCCTCAAAGCCTGTCACATAATCAAACGGGTCCAGAGCGAGGTTTTCCCGCGCAAACGCTTTTGCTTCCTGCGTCCTTCCCAATTTACACAAAATATAGACTTTTAACGCCCGCGCCTTGACATTATGCATATTTTTTACAAGGCCCTTTTCCGCCATTTCCAGCGCATGGGCAAACCGCCCGTTTTTCGCGTCGATAGCCGCCAGATAATAATATGACATTTCCTGCTGTTCATTGCTCCATGTGGCTTTATAGAAATCGTCGTAAGCCTCATCGTCCCTTCCCATATAAAACCTTACCAGGCCAAGGTTATAATACGCTTCGCTTGTATACGGGTTTGGATTGCGCCTTGTCATACGCTCCAGCGCTTTTTTCAGATACGTTTCCGCTTCCGAAAAATTTCCCCGCCTCATCAAAAGCATTCCATACGCGTTATTCGTACGGATGTCCCCCGGATCGCGCTTTAACGCTTCCTTATAATAAGGGTCTGGAAGATAGGTCGCATGGCGGTACTGCTCGATATGCAGCCCCGCAAGGTACAGCTCCTCCACCGTCTGAAACTCCTGCGGCTCGCCGACTGCTTCCGCTGGCTTTGGCAGCTTTGGAATCTCCTGTTTTTCCGGGGTATAGGCTACAAGCACGCTTTCCCCTTCCGTTACGCTCACCGTAAGCTTTGTTTCATCCGCCGCGTCAAACGCGATGCTTTTTTCATAAATATCCGTTGGGGAAATCACCGCATTTTCACAAAGGATGGCCTCCCCGTCATAGGTTACGGTAATCTTTGCTTCATGCCTGCCGGTTGCATAAACGGTTACGCCGATTTTCCCATTTTCATTTGTCAGGTTGACACACGCGTCTATCGAAGCGTTTTTCACTTGGCCTACGGCCTTATATGGCATAAAATACTGCCGAAACGTCTTTTCTTCCAGCGGCTTTAGCCATGTGAAATCCGGCTGGTTGTCCGTATATACGCCGGTCATCAGCTCCACATACGGCCCGTCTTCATCCGTCAGGCTCCGGTCCCATGCCTTTCCAAAATCGCCGCAGCCCCATGTCCACTGTTTTTTCCCCGGAGAGAAATGGTGGTCCGACACATGTAAGATCCCGGCTTTTTTGCCGTAATCATAGCCTCCTACAAAATCGTACTTCGACTTTTCCGCCATGTAGCTGGTCGGCACCGGGATATTTTTGTATCTGGATATGTCCACGCCTTCGCTGTAGTCCTTTTTATAATAAACCCCGGTCGCGATTGGAAATCTGGATACGTCCCGCTTTCCGTGATCCATGACCGCGTGTACGTCCGGCGGAAAGATTGACTGCGTATCATCATTTACCGGAACCGCCGGGTTCGCCCACCACAAGAAAGTCTGCGGCATCGCCGTGCGGTTATAAAGCTGC
Organism: uncultured Eubacterium sp.; assembly: GCA_947385775.1. Classification (GTDB taxonomy): domain Bacteria; phylum Bacillota; class Clostridia; order Lachnospirales; family Lachnospiraceae; genus Eubacterium_J. Next base: position 28,770 of record CANDMI010000037.1, on the reverse strand, counting down.
CCGGTGATCTCTATATATGCCTTCCCAGGATACAGGGTAAATTTCGCGATCCCCTTTGTCCCGTTGATCTGGTCTACGTCATGCACGAGCACAGACCTGCTCCCGTCCTCATTTTCACAGATCATATGGTCCACCGGCAGATAGGTAGTCGGACGGTGATGCTGCGGCCAGTTAAATTCAATGCCGCCGGAAATCCACGGCCCCACCAGCCCCACCAGCGCAGGCTTGATGACATGGTTGTAATACACAAAATCATAGCCGTTGGTCTTATCATACGCCCTTTGGATGCGCCCGCCAAGCTCCGGCAGGATCATAACCTTCAGATACTCATTTTCCAGATAAACCGCCTGATACTCCTTATCCGTTTTTACGTCGCTTATTTTTTCCACCGTAGGATACGGATACACCTTTCCCGAGCTCCCCTGATAGACGCGCTTATCTAAAAACATCGGGTTTTTTTCCGCTTCCCCGATCTCATAAGTCGGAATGACTACGCGCTGCTCCCATACTCTTACTTCTTCCATTTTAAACCTCCTGATTTCATCGTAGTATACGTATACTATATCCCTTTCCCCGCCTTTGCGCATTCCCAATTCCTGCTTATTTATTTAGAAAAATTGCTCTTGATTTTTTTCAAAATCTGTGTAATATATTATTATATAAAGCATTTTAGGAGGAAATTATTTTGAAATCCTGCGAAAAATTTGTCGCTCCATCCTCGGACTATTACAACTATACCCCGACCGTTTCGGGACGAAACGCCTTTTTTTATCCACTCTGTACCGGGCATTTTATTTACGAGCCGGGTTATCACCAGCGCCGCAACCTGTTTGACAGCTTTTTGCTTATGTACATCCAGTCCGGAAAGCTGACGGTAAATATGGAAAACGATTCCCAGGAAACCGATTCTGGGCATTTCGTGCTGCTGGACTGCTACCGTCCCCACGGCTACCGCACCGACCACGGCTATGAATGCCTGTGGATCCATTTCGACGGCCCTGTGGCAAGGGCCTGGTACGAAATGGCAATAAATCATCTTGGCAATATTTTCTCTCTCCACGATCCTTATCCGGTGTTAAACAAAATGCTTAAAATCTACCATACGTTTTCCGGCGGTGAAACCATCCGCGAAGCGCTGCTTTCCAAGCAGATGTCCGATATCCTGACCAGCCTGATCTTATATGCGCCGCTTCAGGCGGACAGCCATCCCCAGTCAAATTCCATGGAGGAGATCGTCTCTTATATCAACGAGCATTTCATGGAGGATATTACCATTGACGCGCTGGCAAAGCTCGCGATGCTAAGCCCCTACCATTTCATACGTACGTTTAAAAAAGAAACCGGATTTACCCCGCACGAATATGTCATCAATACAAGGATCGCCACCGCCAGATATATGCTGCGCACAACGCAGATGTCCGTAAAAGACGTCTGCTTCCAGACCGGATTTTCCTGTGAAAGCGTATTTTGCACATCCTTTAAAAAAAATACCGGCACAACCCCCGCGGAATACCGCAGGCAGTCCTTGCGTTTTTGATGCGCATGTTACATGATCCGAAGCTCATACACCGGAGATGCAACAACGCTTTTTATTTCCCAACGCAAGACTCCACCTCTTCTATCCGGGCTGCCATAGCGGACTCCACATTTACCTTCGCCCCTTCTTTTAGCGGCGTAATGTAAACCGTCAGCGGGCAGTCCTTTAACGCTTCTGCAAATGTCCGCATACCAATCTCCCATGGGGCATTGTTGCAGAAATTATCATGGATCATCTTTCCGTCAATAAACGCATGGCCGATATCGCCGCGATATTCGATGCGCAGGCGCACATCCTTTACCCCGTCTGTCATATCTTTTGGAAGCGTGATCGTATAGCGGTTTTCCGCCACTTCCTTTACCTCAATCGGGATCGATTTTTCCTGCGCCGTCGTCTCATACCGTCCAAACCCCTGCGGGCATCCTTCCCATCCTTCTTTTAAAGCCGCGAACGCAAAGCCGCCCTCCGAAAGCAAATCCTTCGGATACGCATACAGGTCACAACGGGCCTGCTCCGTCTCTATATACACAGCCTGGTCCCGTACCATGACCGCCGCGTCTGTAAATAAAAATCCTTTTTGATCCAGCGCATACATCCGGTTTGCAAACGCCCGGCTGACGCAGATGATCGTTCTTTTAACCCCGTCTTTGGAAACGGTAAAGGTATCCGCCTGCGCCGTTTCATCCACACGGTATGTTTGCGCCGCGCCGCCATTTACGGATGCGCCCTTTTCAAATACAAACTCAGGGCGCATTCCATCCGGGCGCAGGAACACATACGTAAGCTCCCCGTTTATTTCCATATAGGTGACTGGCTGCGCCGTCGCGCATACAAGGTCGATCCCCTGCAAATCCAGATGGAACGGCAGGATGCAGTTTTCATCCCCCGCAATGCTGATCTTAGGAAATACAATGGTTTCCCGCGGCATGCGGATTTCTACGGTTTCTTCTTCCTTTGCAGGCATCTTTTCATGGTCCTGATAATTATTCAGGAATAAAAACCCGCTGTGCCCGTCGGTGCGCACTGAAAACCGCAGCGTTTCCAAATCTTTCGGATCAATCCCGCTGGCCCCCTTTGGCAGAACCGTTTTCATCCCGCATAGCTGCTTTGCAAACGCGGCTGTAAAATAATGGATCGCTTTCAGCCGTTGGTAGGATTCCCTTACCTGTCCAAATTCCCCCAGAGCCGCCTGGAAATCATAGCTGATCTTTGGCATCTGCCCTTCATTTAAAAACGCGCCGTGCTTGCCCACCGGATTGCTGCCTCCCTGGAACATATAATAGCCCAGGAAATTGCAGCCGGAGGCGATCTTAATATTTGCCATCGCATCTACGCTTTTATATGGCAAAACAAATCGGTAATAGTACGAGCAGTTCATGCCCCCGCCCATTTCACAGCAGGCGTAAGGCTTATCCTCCGGCTGGTAATTTGGCTCAAAATTGTAAGATTTTGGTATTTCATTGTTGTGCAGGTCTTGATATACGTATTCCTTCGTGCTTGGATGCTCCCCCTGATAGGAATAAAACAGCCACGGCTGAAACGCGTATCCGCCCCATAAAGGCAGCATACTCTCCGGCGAGGAAGCCCCGCCCCAGCCGGTGCATGTATAAAATGCCGGAACCAGCCCGCATTCCGCCGCAAGCTCCTTTAGCTTTAACATATAAGCGTCCCCTTCGTTTCCTTTAAACAGCCACTCATTGGAAACGCCTGTCGTAAGCTCCCACGGAGCCGAGGAATGCATATATTCATTGTCAATCTGCACCCCGATCACCGGGCCGTTGTCCTTTAAAAACAGCCCTTTCACTTCTTGCGCGATTTTTTCGTACAGCCGCTTTGTGTAATACAAAAAGCCCTCGTTTAGCTGGCGCACCTCAAAGGGTTTTCCGTACATCCAGTCCGGTATGCCGCCGTTACGCACCTCGCCGTGGTCAAACGGGCCAATGCGCAAAATCACATACATCCCGTATTTCGCGCAAAGCTCCAAAAACCTGCGGATGTCCCTGCGCCCTGTAAAATCAAAACAGCCTTCCTCTTCTTCATGATGGATCCAGAATACATAGGTAGAGACTATATTAATCCCGCACATCTGCATTTTTGCAATCTCATCCTCCCACATGGACGCATCCATTCTGGAATAATGAAATTCGCCGCTGATGCCGTAAAATGGCTCCCCATTTTTCATCATATAGTAATTCGTAAATGAAATGCGCTCCCCATCCGCGCTGCTTCCGGAAAAGTCCCCGCCCAGATCCCAGATTTTTTTCTGCTGGAAATCCGACGCGTTTAAACTGTAATTCATTTTCTTCCCTCCATATTTTCTTCTTGCAGGATTTTTTTATCTTATTTATTTTATATATTATTCCTTGACTGCCCCCCACCTAAGGATGTCACGATCAGGTTCTGAGAGAACACGAAAAACAGGATAAACGGTATCGCGATCAGCAGGGAGCCTGCCGCAAATACGGTAAAGTCATTCTTCTTTTCCGTTACAAACCCAAACAGGCCTATAGCCAACGTCATTTTTTCACTGGAGCGCAGCACCATCTTTGGGAAAATAAAATCCATCCATGGAGCGGAAAAGCTGGATATCGCCAAAAATACAAGGATCGGCTTTGCTACCGGCATCACGACTTTGCTGAAAATCTGAAAGTGGGAAGCCCCGTCGATACGCGCCGCCTCATCCAAGGAACGCGGCACCGTGTCCACATAGCTTTTTACCATCCAGGTGTTGTACGGGATATTTCCCGCAAGATAGATAAGCACAAGCCCCCAGAGCGTATCCAGCGCGTTCATGCGAAGCAAAATGACATACATCGCCACCATCCCTACGATAGAAGGGAAAATCTGTAAAATGAGCATCGCCATCATCATCTGTTTTTTCATGGTAAAGCGGAACCTGGAAAATACATACGCGGAAAGGGCCGCTACGATCACCGTCGTAACCGTAGTCATAACCGCGACATACAGCGTGTTCAAAAACCACTGGATATAATCTGTACGTTCAAACAAGTATTTAAAATGCTCTAAGGTAAAGCCGTCCTGAAACGGCACAACCGCAAGCTGCGCAATGGAAGATCCCGGCGCAAACGCCCCGCTGATCAGGTAAATAAGCGGATAGATCACCCAAAAGGAGATCAGCACAAGCAGGGCAACCGCAAGATACCCCCATATTTTTTTTATTCCTTTTGACTTCACTATACTTCCCCCTCCTTGTACGCTTTTGTATTTTTAAAGTTCCAGATCGCAAACGGAGCCATAATAATAAAGATCATAACCGCAATGACAGAAGCATAATTGTATTTCAAGGCGTTCATCGTCAGGTTATAGATCCAGGTAATCAAAATATCCGTACCGCCCGCGTTGGTAACCGTTGTATCGGATACGACCGGATTTCCGCTTGTCAGAAAATAGATAGCTCCAAAATTATTGACGTTATGCGTAAAGCCCATGATCAAAAGCGGAGCTGTCTGGTAGATCACAAGCGGGAGCGTAATCTTTTTAAACCGCACCCATGTGCTTGCCCCGTCAATGCGCGCCGCTTCGTAGAGGTCTTCGCTGATAGAGGTCATATTGCCCATGATCAGCAGCATAAAATATGGAAAGCCCGCCCAGAGGTTGATCAAAATACAGCTTACCTTTGCAAGCGTCGGGTCGCTTAACCAGGGGATATTGCCCGCCATGCTAATCTGCTGCAACGTTTTATTTACAATTCCAAAAGATCCGTTTAACAGATTCGTCCATACAAGCATACTGATCACGGACGGCACCGCGTATGGCAGGATGAAAATCACGCGGAATGCCGGCGCGATCTTAATGCGCGTTTCTTTTAAAATAACCGCCACCAGCATACCAAGCGCAAAGCAGGTAAATGTGGCAAATATCGCCCATACAAACGTCCAAAGCGCCACACGCCCCAACGCGGAAGTCCAGGACGCGTTCCCGCCAAACAGTGCGGTAAAATTTTTAAACCCAACCCAGTTTACCGTATTATTGGGCGGAATATGCTCTGGCGACGAATAATCGGTAAACGCTACCGCCGCTGAAAATATAAGCGGCACGATGACGAAAAATACAACAAGGATAACTGCCGGGGCCAGCGCGATCATCGGAAATGATTTTCCAAAAATCTGCCTGACAGACTGCTGGTTTGAAGCGATCTCACCATTCATGCAGAAAAACCGGTATTCGTCCAGCGCGCTTTTGACCGATATGACATAAACGGTTAAAAACAAGACCACGACCATCAACACCATAACGCCGTCTATCAGCATGAAAATCGAATTATCCCTCTGCTTGATCGGAAGCTGGGGCTGCGGTTCCCCAAGGGTTACCATGTCAGACAGCTTTCCAATTATCATCGGAAGCGAGATCAGCATTAAAATCTCCAACAGCGCAAACAGCGCGCCCTTTACATACTGCTTAAAATGTACGATGTGCGAAAGCCCCATAAATAAGACCGCCGTTCCTAATATTTTATTTTTTGAGCTTCCGTCCCTTGAAAGATTCAGACTTTGAGACTGGTTCATATGCACACTCCTTTCAAAAAGCAGCCCTGCATGTGCAAAAGCTGCTTATTTTCTCTTTATTTCTCTTAATCCGCCTGTGTTTAATTGCTTTCCAAAATGGTCTTATTTACCGCGTCCATTTCTTTTTGAACATCCGCTCCGTCCCAGATATTCTGCGTAGCCGCATTCATCGGGTCCCAGAAATAATCCATTTTCGTAATCGCAGGCGTTGGAAATGCATACTTTAACTGTACGGAAAATCCTGCCACATAATCCGCATCCACTTCTACAAGCGTAGATGGAAGCGCGCCTGTTACCTCAAAACGCATTTTTTGCATTTCATCGGACATCATAAAAGAGCCAAATGCCGCCGCTTCATTCGGATGGTCCTAATATGCGGAAATGCACATCGTCCTTGCGCTGGAAAAAGAAGCCGGCGGCTCGTCGCTGCCCGGCAGGCATGGAAGCGCCACTACTCCAAAGTCAATGCCCGCTTCCCTGAAGTTTGCCACATTCCAAAGCCCTGTAATATACATTGCCGTTTTGCCGGACTGGAACGCCCCGTCGCAGTAGGAGGTTGTAATATCCGCCGCAGGCGCGTCCAAAATCTCACGCAGGGACTGGAAATATTTCATCCCCTCTACGGCTGTTGCATTATTCAGATTGGTATTTGACTCGTCGGTACCGTCCGGCCCAAACACGCGGTTGCCGTCTTTGGTCGTAAATATGTAGCTGTAATAGCCGTCCATGCCCATCAAAAATCCCTGCTTGCCGGAATTTTTCGCGTTAAAATCCTTGCACCATTTTTTCAGGTCATCAAACGTCTTCGGCACCTCTTCATCCGAGATCAAATCCCTGTTGTAGAACAAAGCGTATGTATCGGCGGAAATCGGATACCCCCACACCGTATCCTTATAGGTAACTGCCGTAGCGCAGGATTCAATCGACTTTTCCTTAATATATTCCGGATTTGGCGCCTCTAAAATATGGCCTCCGTCCGTCAGCGCCCCAAGTGTATTGTTTGGCGTTGCAAACAGATCCGGCCCAACGCCCCCAGGCCCGTCCAACGCGATCTGGGATTTTGTATCTCCAAGCTCGACATTGACATATTTGATCTTGATATTCGGATACATTTCCGTAAACTTTTCCCCTGCCTTTATGACAAATTCGTCCGCCCCGGCTGTAGATTCCCAGACCGTCAGCTCTACATCATCCTCTGTCAGTTCGATGCCTTCATAATGATGCTCGTCTGTCACTCCGCCTTTTCCTGACGCGTCCTTGCCGTCCTGTGCGCCGTCGTCCGCCGCATCCTTTTCGCCCTGCGCGCTGTCGCCTGTGGAATCGCCTGCCGTCTTATCATCCACCGCCTGGCTGCCTTTTCCTTCATCCCCGCTATCCGAGGAGCCGCATCCGGCAAGCGTCGCCGCCGTAAGGGCTGCACACATAAACGCAGTTAATAATTTTTGCTTCATAATTTTTTCCTCCTGTTCTTTGTTTTCTTATGAGTTTGTTGCATTTCCTAACTGCTAAAGCCATTCTAGCATGTTAATAATGTATATACAATTTTAAGAATTGCTTTCCTATTTAGAAAAATTGCTCATTACATCTTTTTATTCCGCATCCTTTTTCGTCCTTTTTTATAAAAACATCTTCCGCACAGCCTGATAAATAGCCCGATGCCCTTCTGTATTCGGATGCCCGTCCTTTAACAGTTTCGGGTCCGACTCTTTCGGCGGGAACAACAGATACTCCGTATGATAATGCCTGCACGCCTCCACATACCCTGTCCGAAGCTTAGACGATACGATATCGCTGATCATACAGATAATCCGCGCGTCTTTCTGATGCCGTTTTAAGTAATCCAGCATATAGCAGTATGCAGGGAGGGCTTTTTTTAAATCCTCCTCTGTCCAGCCCTGATACAGCAGCTCCCCTGCCGGGCTTGCATAGGTATCGTTGATCCCCCCTTCCACGAGTATCACGTCCGGTTTTCGTTTTGGAGCGGATTTTTCTCCAAAATAATCCTTCATGCGGATTACAAACGCCTGGGAATCCTCCATCCCCTCATACCCGGTGGTGCACACCGTACTGCCGGAATAACTGCAATTACAAAGCAACGTCATTTCAAACTCCCGCATAAGCTGATGCCACCAGGTTTCCTCCACTCCGTTTATATTCGTATCCCCGTCTCCATACCAGGTCGCATATCCCTCTGGTATCCATCCCTTATAGGTAGAAAAAGAATCTCCCAATATCGAAAAACTCACATTTTTCATTTTGCCCTCCCTTAAAACTACGTATGCAGATTTTTCCTGCATAGGAACAGTGCATAAATAACTTATACACCGTTCCTTACTTCCGGCGCTTCCAGACAACGGTAGACATGGCCGCTACCGCGCCCTCATATTCGCCTGCCAGAATTTCATAACCTTCCGGCAGGGCGACCCTTACCGGCTCCTGCCCGTAATTTTGAATAAACAGATATTGATATTCCCGGTTTTCCCTGCTGTTTACGGTAATCCCCTCTGGCACATCCTCTAAAAGCCCCTGGATTCCTGCCCGTTCACATATTTTTTTATAAACATCCCGATAGAACGCCTCTTCCATATCCGCGCATACATAATATGCCGTCCCATTCCCAAACGTATTTTTCGTAAGCGCCGGCCTGCCCGCATAAAAATCGCTGCCATATACCATCAGCGCCAATGCCCCTTTTAGCTGAACCAGGTCGCACAGGTTCTTTCCAGTATACGGCCTTACAATGCCCAATTCATTTTCCGCTGCCGGTTCCGCCGTATTTTCTTCCCAGTCGTAAAGCCCGTCTATTTCTTCGCTCCGAAGCCCCAAAACATCTGTCAGATCATGGGGCGTCCCGCCAAGGTGACATAAATCCGTTTCATTTACAATCCCGCTCCAATAGGTCATAATCAGCGTCCCGCCATTTTTTACAAATTCACGCAGCTTCCCTTCCATATCCGACCGGAACATATAAAGCATCGGCGCCGCAATAATCTGGTATCCGTCCAGCTTTTGATCCATATCGATCACATCCACATCCAGCCCGCAATGCTTTAACGCCTGATAGGATTTAAAAGCGGCCTCATGATAATACAGCCCGTCATTTCTCGGCCCCTGAGCATCCTCCATGGCCCAGCGATTTTCAATATCATAAATAAGCGCGGCCTTTGCATGTACGTCACTCCCCGCTATTTCAGACAGGCTTTCCAACGTACGCCCCACCTGGCATATTTCCAGAAAGACCCGGGTATCCGCTCCCCCATAGTGGTCGATCACAGACCCATGAAATTTTTCAGAGCTTCCGCGGCTCTGCCGGATCTGGAAATACTGCACGCTGTCGCCGCCATGCGCGATGCTTTGCAGGGAGGCGTTCATAAGCACACCTGGCTTTTTCAGTTTGCTGACCCCCTGCCAGTTGGTTGCAGACGGGCAGGATTCCAGCAGCAGAAACGGCCTGTGCTTTAAGCTTCGCATATAATCATGCTGCATCCCGTTATCCAGCGCGATCCTCACATCTTCCTTCTTCCCCCACAGCGGATAGGAATCCCATGAGACAATATCGAGATATTCCGCCATTTTCCCATAATTAATCCCTTGAAAATCATACATCATATTTGTGGTAGCCGGCTGCTTTGCGCCTGCGTCCCGCAACGCCTGGATCTCATGCCTCATAAAATCAATGGTCTGGTCAGACACAAATCTTTTCCAGTCCAGGTTCAGCCCGTGTATGCTCTTTTCTCCAACAGAAGAAGGGCTTTCCACTTCTTCAAACGAATCGTAGGTATGGCTCCAAAACCGCGTCCACCATGCCTTGTTCAGCTTTTCTACCGTCCCGTATTTTTTCCTGAGCCATTCCTGAAACGCCTTCTGGCAAAGCGGACAGTGGCATTCCCCTCCATATTCATTGGAAATATGCCAAAACGCAACCGCAGGATGCCCCGCGAAACACTCCGCCAGCTTTGTATTGATCTTTCTTACCTTTTCCCGGTATACAGGGGACGTAAAGCAATGGTTATGCCGCTCCCCGAACAAATTCCGCTGTCTGCCCTCATTTACCCGCAGCGCTTCCGGATATTTTTGCGCCAGCCATTTCGGACGGGCTCCGGACGGGGTTGCAAGCATAACGGAAATCTCATTTTCATACAGCCGGTCTATGATCTCCTCCAGCCACGAAAAATGATATTCCCCTTCCTTTGGCTCTATCACAGACCATGCAAACACGCCTACCGTGATCAGGTTTATCCCGGCCTTTTTGATAAACTGGATATCCTGCTCTAAAATCTTCGGATGATCCATCCACTGCTCCGGATAATAATCTCCGCCGTAGATCAGCTTATTTTTGATTGACATCTTTTTCCCTCCTTAGGTGTTCGTTTGATACGCCCGCCTACTTAGGCAGATTTCGTTTTCCGATCTCCTGAAAATTCAAGCTTCCATCGTTTTCCGATCGCCTAGCTTTTTAGGCGGCGCAGTTTTCTGTTTTAAATCTCGCTGGATTTCGATATAAATTATATCTGAGTTTTTTCTATCTGACATTTTTATAACTTGCTCAAATATTTAGAAAATTTGACATCTGCTCAAAACTTTGTTTCCTGCTGAGCATAAGAAGAAATGGAAAAAGAATGCCGTTGTTTCAAATCGAGTAGGGAAGAGCATCTTTCCTGCTCGCCGCGCGGCCCGCATGCTTTAGCGGCAAACTTCCATATGCGGGCCTGCGCATAAAAAAAGCTTTGAAAACGCAATGTTTTCAAAGCTTTTCGTAACGTGCGTGAGAGGATTCGAACTGCTATGAGGTACATTTTTTATCATCCATATACGATTAACCGCTCCCCTTCTATCCCTGTAAATACAGGGTTTTACATAAAACCAGCTTTAAACATTCCCAGCCAGTTTTATCTGATATCCATTCATTTTGAATAATTTGTGTGCTTTTTTGTGTGCTTTTATAAACGTTTATCCAGAGTCCTTATAACAATTCTTTTTCTATTTCCTTCCGTATAATTCTAACATTTCTCTTGCTTCTTCTTCGGTCAAATCATATTTTTGCTGTAATTTCATAAATATTTTTTCTCTTGAAATTCCATAGTCTTTTCCATCTTCGATCGTAGTTTTTATTGCCGCTTCCCTTTTTTCGCTTTTCATACACATATTCCAAATTTCTTCATCACTAAACAATGTAATCATAAGATCCACTACCTCGCTTTCCCTGCTTTCCAAATATTTTTTCAAAACATCCATATCTTTACAGATGCGGATGGTTTCCCGCACGGCCTGTTCTGTATACCCGTATTTTTTTATCTGCTCATCAAATGCTTTTGTAAATGCCACGTACTGGCTGATAATATCCCCGGTTCCATCCCCATAGAGCATTTTCACTTTAATATCCAGAAAACTATCCTGCCCTGGAAAAAACTCCTGTGCAAATGACAGGACATCCGGCCTTGTTTTCCGATCCCCAGTATATATTACGTACAATTCCGCTTTGGGCAGTTTTACCCTTTTACTCCCATATATATTTTGTCCTTTTCTTATAATATAATCCTGATATGATTTTGCTAGATACATTAAAACCCTTACCAGGATATTCACAGTCCAGGTTGACTGCGCTTCTATCAAGAAAATCAATTTCTCTTTTAACATAAATCCCAAATCGTTATAAATACCGCCGGAAACAATGTTCTTCAACGTTATAATCGTCAGATCTTTTTCTTCCGCTTCTGTATCTTCTGGATGCAGCGCCTGATAAAGCTGTAATAAATATTCCTTATCCTGAAATAAATGCGTAAATATGCTGTCTTTTGCAGCTCGTTTGATATTTCCATTTTCATCAAACTGCATATCCTCATTCCCCATTGTTTTATCTCCTTTGCTGTTACCTAAGTATATGATATTTCTGGTATAAAAACAAGTTCTCCTTTCCATATCTTTTTATCCTTCTACCTAGTAAAATTCATATCTTTATGAAATACTCTGATTTGATATTTACCGTTAAGATCTGTTACTTAGGACTAAAACAGTATCTCTCTATCTCTTGCGGTTAACAATACAAAAACCGGAAGTATAAAATACCTCCGGCCTGTCGCTTACATTGCCGCTACCTTTAGATTGTCCAACCATTCAAAAAACTGCCTTGCCGGAACCCTCTTTTGATGGTCAATGGTAATTACCGGTACCGGACAATTCTTACTGTTTAAAAAATCATACGTCTTATTTTTTCCAATGCGAAGCAGTTTCTGAATATCACCTGCTGTTAATACCGTCATGTTCCGTAATTCTTCATTCATAATCTGTATCCTCCTCATCCATAATCCTTTTTTTACTTATCAAACCTGTTTATGTGGACCCATATACAAATAATATACGTCTTGAAAATTATATTTTTCATTATATATACAGACCAAAAATGCCGTCTAAGCGCCAGCTTTCTTTATCTGACGCACTGACAAAGAATATCTATTTAATTATTCTCTACAATCCGATAGTGTATTTACACACTTATTCTTCATCGTCTAATGCGCCAGACTAGGTTTGATTCAATAATATATGTATGAAAAATCCTGATTCTGTTTTTTGCTGACACATTTTACACACTTAAAACACATTCCCATTTTATAAGATCTTATGAGAAAACCTTCTGGTTTTCAAAGAAATCTAGACATATGCATAGGTATGTAAAATGTGTAAACAGCCAAAAGTCAATCATTAATTTCTGCCAGACCATCTTTTAACCGAATGCCCCGAATCCCTCTCCTGCTTCCATCGCTGTATCTCTCCACACCATATTTTTCTCTAAGATATGGGATGAACTGGTTTTTGGAAAGCCGCTTATATTCAGGGTTTTCCTTGCAGAAATCCTGATACTGTCCATATAAAACCTGTGTATACGCAACCGCATCCGCATCGATTACACAATTTTCTTGGACAAAATCTTCAACGCCATATAAATAAATTGATGAATTAAAATATTTTTCCGCATCAACCACCTCTGAAAAAATGAATCTGTTTTGCACCAAATTGTGCAATGCTTTCAGTGCAAGCGTAAGCATATAATTACGTCCAATAATAAGCTTTGATAATATCTCTGTATCTCGTTCTTCCTTTGGAATTGAAACATCCAAGGGGAAAACGACCATACGGTTGATAAGCGGTTGTAAATCTTCCTTTGTGTCGAACTTAACCATCCCATTCCCAGCCCATACTAATTTGCAATCCGGACGCATTTGCACCGCTGACTGATAAATCTGTCGTGTCCGTATTTTATCAGAGGATGAAATTTTTTTGATCAGAGAAATATCATCTGTTTTCAAAGCCCTGTCCACTGCAACATCTTCGTCTGCGCATACTTTTATTCCAAAAAGCTCCCCAGTCGCATATTTGCCATTAAGTTCATGAATGGAACAGGCCATGTACAAATTCTCCCCAATAACCTGTTCTATGAACCTGCACACAGTACTTTTCCCTGCATCTGGTTTACCAAGAAAATAAAAAAATGATTTTTTATTCTCATAGCCCGAAATGCAAAACCCTAGAATTTCACAAAAAAGCCTTATACGCTCCTCATTGTGGTCGCAAAACGTATTTAAAAAAGAATTTATAATATCCCTTCCTGATTCATCTGTTTCATCGTAGTCTGTCGCTAAAATTGAGAAAGCATAATCATCTGGCCAAAACTGGTTTTTGTAAAATTTTTCCATTTTTACATCATACGTGCCGTTCTGGAAAACAATCACGTCCCGGTTTATAGGCAGATGATCAATACTGTCGATGCTAATATCAGGATCACTCAGCAATTGGTTATGAATCTCAGAGTAATCCCGAAAAAGTCGGTTCGTTTGTTCACCGAGTACCTTTTTGTAATAGGATGCCGCCTTTTTTAACTCGCTGATATTTTCATAATATCTTCCGTTAAATACAAACAAACGCTTAGAACCAGCACAAACCAACGAAACACGTTGCTTGATACATCGAAGCAAAAAATCGATATTCTTTTCACGACTCGGCCCTCGTGCAAACTGTTCCCAATTTAAATCTGGAATATGCTGACGTGGAACGTCCGGCGGCTTTTCTGCAAATATCTGAACTTCAATGCCATTTTTCAATTCTTCCGCATTGTGTTCTTTTGCATGGCCAATAATTTCATAATCCAAAAATTCGTCATCTGCGATAGCGCAATTTACAACCTGCCCCTGGCATCCCTGCATTAAGAATTCATCAGGCTGTGGTTCAAATTTTTCCTCCGAAATGCACATACCTTCAACCTTCATACCAAGAAACGAATCCTTTTTCCTGAAATCAGTGCCAGATAAACAGCCCCTTTCCGTAATCCATTCGCTTAAATCATTCTTGTTTTTATTCATATTCTTCCTCAGATTCTTTTAAACAATAATCCACAAACCATTTGAAAATTTTATATGCTGTCTCGTCAAGACGCATAAAGGATATCCCATTCACGGAATCGTATGAAACCAGATAAAACGCTGTGCTGTTCCATTTCACGTTGGTCAAAATTTTAAATAAAATGATTGCAACACCTCCATCGGTAGCTTCGAAGAAATGTGTCAGCCGTAACTTTTTACAATAGATACCATTGTGTTTTTTTGATAAGCTAAAAATAATTTCCAGCAAATCATCTCGCTGAATAAATTCTCTGAGTTCTTCTACTGTAGCGATTTCTTTTGCCTCCCCACTGAATATCTTTTTCGATAACGCACTGGAATAAAAACGATATTCTGTAATTTGATTTAATCCACTCGGCGAAATCAGAGCAGCATATTCAGGACTGCCTTCAGAAAATCGCATACTGTAAACTTTATGCATACATTTTTTAATATTATCTTCAAATCGGTCAATTTTTTCCTCCAACCCATCTCCAACCTCAAATTGATGTACACTGATGCCATTTGAATTTTTCGTACTTTCGAACATATTAGATCCTCCTGTTTTGATCTTGCAGATGCGCGCATCAACTGTTAAAATAATTATGACGTCACAACAAATTTAACCCACTTTGCTCCAATTTTCAATCTAATCTACATGCTGCCTATACAATTATCTTCCCACATGGGCAGGCAGAAAAAATATATTGACTTCTCAGAAAGGATATGATATAATTATAAATTTTTCATCTTACCTTTGTACTTATAATAGCATTATAAAAGATATTATTAAAAAACATCCATTCTGTAACGTGTCAGAAACAGAATATTTTGACTTAACCCAATATTTCTTTTTCGACTTCTATTACGAAGAAACATTATCAGATTTATTTTCTTCCAGCACCAAGGCAGATGCAAATTTAAACCATCAGGAAGAAACAGACTTTAAAAAAATTTTTTATATGCTATTTACTTCATGGGAAATTCATAAAAATATAATAAAAAACAATAGTACTCACGAAAATATGATAAAAATACAATATGCAGCTACCCCTTCTTCAAATAATTTTGAGTATTCATTGCAATTTTTCAAAATAATATACCGCCGATATCCAGAATTATGCAAAAAAATTTTTCCCTTAGTTTTATATATTATTGCCGACTCATATTACGAATTTTGCCGCATATGTTATAAGGACAAGGAACATCATCTGCTCCCTTCCGAACCTTTGCCTGATGACCAAACCAAAATTCTTGAAATATTTCAAAAGAGCCTGTCAGGTGACAACTATATTTTATACTTATTCTCTTTAATAAAAAACAAAAGTGAGTATCATAATAGCTCAATTAAAACTGTAGAAAAAGACTATAAAAAACTAACTGACTTATGCAGAGATATGACTGGTATAAACTATATATATTGCGACGCTAAAATAAAAAAACGTTTAAAGCATGAGTTATGCAGAATATTCACTAACAAAAAAACAAAAAAGAAATGTGAAAATTTACAGGTTTTTATTACTTTTTTGGAAAATTTCAATTTTAAAAATGCTTGGTCTGATTATGATCTCCCACTTACAATATATGCAATGAATCAGATGACTCATTGGTTTAATTTCATATGTTTATCATCTTTAACCAGGAAACATAACAACTTTACAAGCAATATCAGCGAGATTATTACATTGCAAAACGTATGCACATTATATAACTTCGTCAATATTTTAAACAAAGAACTATGCCTATATAAAGAGAAACCCGACAATAGAAAAGAATTGAGACAAGACAAAGCTTCTCTCATTGGTTTCATAAATATACATAGACAAATCTTTATCGAATTATATAAAAAGATAATAGATGAAAATGCATTTAACGAATGGATTTGTTTATCTTCTAAAGAAAATATGCTACATTTTAAAGAATTAGCCGAAGATAACTATATGAATTTATATTTTGACAGCTTTTCTCCTCATAATAATACAGAATCTAATTCGCTTTATGAAGAATTTATTTCCGATAAAACAAGCATTGATTCTTTATATGAAATTTTAACACACATAATTTATATTACCGCTGATGATGATAACCTTTTTGATCACTAAAATAATCTCATATATTTTTATCTGATACCCCATTCCGAAAAGTGCTTTTATTCATTTTTCGAAATGGGGTTGATTAAAACTGTTAAAAAAATCGCGTATTACTCCGTTTTACATCCCAATACACATTTTCCATATCCTTCGCTAGACAAGATATTCCCGTTTTAGATAAATTTCATATAATGTCTGCATGGTATCACTGCATTTTAAACTGCATCCATCTATAAGTTTATTATTACGGAATTATTATTATATAAATGCACTTATAAATCATTTATTGTTCTTTAGACAAATGACTGCATAAAATTTTAAACCTGCCCTTACAACATTTTAATCATAAATTATCTGATAGATTTTATAATGCGAATACTCTTAAATAATCTAAATCAAGAAAGGAAGGAAAAAAATGAAAGAAGAAAATGCTCTGACGGAACTAATTACTATCGATTTCACACATGAAGAAATGGAAAAAATTAAAAAATGCATGAAGAAAAAACATCTGAAAACATACAGGGAATTAATTCAAAAAATGATTGAAGTGTCTGCGAAAATGGATGCAGATGCAAAAAATACTGGGACAAACGCAGGACAGGAGTTCAAATAACAGTGGGTTCCTTCCCATGCAATATCCCCCGGATAACAGCCGTATGATATGGCCTGCTGTGCAGAAAGATACGGATAAACTGCATTTCCATCTTCTGATAAATTCTGTTTCTTATACAGATGGCCGTAAATGGACCTGACCAACTGGGACAGGAATGCTTTGAAGGAATGCATACAGACTACAGTGCATAGGTTTTTCTGCTCCAAATTACAATAACCCTGTCTTTCATATCTGAAAGCCCATCTCCAAATTAGCTGCTTCAAACTATTTTTGGGGATGGGCTTTCAAAACTGCGTCCTTTTTGCCCTGTAAATCATTGCATAAGGTTCACAAATTATAGTTTCATGCCCCGGAGCACCTCTCCATATCCTCTGCAAGCACATCCAGCAGTTCCCGGACTTTCTCAAACGTGGAATAGTCAAGATATTCCCGATTCAGGTAAACTTCATATAACGTCCGCATGATATCACTGCATTTTAAACAGGCCAGGATATGTTTCCTGTCAATTTCCTCCGCATACATAAAATACTCATAAACGCATTCATAAAACCGGATTTTCCCGCAATGGCCGTATATATCCTCTGCAGGGCTTGCTAACATCCGGTACATAAACAAATCATGCTCCTGTTCCACCTTTTTAAACAGTGTGCGCTCCTCATTACGGAACATTCCGCGTTTTAACTGCATCTTCCCTGTCATGCCGCGATCCCAGCCCCTTTCTTCTTTCTGCTATAACGGTATACATTGCCGGATAATATTTCTTCCGGTACAAGCTCCGTTTCATTTATTTCCTTTACCATCTGCTTATAATAGGATAGTTCCTGGTCTTGGACATCAGGCACAAGGATTACTTCATGAATCGAAGACGGAAGTATGATAAAATTATCCCCTAACCTGTCAGCGGCTTCTTCCATGATTCCAGTATTCAGCATCTGCACGGCCCCATAAATCCTGTTTTTATTCCCAAGCACATACATCCATGCTATACGGTCTGCATCTATAAGGCCCCCTATTCCCCGTTCATCCAGCAGACGTCCTGTAATATCCGTAATATTTTCCAGGACAACGTCTTTGGTTTCTTCCATATTATGAACCGCAGTCCGGTATAGTTCCTTTTCATCTACCCTCCATACATCCATATGGCTGTTGTTTACATGCACCGTTCCAAATCCCCCATCCGGCAGGGGCAGTTTTGTATAATAGGTCAGAGACAAATCAAGGATATCCCTATGCGGAACCCCTGACAGCATAGCTGTATTCATCCCCTTATTCCGCAGGCAGCAGCGTATATTACTCTGGATACGTCCCCATTCCATAAAAGAAGCTGCGTCAAAATTGCTATTGCGCTCATTCTTCCTATATATATCTACAATTTCATCCACAAGGCCAGGGATTTTATCCCCTTCCTGTATGCACCTGCTATAAAATGATCCCATTGGTATACGCGGAGCAACAGGCGCTTCCCTATCTCTGATCATAAGGAAATTTTCGACCCTGCCGTTGTTCCCCAGCGACACATCCGCAGTAAAATAATATCCATCCCCCATCTTTCCTTTCAGCCCTTCTATGATTCTCCATATAAATTCGCTGTAACTCATAATACTGTCCATAACACTCCCTTCTTTTTTAAGACAGGCAATAACGAGACTCTGAAAGCTGCGAAATACTATATTTTTTTGTTTCCGCAGTAGCATTTTCTTCTCCCCACTTAGCTTTTGCTATATGCTCCAAAAAGTTTGTTTAAATATGGATTCTATAGCCCTCTTATTGTGTAATATACACCAGCTTACAACTTTTCTGATTCAAACGTATTTGTCCATATATTGTATTTAATTATGACTATATAGTCTGCATATAGTATGGAATCAAAAACTTGTAAACTGTTGTTATATATACAGCTTCTGAACAACAGGTTTCGCCATTATCTGATTTTACAAAAAACAGGCCGGAACCTTTTTAGATTCCGGCAGTTTCCGCCCTATTTACGCAATCATATTCATAAATTCCTGCTCTGTAATGATCCTAGCCCCAAAAGCCTGTGCTTTCTCCAGCTTACTGCCAGAACCTGTTCCGCAGATCAGGTAATCCGTATTCCTGCTGACCCCGCTTCTCGGCGCCCCGCCCAGGGATGCAATCTTTTTCATAACCTCATCCCTTGTAAAATGCTCCAGTTTCCCGGTTACCGCTACTGTATGCCCTTTAAATGGATTTTCTTTTTCCACTTCCAATACCTCCATAATTATTTTCTTTCATGCAACATTTCCCGCTGATTTTGTCTTTGCCAGTGCCTGCATTACTTTTCCATAAAGTTCCGCAGACATATTGCGGAGTTCATCGATCTGGTATCTTCCTTTTACCGCATCGGCCCCGACCCCGGTCCGCTGCATTTCCTCCTCCAGCGAATGCATCTGCATATCTGTAATCCTTCCTGTAGTTTTCGAATCTGGCTTCGGTCTTCCTGTAGTTTTCGAATCCGGCTCCAGTTTCCCTGCTTTTCCGGTAACATTCGTTTGAGGTCCAGCCATATCTTTTTCTTTCCGGAACTCATATACAAGCCGCCCCTTATTTGTGTCATTTACTACTGCAAGGTAGGTAATTTCCCTGTCCCCGTTATACGCAATCTCCCGGACCGAAAAATGGTCGCTGCAATAAAAACGGCCGTCTTTTTTCTGAATCCCAGCATTTCCGGAAACGATCCAGATAAACGGAGCTGTATATAACTCGCGTCCTATCCCCCAGTTGAAACAGGCCCTTTTAAAACTGTCCGAAGCCTGGGATTTTTCCTTTTCCGTATATCCGGTTGTCCCAACATCCTGCTTCGATACCCAGACGCCGGATTCCCTGTCAAAAATTTCCACCGTGCAATAGAGGTTCCCGTCGATGCTCTGATGGCTGCGTTTCCATCCGAACATCCCGAATGTCTCATCCAAAATACGCTGGTCAACCCTCGCGTCCTTATAAAGCAGGATACTTAAGCCTGTTTCTTTCACAACGGCTGCACGGCACTCTATTTCCTCTGCGCGGAGCATCCTGATCCTGTGATCTTCCATCTTTTCCTCCTCTCCAAAATATCAAAACATTTAAGCGAATTGCAAAGTTGTTTTACAATTACCTGATATAAAAATAATGGATCTGCAAAATTTTATATTTCATTTCTATCACAAGCGTTGCCAATATTTTTTCTATATAATACTGGCCAACCAGAAATCTTTTGTTTCCTGGCTTTTTCTTGATTGCTGGTATCAATGCTGTATTTTATTGCTTAAATCATTTTATTTTCCATAACAGAAAATAAAAAGGCAGAAGCCCTCAGAATCCGGAACTTCTGCCTTTTCATAGACACGTCTTTTATGCTGCCTTTACTTCAAACCTTCTCGTATGTGATACTTTCACGTAGTCAGAATAGATCTCCGGCTTTTCCTGTTTGATCCGTTTTGTGTCAAGCCTCGCCGTGTCCACATTGCTCCAGGATACTTTATAACTGCCGTTTACCGCAAGCTCATGGTCTTTCATATACAGTTTGATTTCCTGGTCAATCTGCTTTTGTTCTTTTGCAAGCGCATCCATATTCTTTAATATTTCCTCCCTGCGCTTTAATTTTTCATCAAAGCCCACAAGCTCTATGGCATCTGCTTTTTCCGCTGTTTTAAAATATTTCTGCAGAACCTGGTCGCAAACTGGAGAACCGTCAGGATCCGGCATAATCCCCGGAACAACGTGGCTGTTCCAAAAATAGCTTTCTGCTTTCACCAGCCCGTCAACTATTCCGTCGTCCCATGTTAATTTACGGTAAACAAACCCCCTTCCGAGGATTACGCAGGCAATATACCATGTCCGCATCCCCGTGACCATCATATAATGGGCGCATTGCAGGACATAATGCAGTGGTATATCCCCGTCCTTCCATTTATCCGCATTGTATACGCTTGCGGTCTTACATTCCAGCCCTGCGTCCTCCCCGACAACCAGGCGGTCCACATCCGCGATCATAAACGGATGCGCTATGCTCCGGTACATATAATTGGAACGTCTTACTTTCAGGCCGGTCGCTTCTGTAAAACGCTTCGCTACGTAACCTTCCAGGTCATGTCCGATGCGAATGGATTCGCTGTCTTTTTCTTCCACTTCATCCGATGTCTTGTCGCAGAATACTTTTATCGGGCTGCTGTATGGATTTAAACCGCAGACTGCCCCTGCGTCCGAACCTCCGATCCCTGTCTTTCTTAACATCAGCCATTCGTTTGTATCCATTCCGGCTGTCGGTATCTTTTCATATAATTTGTTTCCTATCATAATCGAAATGTCCCCTTTCTTTCAATATTGAAACCAGAACTACCGTTTTATCTGCTATTGATACACTGGAACATATTTATCCGCTAAAAAGATTTGATAATCCCCCAGATGTTATCCTGTAGGAAAGCCAGAAAATTGACAATGTCATTAGCTTAAACCGTGCAGCTATAATCTGGATCAAGAAATACTTGATTATAAAGCTTATCATAATGGAATTTTGCTTATGAAAAGCCTAAGTAAATGAAATTGATCAAATCGCCCCTTCTCTTAACCGCTGAATATAAAAACAGGCCCGGAAGATGCTGGAGGCTCTTTCCCGTGTTTGTGTATACTGTCGATTTCCCTTTTGTCGAAGCATTCAATCACCGGCAAAATTAGGAAACTGTCTGAAATGAAATATCCAAAGTTAAGAAAGGACCACGCTGGAACATCCCCAGGCCATATTTTTATGACTTTCTGACCATATGGAGCTAGGCCACGAGCTGGTAAGCCCTGTCGATCAGCGTATTCCCTTCATAGGTGCGCATGAACAAGTTTTCCTGGTAGTTTCTGGTCCTCCTTGCAGGTTTTGCATGTGTCGCAAAATCTGAGGCCGCATTTACAAAGCGGTAGGCGTTCTTCCCAACATCCTGCAGATCAGGCGCGTCAAAATAACGCGCTGCCATATCATCCCTCAGTTTTGAGACATTGCGCACAGTTACAGGGCTTGCATCCTTTTCAAGCGGAAGGAGCATCTTTATATATTCCATCACCTGGGCGTCTGTAACCTTCTGTTTCCGCAGCCTTTCAAATTCGCGCCCAAGCCCTTCCATATAAGAATCCGCCATGAAAAGCGTCTTCCTTGCTTCCTGCACTTTCCCTTTTATGTCCCCGGTATGTACCATGCCAAAACTTCTTTTAGCCGTAGAAAGCGCAAGGTTCAGCGTATTGTTACATACAACTCTGACCGGGGTAACTGCGACCCGGACTGCTCCGGAACCGTCATGGGTATTGCTGAACACCAGGTATGGGGTAATCCGTTCCCCTGCAATGATATATTCCTTTGGGAGCCTTGCAAGCATCCATACCTTCCTGCCGTTCTGCAGGGAACCAGCCGTTTCATAGCGCACCCCTTCGCCAAGCAGCGCATCCGTAAAGCTGAATGCGTCTACATTCTGGATAATCTTATAACGGTCGCTGACTACGCCAAGCACCTTGTTATCCGTACTCCTGACATTTGCCTTATAACCTTCAATCATCCCGTATTCCGTACAAACCGGCATCTGGCTTACGGTCCAGTCAAGCCCCGCGATCCTTAAAGCATCTTTCGAAGCCGGCGCTTCTGCTACTACTGTCCCAAGCCCGTGCCAGGGTTTTTCCCTTACAGAAAACATTGTCTCCACATTTGCCGCCATTTTTTATTCCCCTTTCTTTTCCTATATATTTTGCACTGTTTTTCTTTTTACCTGAAACCTGTCCAGCCTGTCTCCTTCTTACTGGCCAAACGCCTGCAAGACTGCTTCTGCCTCTGCATGTTTCCTGCTTCTATCCGTACTTTCCCAGATGTTCACTTATAATATCCAGAATCCCAACCAGGGCTTTGAGCAGGCTGATTACATGGACAAGCGCTGTATGTTCCCCATCTGTTCCCTTATTTTCCCCGCATGGGTCGTTACCGCTTATTTCGTCATCATGGTTAAAACCAAAATCATTCATCCTACTGGGCCATTCCCCGTCCTTTCCTCAGATTTAACAGTAAAGCCAGTGATAAAACAGCATTCAACGCACATTTTGCAGCTGTCACCACTTTGTAAAAAATCTGTTTCATAGCGCCTTTTTTCATCTCCTTTCCTAAAATAAAACATTATTTTTCAAGGACGTGTTTTCCGACCGCTCCGGTCCCCCTATACCTCTTACACGCATGGTGCAGATCTGGTTATCCCAAGTATAAGCTGTCCAGCTAGGCACCGGACAGCAAGAGGTTTAAAAAACACGTCCCTTATGCAGAAATAATATATTGATATATCTGCTTAAACAACACAATAAGTGATAAGATAACCCATACGGGGAGTAGAAGGAGGAATACAGAATGTTCAAAGACTATTCAGATTATATGACTGCCACAGAAGCAAGGATTGCGCTTGGAATCGGGAAAAACTTAATGTACCGGCTTTTAAATGAAGGTGAAATTAAAGCTTCGAGGGTTGGAGGGAAGATCTGGCGCATCAGCCGGAAGTCGCTTATTGATTATGCGAAAAATCATACAAACTGAAAAAGAATCTGCGGATAAATTAGAATTTCCGCAGATTCTTTTCGTATGTTTATCCAATTGGCACACACTTATAACAAATGAAAGTCCTCAATCTACACAGCAGCAAGAATTATACAATCGAAATCAAGGATTGATTGTTTATAGGATACAAATTATTACGTAATCATCAGTCAGTTTTTTTTGACAAATTCGGCTTTCCGTACCATCATAATTCAAGATCACTTCCAGAATTTATTGTTTTAGCACCAACCTATAATCATTTTCATCATCAATATATTTATAACATTTCAAATCACCCGTTACAACCTTCCCTACAACACCTGCGATCAACAACGGCCAAGCAAATAAACCAGCAACAAGTCCAACATTAGCCGCAATATTGCCTTTCCGATGCTTTTCTGCCTCATTCGCCAATTCAGCAGCAAGCGCTCCTTTTAAATGAATTACCTCATATTTTTCTCTGGCAGCTAACTGCAATTCTGCCTTTGTACTTACAGATTTTTCTTTATTCATAATAAAGCCTCCTATTTCTTTTTGAGATATTTCCTATGTATAAAAGCCAATTCACCAGACTTATCCTCTAACTGGTAATTACTGAACAAATTCATATTGGCTATAAATAAACTCCCTCCTATAATCCCTGCCGGCCAAAAAAATAATCCTATAATTTCCAATGGAAGAGCTACAATCATCCCTAAGTTTTTTGCGCCTGCATATGCTATAATATTCTCTTTTAAATCTCCATAAACTATAATCTTCCCATAACGTTTATTAACCTTATCTCTAAATTCTTTCTTAGTATTTACTCTAATTATTGAATTAATATTATCCCATTTTTTTGACATATAACTATCTCCCTAACGCTGCCATCAATATATCGATTAATAGAATACACTGACTTATATCCCTTTATGCAATCTGTATGTTTCCAAAGAACTTTCTGAATTTTTTCATTCATTTCTATTTTTAAAAATCCAAGTAAAATCACTCTATCAATTATCTTATATACCGCAAATATTAAGAGCCAAATCTTTTGAACCTT
Organism: uncultured Eubacterium sp.; assembly: GCA_947385775.1. GTDB lineage: Bacteria > Bacillota > Clostridia > Lachnospirales > Lachnospiraceae > Eubacterium_J. The sequence goes on along the minus strand of CANDMI010000037.1, from coordinate 4,046 downwards.
TTATCTAATGCTATTGCTTGTTGTCAATCTAATAATATCACATTATGTATAAGTGCGCAACCATTAAATATAATAATGGTAAAAGGTGGTATTTGCATGAATAATCAAAGAAACGGTGTAAAACGCCGACAGCCAAAAGAATTAAATATACAGATTGGCGAAAGATGCCGCAGGGCAAGGGAACTATCCGGCTATACACAGGAACAGCTTGCGGAACGCATCAGCGTTTCCACGCAGTTTTTATCTGATGCGGAAAGGGGCGTTACCGGAATGTCTGTATCTACCATTATCCGGCTGTGCGATGTCCTGTCCATTTCAACAGATTTTCTCCTGCTGGGCCGTGATGACAGCGCTGGCCCGGAAAATGCCTTATCCGCATTTTCACGTATACAGAAGCTTTCCCCCAAACAGCAGAAAATTATGGAAGAATTTATAAACCTCGTAATCCAGTCCTTCCATCTTTCCACATGATCATCCTTGTAAATAATAAAATTCCTTGAAGTTTGTTATTTACATTATAAAAACAGAACGCACTCTAAACCGTGAATGCGTTCTGTTTACCAGCTTTCCTGAGTCTGATTTTTAACCCTGCTATCCCTTAGATAGTTCCATTATTCTAGTTCTTTCCTCAGCTTATCCACATCATCCTGTGAATAGTCCAATACCAGGGATGCAATCTCTTTTGAGGAATAATCCTTTTTTATCATATTGATCACAACCTGCTTTGCCGTATTTAACCTTTCTTCTTTTAATGCCTGCTGCTTTTCTTCTTCAAAAATCTTTGTTGCCTGTAGTATCGCCTGCTGCTTTTCTTCTTCAAAGATCTGTGTTACCTGTAGTATCGCCTGCTGCTTTTCTTCTTCAAAGATCTGTGCTACCTGTGTCATCTCAATCACTCTCCTTATTTTATTTGCAGTCTCCCGGTCAATAATTTTATCTGTAAATGCCAGTATTCCTGCCAGTGCAAAAAACTGCTGGTTCCGATCGCTGATCCGTACCGCCAGCAAAACAGTATCACGGACTTTTTCCTGTTTCTTTTCTTTTTCCGGATAAGACAGCGGAAGAATAATAAACTGCATCAGTTCTTCGTCCGTCAGCATTTCCCCCGTTTCCACCTTTTCTTTCAGGCGGCTGTATATTCCATCCCCGTCCAGCTCTGAAAGGAATGCCGGTTCTATACGCATCTGCAGGGCCCCTATATCATATTTAGCGGATGTTTCGTCCCTTCTGATATCCCCTGTATAAATTACGATTATACGGCATTTAGGGCATTTTTTCTTTTCTTTCCGGTAACGGTTTACTATCCCGGTCAAGTAGTTAAGATATTTTTCCTTATCCGATTCCCGGTATACGCTTTCATAGTCCACAACCGCTACTGTACCATCAACAAGCTCAAACAGATTATCCAGACGCAGCTCATTCGCCTTTACCGCCGGGATATTTGTTGGGAGCGCCCTTCTGATCTCTGGCAGGTCCAGCCCATAAACCCGGAATGATTTCCCTTTAAAATTTTCTGCTAACACTTTGCTCACAATATCCTTATTCTGATATGCGATTGCTGTTTCTTCATGTTCCAACTTCCATATCCCTCCCTTTTCATCTCCCCTGCTGTTTCAATTATATTTCCTTTCCACAAAAAATGCAATGTATTTGCACTGTTCTATTTGTTGGCCATACCCCTTTACACCGCCTTTCCCGATGATATTTCACTTTTTTGTTATTTCTCCATCATTTCCATACACAAACGGAACCCATATTTCATCCCCAGGTAAAATCCCCCGTATACTGCATCGTCTACCACAGCCATGACATCATCCCTTGCAAGTTCCACTTTGTCATCTTCCTGATCTTCTAAATTCTTCTGGAATAATCTGGCAACCCCTTTCTCCGCACAGCGGCTCATTTCCGTCCAGTCTTTTTCATAAGTAATAACTTCATCATAAATTTTTGTCCATAATTCTGACATCTCTATTCTCCCTCATTCAATTGTCATTAATTTGTCTATCTTTCATTCTCCACAAAAATCAAAAAGATTACAAAACGAAGTATCCAATTTCTCGGCATACTCCTTTACGTATAATAGCAGTAATAATAAATAAAAATCCGCAAGACAGACAAACACTCCATCTTGCGGAAACTATACATAACTCTCTAAAAATGGTTTCTTAAATTAATTCATAAATGGTTCAAAACTGTCACAAATAAAATGGTATATTACATAATAAAATCTATACAACTTCGTTTGTCTTATCCCCTATTTTCAGATAGGAAAATTCTGCAAGCTGTCCTTCAAAACCAATTCTCCCAACCTACAAAATACCATTAAAAAATCTACCCTATCGAGTTCTTTCCACTGACATACCTGACATAGTTTTCTCTGCCTTACATACTGATGATAAAATATACCCTTTTAAAACTCAACTATTCCTGAAAAAATTAGATAGACTATGTAAAGTATGTAATATCAGCATCCATATCTCATTCTGTAAATCATCTTCCTGCATCCATTTTATCTTTTAATATATCCTCCATAATTTCATTCATTGTCTCAACGCCCCTTTCTATGGAATCATCAAACGAGTGTCCATAAATATCCGTAGTTGTAGACACTTGTTTATGTCCGCCTATTTTTGCAACGTCTACCGCACTCATTTTTGTCATTAACATACTAAGATTTGTATGCCGAAGGTCATGATACCGGATATGTTTGAATCCATTCTTTTCTAAAAAACTTTTATACTCATTGCTTAATGAATTGGGATTCCACGGTTTTCCATTATCATGGCAGAATACAAAATTTTTTTCTGAATAATATTCACCCTTTAATAACTTCTGCATTTCTTTCTGACGATGTTTCACCTGTATAAGACAGTCATAGAGCCAGTCAGGTATACCAACTGTTCTGATTTCTTTATTTTTGGTAGATTTTCGTTCAACAATCGTCCCTTTTGCTGTAGTCCTTACCTGGCAGATTTTTATTTCCCTGCTTTCCATATCCACATCCGGCCATTCCAAAGCACAGGTTTCTTCCCTCCTGCATCCGCACCAAAAAGCCAGATTGACCGCTATTTCCAGTGCCCATCGCCCGCTTGCCCTTAATGCAATCAGCAACTCTTTTGCTTCTTCCGGCGAATATATTTCATGGTTAAATTCTTCCACAGGATAAGGTTTTATCGCATCTACAGGATTTTTATAAATGCCGTAGGTTTCTTCTTCCGAAACCATATAATCAAATAATGTGTGCAGATGGGTACGGTGCTTATTTACTGTTTTTGCACTCAGCCCCTTATCCGTCCTTAAATAAGCCATATATTTACGTATCATAGACGTATTTAATTTATCCACCCGGATATCGCCAAAGTATTCCAGCATATGCCGTTGGAGGTTCCTTGTAGAAGTCTGTGTAGTCTCTACATTCTGCACATCCCCTATATTAGAATTCCAATTATCAAATAATTCCTTTAATGTCACTTTTGTAGGTTTTTGCAGTATTTTCTTATCCCTTTGATTTTCGTGATTTCTTAACAGCTTGCGTGCTTCTGTCAGATTCCCTTCTACTACTTTTTTGCTTTTTATAATTCTGCCGCGTTCATCCCTTCCATAATACAGATCAACTCTAAACTTTTTGGGATTTTCGATACATTGATAAATATTAGGTTCTATTTTCGTCCATGTTACAGCCATATCCACTTTCCTTTCTGATGAAACTATATATCCCACAGCAATTTATACTGACAGGCAGAATAATTTGCCAATAACGCTGACTCACGAACGTTAATACGTTAGGCTAAATAGCATATTTTATCGCTCGTGAGTATATCTGCCATTCTTTTATCTGCAATCCACATCTATTTTTACAGAAACATCTATTCATTACTTTACAATCAGTACTTACTTTGTGTGCCTTCAAAGTTTTGTGCTTTTTTGTGTGCTTTTCTACTATAACACAGAAAAAACCCCTTGAAAACCTTATGTTTTCAAGGGGTTTTGCAACGTGCGTGAGAGGATTCGAACCCCCGACACCTTGGTCCGTAGCCAAGTGCTCT
>CANDMI010000036.1 GCA_947385775.1 uncultured Eubacterium sp. | reverse complement strand
TGAAAAAAGAAAGCCCAATTCCTTTTGGCGGTATTATATTGGCTATGACATGGGGGGCGTTTCATTTTGTGTCAAGAGGAGTAGGACTAGAAATATGGAACGGAATTTCTACTATGATATTTTCTGTTCTTAGTGGGATAATGTATTTAAGATTAAATAGGAAATGCTTGTATAGCTATCTTTTCATCGCTTTAGGTTATTTACTATAACTTTTAGTTTGTTGATTAGAGTGGTAAAGGACAGCGAATTGATATTTTCTTTGTTAATGTTATTTATACATGGTATTAGTGCCATGTAATAAGGGTGGATAAGGAGAAAATCATTTTGGCGCCAAAACAAAAAAGGTTGAATTAGATTTATCACATAGCTTGCGGAATTGAGAAAAACTGGATATAATTAATTTGGATAGACATAGGAAGGAGAAAAGATATGGCATATATTTCTTCATTTATATATTGTGATAGTATTCAAATGGAAATGACACCACAAGGTTCAAGAAATCAGATTATAAACCCTTTGCAAGTTTTAGCGCCAATTGCAATACCGGGGAACTATTCTTTTGCGATTGCTTGCAATGTTGCAGGATTTGATGTTGAGAAAGAAAATAGTGTACGAATACAGTTTGTGTCATCTAGTAATCAAATACTAAATGATACAGGTGATATTAAGTTTCAAATACCAATTGATCAAATCAAATTAGATAAACCAAGTGTTATGCAGTTTAATTTAGATATGAGAAATTTGATATTACATGAGGCAGGTTTATATTCGACTAAAGTATTTGTAAATGGTGAGCAAATAGGTGAGTACAAGATACAAGTGATAGTAGGTGATAGGGAATGATGGCAGTGAATCAAATATCTAATACAAGCATAAATAGAGTATATAGCACATTTGTGGGTGGTGTTTTAACAACATCCATAATTATTATGGGAAATGGAGCAGTAACTTTAGGTCAGAACTCTGATTGCTTAGGGCAAATAGTCAGTCATTTTAATGAGAAAACAAATATATATACATCATTTGATTTTAAGCCTTGTATATCTTTTAATATACCTGGATATAGTAATAATAAAAATGTTATTTCAGGTGTTGATCAAGTGACAGTAAATGAAGAAAAATTACAAAATATAAAGAAATTAGAAACAATTGCCATGCTGCAAGATAATTGGAATGCAAATGGGGCAAAGGCATTTTCAGTTAATTTAATTTCGAAAGTACGAAATATACTTGTATTTTTGGAAATTCAACCAGAGGTGTTTCCGACAGCGTGTGAGTCTTTACAGTTAGAATATGACAAACAAGATGGCTCACATATGGAAATTGAATTAACAGAAAGTGATAATGCACAGATTTTTGTAGTTGATAGTATGGGATGTGAAAGCATTGGAACCATCCAGGCCAGTATTGAAGAAATAAATAAGGTGGTGAGTGATTTTTATGGATAATACATTTGATGATGCGGAAAAATTGTATCGTGCTGTATATCCACCATCTCATCCAGGATTGTTTTGGAAAAAAGATGGAAGAATTTCTCCATCAGCTTTTGCAGATCCCAAAGGATTATCAGTTGAAAGAGGTTACTATCGAAAATCTGAAGAAATAGTTGAGAAAATGAAAAAGATATTTTCAGGGTGTATAGTTTCTTTAAGCGCTCGCGATTGCCGAGATGTGGATGCAGTAGTGAAGTATTTGCCATCTAAAGATAATAACTACCATTCGGAAGTGCATGGCAGCGATGATGTTATTCTATTAAGTAAGAGTCAGAGATTTCATTTAGCAGAAGTTGCAAAAAAAGAATATATGGAAGAATGAAAGGGTATGTTAAATATATACTTTTTTATTTTTACCGTTAGAACTATAAAAAATGTGGGGCGTGGCGGTTGCTATGCCCTGTATTTTTGTGGTAAATGAGGAACGGAAGTGATATAATTAAATGAACATATCGGGAATTTATAGGAGATAAAAGATGAAAAAATATAAAATATTCTTGATTGGAGTATTAAGTTTGTTGATTTTTGGACTATTGCTGCCACAGCCAATTCAAGCATTAATGGTGTTAGTTGAATCACCTATCAAAGATTTTTTTTCACGACATTTAATATTACTATGTGTTGCAGTTGGGATAACTCAGGGATTGTTTGAAGAAGGCGGATACTACTTTATATTTACAACTATGCTTAAAAAAGAAAAATCTAAGGAAACACCGATTGTATTTGGATTAGGGCGCAGTAGCTTACATACGATATTTGATGTTGGAACAATTTTTGCTACTCGTATGAGTATTTTGGGTTGTTTAATTGCTATTGTTGGAAGAATTTTGAGTTTCGGAGCGTTGATGGGATTAACTTTAATAGACTATAAGTCAGTTACAAAAAAACGAATGGTATATTTAGCTTTAAGTGTAGCGCTTCATTCAATTATGAATGGAGCGCTCTATGCTAATGAAATGGAGCTTTTGAATGTAAATAATAATTTTGATTCTATGTTCATGATTAGCTTTTCATGTGTGGTAATAATAATTTCAGTGTTAATATGTAAAAACTCTTTAAGTGAAGAAGTATAACAGATCCTTGTATGCAAAGCAAGCGATGAATTCCAGTTTGTTGATTAGAGTGGTAGAGGACAACGAATTGATATTTTCCTTGTTAATTTGGCACACGTCCAAAGAAGAATTGTAATAGTATTTTATGTTGAAGGAAAGAAATTATGTATAGAAAAATAAAGGGAACTCGTTCGTAGTTCCCTTGTTTGAAATACTATATTGACGTTCTACTCGTGAACATCTTTCTTGTATTCTTATACAAGCATGAAAATCTAAATTTGTCTACGTTTTTAGAGATTTATCTAAAAAATCTGCTAAATCTTGCTTTGCTTACTTCTCATGTTCATTAAATGTCAGCAGTAATATTTTTCCGCAATACCACCTGCCTTTTAAATAAAAATAAAATGTAACCTTTTGCTTTCCTTATTCGTGTTTAAAGCAAAGGAGGTGAAACACATGGATAGCGAGAAGGATATAAGAGAAGCGGTCATAAAATACAGCGATACCCTTTACAAGATCTGTATTGTTATACTCTGTAATGAGCATGACGTACAGGATGCCATACAGGAAACCTTTTGCCGTTATCTGGAAAAGAAGCCGGAATTTCGTGATGAGGAGCATGAAAAGGCTTGGCTGATCCGGGTGGCTACCAATATCTGCCGTGACATGATACGCTTCCGAATCCGGCACCCAAAGGTTTCCATCGACGAAGTAGAAAACACTCTTGCGGCGCCGGAGGAAAAAGAAATATTAAAAGAACTTCTCGAACTTCCAGTCAGGCAAAAAACAGTCATTTATCTGCACTATGTAGAAGGATACCAGATAAAGGAAATAGCGAATATTCTTGGGATTACAGAAAGTGCGGTAAAGGTAAGGCTGCTGCGGGGAAGGAAACAGATGCGGGATATGGTCGGAGTGGAAGGAGTTATATAATGGATGGATATGAAGTAAAAAAAGTTATGGATCAGGTGCACATTTCACCGAAAATGCAGGAGGAGATAACTATGAATATTCAAAAGCGTATGGAACATGGAACTAAGAATACAAACGTATGGAACTGGAGAAAGATGGCGACGGCTGCGGCTGTATTTGCGCTGGCGGCTGGCGGAGTGAGCCTCCCTGTGAGAGCGTTTGTGACAAACGTCGTACAAGAGAGGATGAAAAGCGTTCCGAAAGAGGAAGTGAAGGACCTTAATGATATGGCGCAGTCGCAAAATGATATACAGGCGGACGGTTTCTCAAGAGCATATTCTGACAATGAAAAGGAGCGCAATAAAGCGCTCTGGGAAGCATATAAGAACGGGACGTTCCCTAAAAAGGCCATTGCACAGGTAAACAGCGCAAAGGAGGCGCAGGAAGGGACGCTTTGCTATATCAAGGCTACAGGCGTTTTTAATCTGCCGGCTTGCGAGATGACCGACGAGGAAATGTTGGAGATTATCGATTTCCAGAACAAGATGAGCTATGCTGTTTCGCAGGGATCGGCCGCGCAGGAAGTAAGAGCAAAGGAACAGGCGAAAACAGCGCGGATTGAAAAGATTGTGCAGGACGCAAATGGGCTAAGCGGGGAAGAAGCGGTAGAAATCGCAAGGAAGCAGCTACAGGCTGACTTTGGAGATGCGGCAGACGAACTGGAATTAATGACAGACAGTTCCGGCAATGGCGCGACTTTATGCGATACTGCACAGGAAGGATATGAGCAGATCGATAGCAAGGCAAATGTGGTTTATGACATAGGTTTTGGAAACCCTGACACGCGTTATACTTGCGGATATATCATTGACGCTGTGGATGGAAGTATTTTGCGCACCTATAAATAAGTTTTGGCAAAGATTGAAAAGTAACGGCGACTGCGAAATGTAAAAGTTGACGCATCTTATCATCTTTCTATCTGAATTACAAAAACATTGTGGGAATCCGGTTCTTTGCCAAAGGCAAATTTCCAATGAACCGGATTCCTATAAATGATAGAAAATTACAAAATAAATAATCTAGGCAGTTTCAAATCGCCATGCGCATATCACACTCCATAATAATGATTGATCGCGTGCGCAACGTATTCCGAACAGTCTTTTCCAAACTGGTCGTCGGTTGCTTTCGCAAGCGCATCCTTTTGCAAATACTCCTTTGCTAAATCCAGCAGGATCTGTCTCGCGTTATCAAGCGCAAACATGGTCTTGTAATTTTTTGCAAGCAGTTCAACGGCAGAATGCGCTAGATCTAAATCGTCAGCTTCTTTTGCAGCCATAAACTGTTTATAGATTTTGGCGTTTTCTTCTTGTTCCCGCTTTTTTTCTTCGATATTGCCGGTTGCGCGCATGACTGCTTCGATCGCTTTTTCTTTGCCGCCGTACCATTTTAGTAAATCTGCGGTAGACTGTTCATTGGCAAAGCCGGATGACAAATGCTCCTTGTATTTTTCCAGACTTCCGTATTTTTGCGCCTGTTCGTCAAGGCTTTCTTTTGTCATACATTCTAAAGAATGATTTACTATTTGTTGAACTTCTTTGTTGTTAAATGCTTCAAAACTCATCGTATTGACTCCTTTCATTACATCCGTTATTAACTCGATGATCCCATTTAATCGATTCCGTTTTTGTTCCAATAAAGATTTTTGAGCGAATAAAGCCTGTTCTTTATTATAATCAGGATGCTCCATGATTTTTTTAATGTCCGTCAATGGGATTTCCAATTCTTTAAAGAACATAATTTCCTGCAATTTCTCAATCGCTTTGTTGTCATAAAGCCGATAACCAGCTTCTGTTAATCCGGTCGGCTTTAGCAGGCCGATTTCGTCGTAATATCTTAACGTGCGGATGCTTACTCCGGTTATCTTTGACACTTCTTTTACGGTTTTCATTTCTCCTCCTTTCGGTTTCATTGTAAACCGTTACGTTACGGGAGAGTCAATACAGAATTTAAAAAATTTTTGGATGTTACAGTTCAGCCCGCACCATTCGTAAAGGAGCCTGCGGAGCTTTCTCGCTAATGAAACAGATATTTTGGTGGCAAATGAGGAATGGAAGCGCTATAATTGAATGGCTAAATGGAATTGTTGAAGTTTTGAGGATAGGAGTTTACAGGTGATGGATTCTATTGTGATCAACACAGAACGTCTTACGCTAAAGCCGCTGGGCTTAAAGTATTTAAAGTCAGCGATCTTATATTCGATGGATTACGAAAATACAAAATATATGCGCGACTTGCCGGATAGAACGGTTGAGGAAACGAGACAATTTTTGATGAAAGCGGAGAAAGAATGGGAAAAAGAAAATCCCCGGTTTTTAGAGTTTGCGGTCATTTATCGTAACATGCACATCGGAGCGGTCAATGTGTATTCTGAAAAAGATGGAGCCGAGCTTGGCTGGATCATCCAAAAGAACTATTGGGGAAAAGGATTTGCGTATGAAGCGGCAAAGGCGCTGGTGGAATATACGAAAGCGGAAAAGGCGCTGGTGAAATATACGAAAACAGAGGGAAAGGGAAATTGTTTTTTTGCGCATTGCGATTCGGAGAATATCGCTTCGTATAAAGTTATGGAAAAGCTAGGCATGAAAAGGACGGGCGAATGGGGAGGGAGAAAGAATAAATCTTCTTGCGAGGAGCGGCTTGAATATCGGTATGAATTGCATTTTTGATTTGAAAAGACAGGAAAAGATTATTATATTGATAAGTGATGATTTGAGCCGGGATTAGAAATAAGGATCAGGATAAGATTTGATTTTATATGAGTGAAGGTATGTTAGAGAAAATTATTGAATCAACCAATCAATACATAGCCAGTATGCCAAAAAAAGAACGAAAAAAATACGGTCAATTTTTTACGAGCAAAGAAACAGCGCGGTTTATGGCGGAACTATTTGTGATTCCTGAAACAATGTCCAAGGTCTGTATTTTGGATGCTGGCGCAGGTTCCGGGATATTATCATGCGCGTTTTTAGAGCGGCTGGCGCAGTTGGATTGGGTTCAAACGGTAGAATTAACCTGTTATGAAAATAATGCTGACATTTTAAAGCTGTTAAAAGAGAATATGAATATGTTCGCTTTGAGTTATCAAAAAGATGTTCAGATAAAAATTATTACGGATAATTATATTACAAGCCAGTATTTAGATTTTAATCAGATGTTGGAAGGAAGCCTTGATCCGCAAAAATATGATTTTGTGATCGGAAATCCACCATATATGAAAATAGCGAAAGATGCGCCGGAGGCGGCGGCTATGCCGGAGATTTGTTACGGCGCGCCTAATTTATATTTTCTTTTTGCGGCAATGGGGCTGTTTAATCTGAAAGATGATGGGGAACTGGTTTATATTATCCCAAGATCGTGGACGTCAGGAGCGTATTTTAAACGTTTCAGACAGTATTTTCTGACAAAGGGAAAATTAGAGCATATTCATTTGTTTGTAAGCAGGAGCAAGGTATTTGATAAAGAAGATGTATTGCAGGAAACGATGATCATAAAAGTAAAAAAGACAAAAGATGCGCCTAAGGAAATTATAATTACGTCTTCCCAATCAAATGATGATTTTGCCGATTTAACTTCACTGGCAGCGCCATATAGTCTTGTAGTGTCAGGAAAAGATGCTTATGTTTATTTGGTAACGGATAAAACGGGAATTTCTGTATTGGAACGATTAAATAAGTATGAAAAAACATTGCCGGATATAGGGCTTAAAATGAAAACGGGGTTAACGGTTGATTTTCGCAACCGTGAATGTCTTCGCGATAAGGCGGAGGAAGGCGCGGTTCCGCTTTTTTATTCGCAGCATATTAAACATGGGCAGGTACGATTCCCGATTCAAAAAGAGCATGAGTATATCGTGACCGATCAAAAAGGATTAATGCAGGATAATCGGAATTATTTATTTGTAAAGCGTTTTACGGCAAAAGAAGAACGCCGCAGGCTTCAGTGCGGGATTTATCTTTCAAAAGAATATCCGCAGTATCAGAAAATAAGCACGCAAAATAAAATCAATTTTGTAGATGGACTGACCATGAAGCTGTCAGAATGTATAGTATATGGATTGTATGTGATCTTCAATTCGACTCTTTATGATGATTATTATCGGATTTTGAATGGTTCAACACAGGTTAATTCAACAGAGATCAATGCGATGCCTGTGCCTGAATTAGAACATATAAAGGAAATGGGAAGAATGCTGATGGAAAGTAAGGATATGTCAGAGGATAACTGTAATAGGATATTGGAATATACGGCGGATAAAGTGGAGGAAGCAAAGGAAATTCTAAAAATGCTTGGGATGCCCAAGGCGCAGCAGTCGGATACTTGTGGTTATGTGTTGTTGGCTTTGGCAGGAATAAAACAGCATATGGAATGGGCGGCGGCAAAAAATGAATGGATGCGGATTCATGATATGATTCAGTTTGTCAATACTTCTTATTCAACGTATGCGGAAAACAGCAGGGAGACGTTTCGTAAGAAGGCGTTGCATCATTTTCGAAATGCCGCGCTTATAGAGGATAACGGAGAGGCGACCAATAGTCCCAAGTATAAATACAGACTTACAGAAGAAGCCTTGCAGATGCTAAAAGCGTTTCGGTCATCAAATTGGCAGGAAGCCTTAAATCAATTTTTAGAAGCGCATGATCGATTGATGGATATTTATGCTTCTAAAAAGAAAATGACAATGATGCCTGTATGTATCAATGGGAATGAATTTCAATTTTCAGCAGGGAAGCACAATGCGCTGCAAAAAGCGATCATCGAGGAATTTGCGCCGCGATTTGCCCCTGGCGCAGAGTGCTTGTATGTAGGCGATACAATCGAAAAGGATTTAGTGAAAAACGTCCGAAAATTAAAAGAGTTGGGATTTGAGATAACGTTACATGATAAGATGCCGGATGTGGTTTTGTATCGAGAGGATAAGAATTGGATCTACTTTGTGGAATCGGTTACATCAGTTGGCCCGATGGATGCAAAAAGGATATTGGAAATAAATGATCTAACAAGAAATGTAACAGCTGGAAAGATTTTTGTAACCGCATTTCTTGACTTTTCAACGTATAAAAAGTTTTCAGAATGCCTGGCATGGGAAACGGAAGTCTGGATTGCGCAAATGCCAGAGCATATGATACACTTAAATGGAGATAAATTTTTGGGGCCACGAAATTGCCAGTAGGCTGGATATATATCATTAAGGAGCAATTTTATGAAAAAAGTGGACGTGCCAGTGATCAATATGGATGGGGTCATCAATCGGCTTTTTGAAGGCGACTGTCTGGAATATATGAACCAGATCCCGGATGGGAGCGTGGATATGGTGCTTTGCGACCTGCCGTATGGAATGACGCAGAATGAATGGGATTGTTATATATCTTTAGAGGAGCTGTGGAAGCAGTATAACCGGGTGGTCAAGCCAAATGGGGCGATCGTGCTGACTTCCAATGGGATTTTTACGGCGAGATTAATTTTAAGCCAGCCAAATATATTTAAATATAAATGGGTTTGGGAAAAGTCAAAGCCGACCAATTTTTTAAACGCGAAAAAACAGCCCCTTCGAAAGCACGAGGATGTTTGCGTGTTTTATAAAAAGCAGCCGACCTACCACCCGCAGATGACAAAAGGGCTGCCATATGACAAAGGCACAAGGAAAAACCAGCTGTGCGGGAATTACGGCGAGTTTGACCCTGTGCATGTGGCAAGCGAGGGGGAGCGTTATCCGACGGACATTATTTATGTAAAGACGGCGGAATGCGAAGGCGCGGTGCTGCATCCGACGCAAAAGCCGATAGAGCTTGGACGGTATATGGTGCGCACCTATACGAATCCGGGGGATGTGGTGTTAGACAATACCTTTGGCAGCGGTTCTTTTTTGGTTGCCGCTTTAATGGAAGGAAGAAATTTTATCGGCATCGAAAAGAATGAAAACGTCGCGCTGTTTAAAAGAGAAGAAATCGATTACATAGATGTGGCCAAAAGGAGGCTTTTTCTGGCGTGGGAGCAGTTAGATAAAAAGACCCGTAAATATATCAGGGAAAAAAATCTTATTTCTGAATTTGAAGAAAGGTAAACGCCGATGGGGACAATTGTCAGACGCAACGAACGAAGCTGGGCGATCGTGATCATTTCAGAGATAAAAGCAATGCTTGGCGGGTTAAATTTAAAGATAAAAAGCGCGGGCGGAGAAAGCACCCTTTCAGTCAATAAAAAAAGCATGTTCCCGGATGTTTTGTTGTATGAGGATGAAGCGCAAAGTAAGATCTTGCAGGGCTGGGAGCTGAAAATGCCCGATGTGTTGATCACGGATGGGGCGCTGCGGGCGGACGCGGCGAGAAAAGCGGATGCGTTAGGCTTAAACAGCTTTGTGATATGGAACTTTACTTATGGAAAGCTGTTTGTGAAAAGCAGCGAGGGCGATTTTGAGGAAGCAAAAGCCTGGAGCGGCGCGAGCCATATAAAAAGCCGCGAGGATGTGAATAAATACAAGGCGGAATGGTTATCAATTATAAGGGATATCATATTTACGGTAAATGAATACCTTTTAAATGGGACGATATCCGCCTCGTCGATAAAAGCCACGATTACGGATGGGCTGATGACGGAAATCATCCAAAGGAATAAGCAGTTGGTCGCAGAAAAGCTCCATCAGCAATCAAGCGGCAATATGAGAATGGAAAGCCGGCTTAAGGTATGGTGGAAAGCGTTTCAGGCGGAATATGAGGATGACGAAAAGGACATGTATCTAGCCTATGCAAAATCGATCTTGCTAAATTGGACGATTCGGATCATGTTTGCGAACGCGATAAAAAAGTACCATAACTGCGCCTATCAGATAAAGGAGATTGACAATACGTCCACGCCTTTGGACGGAAATCGGATTTTTGAAAAGATTGTGGAGCAGGGGGATTTTTATAACGTATTTCAGAAACTAGAATACAACGAGTCCCTGCCGGAGGATACCTGGATTGACATTGTAGATTACAATCAATTTCTGGTGGAAAACAAAATCGAAGAGATCGACCAGGCGGTTTTACAAGAAATTCTGGAAAAAACAGTGAACACGTCAAAAAGGGAGATCAGGGGGCAGTATGCCACGCCTTATTGCCTGGCGGATCTGTTTTGCCAGATCACGGTTTCTGATTGGAGGGAAGAATGCGCGGATTTATGCGCGGGCACAGGCACGATCGCCCGGGCAGTCATCCAAAATAAAATGAAAAGGCTACAAAATCCGGGCATGGCGTTTCAGACCACATGGCTTTCGGATAAATACGCATATGCGCTTTCGATTGCCAATATTGCGGTAACGAATATGGAAGCCCTAAACATCCCGCTAAATATTTTCCAATCCGATGTATTTGCGGTAAAAAGCGGCGATAAAATACAGATAAAAAGCCCGGCGGACGGCAGCGTGATCGAAAAAGAAATACCGGAATTTGGCGCGATCGTATCAAACCTGCCGTTTGTGGAGTATAATAAGATCGCGGCGGATGAAATCGGCTATATCCATGCGTACAGGCAGCAGATCAAAGAAAATACCGGCATTGAGTTTACTTTGGGAAAGACGGATCTGTATAACTATCTGCCGTTTAAATTGCATGAACTGTTAAAGGCTGGCGGCAGGCTTGGGATCATTATTTCAAATTCCTGGCTTGGCACGGATATAGGGAAAAAGTTTTTTGACGCGTTGCAGTATTATTATAAGATTTCCTCGGTTGCGATCAGCAATTGCGGTCGTTGGTTTCAAAACGCGCAGGTTGTAGCCGCAATGCTTGTATTAGAAAAAAAAGAGATTTCGCCGCCGGATTTAAACGAAAAAATATGCTTTTGGATGCTCAATAAGGACATCGGGCAGCTTGACATTGGAGAAATGGATACGATCATAAGCGGCATTGTGCTGGGCGAGGAAATCGACGGCGCGTTAGCCAGCGTAAAACAATATACCGTCCATGAAATTCAAAAGATCACGGAAAAAGGGATCGCTTTAAACGCATTATTTCACGACGTGTCCTGGGTAAGCGCGCTTTATGGATGCTGCATTCCGGCTGCGGAGGCGTTTACGGTAAAAAGGGGTGAGCGCAGGGGCTGGAATGAGCTGTTTTATCCGCCAAAAAACTGCGGCATCGAGCCGGAATATTTAAAGCCCGTGCTGAAAAATCCGGCATTTTTAAAATCGTATATGGCTAAGACCGACATCATCGCGTTTTGCTGCCACAGGTCAAAGGAGGAATTGCGCGGCCTTTCACATACCGGGGCGCTGCGTTGGATCGAAAAGTTTGAGCGCATTCAGAATGGATCGGGAAAGCCCCTGCCGGAGGCTCTAAAGCGGGCCGGATGTTATTGGTACGAAATGGATGACGCTACAAAAGCGGATTTTGTGACGGCGTTAAATCCGGACAGGCGGTTATTTGTCGCCAGGTTTCGGGAAAGCACATTTGTAGACCAGCGTTTTACGAGGATGCTTGTTAAGGATAAGGTCATAGAAGAGGGAATATCCGTGGAATTACTGCATGCGCTGTTAAATTCCTTATACGGCATGTTTGCGATGGAAGCGATTGGCTTTGGAAGAGGGCTCGGCGTGTTGGACGCAAGCAGCACAAAGCTGAAAAAAATGTATATGATCGATCCAAAGACTATATCCGATGGCGATGCAGCCCATATCATAAAGCTGTTTAATAAAATCAAAAGCCGTCCGGTTATGGACACGGAAGCCGAGCTTAAAGATAAGGACAGAGAACAATTTGACCGGGCGGTTTTGCGCGCCATCGGACATGAGGAGCTTTACGGCGCGATCAAGCGGTCTTTACTTTCTATGCAATATACCAGACATGCGGTTTTTTGACGATTCAGCTTCGGATGAGAACGATTTAGAGTTTACAAAAGGAAAAAAGAGAGGAGTTTTTCGATGTTATTTATTCAATATCCAAAATGCACGACTTGCAGAAAAGCGAAAAAATGGCTGGACGAGCGCCAGGTTCAATACACAGACCGCCATATCGTAGAGGACAACCCGACTTATGAGGAATTAAAGGAGTGGCATGAAAAAAGCGGCCTGCCGCTTAAGCGGTTTTTTAATACAAGTGGGATGCTGTATAAAAGCATGCAGCTAAAGGACAAGCTTGCGGACATGAGCGAGGACGAGCAGTTAAAACTTCTTGCGTCGGACGGGATGCTTGTGAAACGCCCGCTTGTCATAGATGGAGACCGCGTGCTTGTCGGGTTTAAGGAAGCGGAGTGGGAAGAGAGGCTTTAGGCGCGTAAGTTTTATCAGACGCGCCCAAAGCGAAATGGAAGTTAATAATTGTGCCGGATCCAAAACTGGTCGGCAAGCAGCAGCCAGTTTGCGCGAAACAGCCGCATGACTTGCCAGTATCCCATGCCGCGCAGGTTATATTCTTCCACCAGGTTGAATTTTGCCTGCATACTGCGCACATCCTCAAACCAGACCTCGTGTTCTTTGCCGTCCTTTGTGTAGTGGAAATAAGGAGACATTGCGTTTTCGTCAAACTGGATCTGCGCGTCGTTTTCAATGGCGATGCGCACCGCCTGGATATTTCCGATGGAACGGGCGCGGGATACGCCCTGTTCAAACGGAAGCGTCCAGTCATAGCCGTAATTTGGTATGCCAAGGCTGATTTTATCCGGCGGGATGCGGGTAATGGCGTAGTCTACCACCTGGCGCACATTTTTGATCGGAGCGACCGCCATAGGAGGGCCGTAGGTGTATCCCCACTCATAGGTCATAAGCAGCACGCTGTCGGCGGCTTCCCCTAAAAGGCGGTAATCCTTTCCTTCATAAAGCGTGCCACGCTGGTTATCCGAGGTTTTTGGAGCGAGCGCGACGGAAACCGGGTAGCCGATGGCGTTGATGGCTTCCCTTACGTTTGCGACAAACCTTGCGAATGGTTCCCGATCTTTCGCAAGGATGTACTCAAAGTCAATATCCACCCCGCGGAAGCCTTTTTGCATGACGGTTTGGGTAAGCTGCTCGATAAAGCGCGCCTGGGCATCCATATTGTTGACGATCTGGCTGATAAGGTAATTATTGAACTTACCGTCGGCGCCAAAAGGCGTTACCGTTAATATGGGCGCGGTGCGGCTTTGGATTGCCATTTGTATCATTACGGAATCATCCGTTGCCGGATAGATGATGTCGCCCTCTGTTGTAAATCCATAAGAAAACACATAAAGCTTTGACAAATAAGGAAGCGTCTGGCTTAATGTGCTCTCTGAAATGTAAGGATACGCGTAACCGCCTGTTTCCACTGCTTTTCGAACCTGAGGGCCTTCGTTTTTGGTCAATAAAAGAGCCTGGCCGATGGCAAGGGGATAAGGGTATGTCAGCTGGTTGTTGTAAATGATTGTGTCAACGGGAACGCCCTGCTCGGCGGCTATGGTATCTATTGTGTCGTTTTCCTTTACTACATAAATTTCCATAAAATTGCCGATCCTTTCTTTTTTATATAGTATGATGTTTACATCGTTTGGTGAAAGTTGTATAAGTTGCTTGACTTTGTGGCGAGTCGACTCTTATAATAGGATTATGTAGGAAAAGAATGAGGAAAGCAGGATAAAGAAAACGTGATTAGAAGAAAATTAATGCCGACCAGGACGCTGGAGCCTGGCATGAAGGTAGACCAGTCGATTATTGACCGTTTGGGGCGCACGCTGATCGCCCGGGGCGCGGTGTTGGATGAATATGTGATCCATTCCATGATGCAGCTTGGCATCATGAGCATTTATATACAGGAAGGGGAATACGATCCCTTAGATGATGAAAAAAAGATTACGCCGATCGCGAAACGAAACATAGAAAGGCTGCATACCGAAGATCCGACAAAGGTAACCTTGTCAGCCAGCGTCAGGGAACGCGTTGCGGAAGGCATCCAATACATATATAATAATACAGAATCAGAGGGGCTTGCGGACGCGACCAACAGCATCGCCAATGATTTAATGGACGCGATCGAAAACAACGACGCGGTCGCAATTGACATCAACGCATTAAAGACGAGTGATGAATATACGTTTAAACACAGCGTGGACGTGGCGACCATAGCGATGATCCTTGCGAAGCAGCAGGGGCTTTTGAAGCAGGAAATTTATGAAATCGGCGTTTCCGGGCTGTTGCATGACGTTGGAAAGACGAAGATCCCGTTAGAGATTTTAAACAAGCCGGGAAGATTGGACGACCAGGAATTTGCGACGATGAAGCAGCATCCGGTGTTTGGCTACCATATGGTCAAAGCTAGGGGCGAATTTTCCGAGCAGGTCTGTTTAGGCGTGCTCCAGCATCATGAAAAGATCAACGCGAAGGGCTATCCGCTGGGCTGCAACGAAAGCCAGATATCCAAATATGCAAAGATTTTGTCGGTCGCCGATATCTACGACGCGCTAGTAACGGAGCGCCCGTATAAAAAAGCGTTTTCCCAAAGAGACGCGGTGGAAATGATCATGTCAATGACAGAGGAGCTGGATATGAAGGCGATGAAAAGCTTTTTGGAGAGCATGATCTTATATCCGGTGGACACGATCGTGGAATTGAGCAACGGGGAGAAAGCCAAAGTTGTGAGAAATAACCCGTATTATATCCTGCGCCCGACGGTTGTTGGCATTGAGAGCGGGAAAATATATAATCTGGGAGAGGATTTGTCCTGCGCAAATATTATTATATTGTAAGATGGTTTGGAGGTGGCAGATTTGAAATTATCCGAGTTGAAAAAAGGGCAGGATCTTACGATCCGGTGCAAATTTAGAGACATGCTGGTAGATATGAAGGCGGTGGTTGCGGATATCCGCGGGGAAGTTGTATTGCTGAACCTGATCCGGCATGAAAACCAGATTGTCGATTTTTCCAGCCCAAATGTGCATTTGATCACCATTTATGAAGACGGGCTGGATATGCCAAAGGCGTGGACAAACTGCAAAATCCAGCGAAGGACTGTGGACGGGAAGGAGTATCACGCGCTTGCGGCGCCAAAGCCAAGCGTCAGGGTCAACCGCCGTAAGGTGCCGCGGGTGGTGTTAAACCTGCCTGGCACGCTTAAGGTTACGAGCAAGCCCATGGGCATTGACATTAACGTCCATGATCTGTGCGTCAACGGCATTGGCTTTGAAAGCCCTGTAAAAGTCGAGGAACAGGAGCACCGGCATTTGCAGATAGAGTTTACGGATGAAACGATCGACGAGGATGAAGAGACGGAAATTAAAGTGGAAGCAAGGGTCGTTTGGAAAAGGGAATTAAAAAACGGCGGGTTTTTTTATGGATGCCGTCTGACGCATATGGAAGAAAATTTAGGCTATTATGTAGCGGAAAAGATCCGGCGTGAAAAGAATCAAAAATAACAGGGAAAAACGCTAAGCCGCGCATACGAAAAAGGCGCCAACAATTTGAACAAATTGCTGACGCCTTTTAGACTGCTATGTCCATGGGTTTACACCATGCCTTTCTTTTTTATTCAATAACTGTTTTCTTAATCTTTGAAGGAAATAAAATCATTCTCACGACCATTGTCTGATACAAACTTTTTTCGTCTCCAGCTTAGTCATTCGGTATCCATTTCTGTTTTCCTTGAAAACGTTTGATCTGAACCCATATATGAATGTACTCGACTGAATCTCTGACCACTTCATATTGTATTATTTTTCACGGTGTCTTTTGTCTAGCGTCTAACTAATCTGAAAACGGTTTTCGTGAATGAATCATGCATTGGTATTTACCCCGCTTTCTTAAATTTTTAACCAATATGAATACTGGATTTTTCCTGCCCAGTGCGGGTCACTTTTTTCGGTGCGCCCTCGGGTCTATTTTACTTTCCCATCGGAGTGTCCTCGACTTTCATTAGATTTTAAAAATGATATTACGCATTCATTTCTCCATCCATTGGTCTGTACCCACTTTCATCAGATTTTCATTTTTCCTGAGTTTTCATTTAAGTGTTCATTGGACCATTCTCCATTTCCTAGATTTTTTTAAATAACCGGATGATAAATTAAACTGTACATTGGACTGTACCTCTTTTCTTAGATTATAGGGTATTTCGTATCGTTCCTGGTGGAATCACCCCACTTTCTAGTTTTTTGGTTATTTTTTGTTTTTTGCTCGTTTGTTATTTGTTGAAATTATAATATCAAACAAAGATAGATTTGTCAACAACTTTTTAGAAAAAAAATAAAAAAAATTTTTGCTATCTGAACTTTGGATAAATTAGAGAATAAAATCAGATTATTTGTTTATCGTTTATTCACAAAACATTCATGATATTATTGATTGTGTCATTGGACAAACCGTGTTATAATGAAAGCAATGTTTTTTTGTATGTATACCGCACAACGGAATGATTTGCAGTAAAGCTGTGAGGTATATACCCGCCGCTGCCATGGCATAATGAAGTTTAGGCGGGTATAACACACCAGAATGATAGGAGATTTGTATGGGAGCATTTGAAAAAATATTTGGAACGCATAGTGAACGCGAGTTAAAAAGGATCAAGCCGACCGTAGATAAGATCGAGTCGCTGCGCCCTGCGATGATGGAATTGCCGGATGAGCAGTTGCAGGCTAAGACGGAGGAGTTTAAAAAGCGTTTGGAAAACGGTGAGAAAATGGACGATATCCTGCCTGAGGCTTTTGCGGTAGTAAGGGAAGCGTCCAGGCGCGTATTGGGCATGGAGCCTTACCGTGTGCAGCTGATCGGCGGCATTATCCTGCACCAGGGGCGCATCGCCGAGATGAAAACCGGCGAGGGCAAGACGCTGGTCGCGACTATGCCTTCTTATTTGAATGCGCTGGAAGGAAAAGGCGTTCATATTGTAACGGTCAATGATTACCTGGCGCAGCGTGACGCTTCGGAGATGGGGCAGATCC
This sequence comes from uncultured Eubacterium sp., assembly GCA_947385775.1. Lineage (GTDB taxonomy): Bacteria > Bacillota > Clostridia > Lachnospirales > Lachnospiraceae > Eubacterium_J. The sequence continues at coordinate 19,281 of CANDMI010000036.1, read as the reverse complement.
ATGAGTTTTTGGGGCTGAAGGTCGGCTGCATTTTAAACTCCATGGAAAGCGATGAACGCCGTGAGGCTTATGCGTGTGACATCACTTACGTTACGAATAATGAGCTTGGATTCGATTATCTAAGAGATAACATGGTGATCTATAAAGAGCAGCTTGTGCAAAGAGGGCTTCATTTTGCGATCGTCGATGAGGTGGATTCGATTTTGATCGACGAGGCAAGGACGCCGCTTATCATTTCCGGGCAGAGCGGGAAATCCACAAAACTGTATGAGGCGTGCGATATTCTGGCAAAGCAGATGGTGCGTGGCAGCGGCACAGGGGAATTTAGCAAGATGGACGCGATTATGGGCGTGGAAGTGGAAGAGGACGGCGACTTTATCGTAAATGAAAAGGACAAGGTCGTGAACTTGACCGCGGACGGCGTAAAGAAGGTGGAAAAGTTTTTCCAGATCGAAAACCTGGCGGACGCGGAAAACTTGGAGATCCAGCACAACATTATTCTGGCGCTGCGGGCGCATAACCTGATGTTCCGGGATAAAGATTACGTCGTTAAGGATGACGAGGTGCTGATCGTAGACGAATTTACCGGGCGCATTATGCCGGGGCGGCGTTATTCCGACGGGCTGCACCAGGCGATCGAGGCAAAGGAGCACGTGAAAGTAAAACGTGAGAGCCGTACGCTTGCGACGATTACGTTCCAGAACTTTTTTAATAAATTTGAAAAGAAAGCCGGCATGACGGGTACGGCTTTGACGGAAGAGCAGGAATTTCGTGACATTTACGCGATGGACGTAATTGAGATCCCTACCAATGAGCCGGTGATCCGTATTGACCATCAGGACGCCGTATATAAAACGAAGAAAGAGAAGTTCCGGGCGGTTTGCGATGAAGTGGAAAAAAGCCATGAAAAAGGGCAGCCAGTCCTCGTTGGCACGGTTACGATCGAGATATCAGAGCTTTTAGACCAGATGCTAAACCGCAGAGGCATTAAGCATCAGGTGTTAAACGCAAAGTTCCATGAGCTGGAGGCGGAGATTGTAAGCCACGCAGGGGAGCATGGGATGGTCACGATCGCCACGAACATGGCGGGCCGTGGTACGGATATCAAGCTGGATGAGCAGGCGAGGGCGGCAGGCGGCCTTAAGATCATCGGCACAGAGCGCCATGAGTCCAGGCGTATCGATAACCAGCTGCGCGGGCGTTCCGGGCGTCAGGGCGACCCTGGGGAATCGAAATTTTACATTTCGCTGGAAGATGACCTGATGCGTCTGTTTGGGTCAGAAAAGCTGATGGACGTGTTTAATGCCATGGGCGTTCCGGAAGGCGAAGAGATACAGCATAAAATGCTTACGAACGCGATTGAAAAGGCGCAGAAAAAGATCGAGGGAAATAACTTTGGCATCCGTAAAAACCTGCTGGAATATGACCAGGTTATGAATGACCAAAGGGAGATCGTATACGAGGAGCGCATGAAGGTGTTGAACGGAGAAAGCATGCGCGAGTCGATTTATAAAATGATCGATGATTTTGTAGAAGGCACGGTGGCGTCCTGCCTGTCAGACGATGTGGCCAGGGAGGAATGGGATTTAAGCGAGTTAAACCAGCTGCTATTGCCGGTCATCCCGTTAGAGCCTTTGACGGAAGAAAATGTGGCGGACTGCAAAAATGTAAAAGAAGTCCAGCATAAGCTAAAGGAGCAGGCGGTCAAGCTGTATGGGGAAAAGGAAGCGGAATTTCCGGAGCCGGAGGCGATACGCGAGTTAGAGCGCGTCATTTTATTAAAGGTCATAGACCGCAAATGGATGGCGCATCTGGACGATATGGACCAGCTTCGCCAGGGAATCGGCTTGCAGGCATATGGGCAGAGAGATCCGCTTGTGGAATATAAGCTGATGGGCTTTGAGATGTTTGACAGCATGACGCAGAATATGCGTGAGGATACGCTGCGATTGCTGTATCATGTCCGGGTAGAGGAAAAGGTAGAGCGGGAAGAGGTTGCGAAGGTGACTGGAACGAATAAAGACGATTCCGCTGAGAAAAAGCCAAAAACCCGCGACGTTAAAAAGGTTTATCCAAATGACCTTTGTCCATGCGGGAGCGGGAAAAAATATAAGCATTGCTGCATGAATAAGGTTGTGTAAGCTGAATTTGCCTTATGCGGTAAATTACATCAGGCTTCTTGCATCTAGCATCCAGTCGGGGCGTATTTGCGTCCCGGCTGGTTTGAAAAGAAAAGCAGACGTGAAGTTGATTCTGATTCAAAAAAGGTAAGGTGGGACATGAGAAGGGTTCGTTTGTTTTGCGCAGGTTTGTTTTTTTTCATGTTTTTAACTGCCTGTGGCAATGTTATGGCTTATGCGGCTTTTACAGGCGCATCGGATACCGGCGTTGTCAGACAGCAGGAACAGCCGGCTGCTCCGATAAAGTACATAAGCGGCGAGAAGGCGGCGGTAAAAGCCGCGTTAAAAGCGTTGAAAAATTATGATTACACGACGAAGTTCTATAGCGACAAGTCTTATTATTCTATTTTCCGGCTTATGTTAAAGCAGCACCCAGAGTATAATTATGATACCGTTGTCTGGAAGGACAAAAATGGCTATTATGGTTATTATTACAGCAGCGAATTGACGGATCAGGAGTTGGACGCGAAATGGCGCGCAGCGGATAAAAAGGCGGAGGCGATTGTGAAAAAAAAGCTCAAAAAGGGCATGACGGATCAGCAAAAGCTACGGAAGCTCCACGATTATCTGATGAAAACGTGCAGCTATGATTATAAGCTGACGGAAATAGACGGGTATGAGGACGGGCTGACCGCATATGGCGTGCTTGTAAAGAAAAAAGGGGTCTGTCAGGGTTATACCGCCGCATTCAGCCTGCTTGCGCAAAAAGCGGGGGTTTATTCCATCGCGGTCTGCGGCAGCGTCAGCAGCGGCAGCCATACCTGGAATTACGTCAAACTGGGCGGGAAATATCTGCATATCGACTGTACATGGGATAAGACGTTGCAAAAGGGAAAAGCGATCCGACATGATTATTTTGCGATCCCGGGAGATCTGATCATACAAAACCATGTCTGGGACCCTGGAAAATACACGTCTACGCATGTGAAATATTGTAAATATATTATGGGATGATCTATGGAAATGCTCTGCGGAGGCGATTTTTTTTCAAGACTTAGTTGATTTTCTGCATTCGTACGATTATAATAGAAACTGAGGCAGCTTTGTAAGCGCTCGTTGACATTTGGATAAATTACATGGGCGGTAAATGGAATTTATGCCCATACATGCATGAATAAAATGCAGGAAGTGCAGGAGGAGCAATATGAAATATGCAAGGACAGCGTTGACCGCTGAAATCGTCAAATATGAGACAGGAAAAAAACTGGAAGATGGATTTGAACTGTGGGCGGATGTGGTCACAAAAGGTTGGATCGTAACAGACACACTGGTAAAGGTGAAATTGGAAAATGGCGACATTGTATGTCCATATATCAAACACCGCAGAGGACGGACGTTTATCAGTGAGGGTGATTACATCGTGATCGAGGATGACGGCTCGAAGCATGTTTGCGGAGCGGATAAAGTATTTCAAAGGTATCAGAAGGTAGAAGGTTAAAAGTGATGAAACAGGAAAAAAGTAGAAACTCGTTTTCCGGCTCGCTGGGGTTTGTGCTCGCGGCAGCCGGAAGCGCGGTAGGTCTTGGCAATATCTGGCGTTTCCCATATCTGGCCGCAAAAGACGGCGGCGGATTGTTTTTAGTGTTGTATTTGATCTTGGCGCTGACATTTGGATTTACGCTGCTTACGACAGAGGTGGCGATCGGCAGAAAGACAAAGCAAAGCCCGCTGACCGCGTATGAAAAGATACATGGGAAATGGAAATTTTTAGGCGTGTTGTCCTGCCTGGTGCCGGTGATCATTATGCCGTATTACTGCGCCATCGGAGGATGGGTTATAAAATATCTGATCACGTTTATAACAGGGGATGGCAAGGCGGCGGCCCAGGATGGATATTTTACAGACTTTATTACGTCTGATCTGGAACCGATCATTTTAATGATGGTTTTTTTGTTTATTGTGGCGTTTATTGTATTTCGAGGCGTAAATAAAGGGATTGAATCCTCATCCAAGATCATTATGCCGGTGCTGCTTTTGCTCGTTGTGGGCATCGCTGTATTTTCCCTTACGATCCACCATACGGACGACGCGGGGACGGCAAGGACTGGGTGGCAAGGGTTTTTGATCTACGTCATCCCGGATTTGAAGGGATTAACGGTCAAGGGATTCTTTTCCGTGCTGGTAGACGCGATGGGGCAGCTTTTTTTCAGCTTGAGCATTGCGATGGGCATTATGATCGCGTATGGCTCCTATGTGCGGGATGACGCGAATATGGTGCGTTCCATTAACCAGATTGAGATCTGCGATACCGTTGTCGCGTTTTTGGCTGGCGTTATGATTATCCCGGCGGTATTTACGTTTATGGGCAGAGAAGGGATGGAAGCTTCCGGGCCTAGCCTTATGTTTATTTCCCTGCCGAAGGTATTTGACGCGATGGGAGGCATCGGCAGGATTATCGGCATTTTGTTTTTTGCGATGGTGCTTTTTGCGGCGCTGACCAGCGCGGTATCCGTAATGGAGGCCGTCGTGTCCAGCATTATGGACCAGTTCCATGTTACGCGCGTTGTAGCGGCGGCGATAGAAACTGTGATCGCGTTAGCCGCAGGGTTATTGGTCTGCCTCGGATATAACCATCTGTATTTTGACATTGTGCTTCCAAATGGCGCCCACGCGCAGATTTTGGATATTATGGATTATATCAGCAATAACTGCCTGATGCCGATTGTCGCGATCGCGACCTGTATTTTGATCGGATGGGTGGCAAAGCCGAAAGTAGTCATTGACGAAGCTGAAAAGAGCGGGTGCAAGTTTGGCAGGAAAGGGCTTTATCTGGTTATGATCCAGTATGTCGCTCCAGTTCTGCTTGTGATCTTGCTGCTGAAATCTCTTGGGATTTTAACAGTTATATAATCAGGATATTATTTATTAAATGTTTTCTCATAAAAAAACCGGATCTGGGCGGCTATGCTGGCAGGTCCGGTTCTTTTTTTATGCACAGGCCCGCATATGGAAGTTTGTTGCTGACGCAGCATGCGGGCCGCGCGGCGAGTAGGGAAGATGGATCTTCCCTACTCGATTACTTTAAATCAATGAAATTCCATTCGGTAAGAGCGTTCGAAGGTTTCGCCCGCTTCCAGGCGGTTTTCATATTCCCGCTCCTGCAACTGCCCATGAAAATCTATGCGGTCGCATCGCCCATACCACGGCTCAATGCAAAGAAACGGCGCGTTTTTTCCTTCCGGCGACCAGATGGCGAACAGGGGCGTGTCAAAATAGACTGTCACATACCGATTTCCGTTCGGGTCTTCGATACCGACCTCGTTTGTCTGGTTTCCTTCTATCATATAAGTGCAGCGGTCGAAAAATTCCGGCGTGATCACGGCGCGGCAGTCCTCGAGAGGCAGGATCAAGTCCTCGTCTAGGGCAAGGCCCAAATCCCCGTCGTTTCCATGGTGGCGCACTTCCTTTAGCCCGCGAAAATAAAGGCGGTAGCCGCTTTTATCCGCTTCCCCATGGATTGGGCAAAGGAAAGCGGGATGGGCGCCTATGGAAAAATACATTGGCGAGCCGCCTGTGTTTTTCACTTTCCATAAGACGTTTACCGAATTTTCGTTCAGCTCATAGCCAATTTGCAGGGAAAAAGGAAATGGATATTTTGCAAGCGTTTCTTCGTTGGATAATAGCTCAAACCAAATAGAAGTATTATCCTGATTTAATAAGCTATGCTCCATGTCGCGGGCAAACCCGTGCTGGCCCATTGGGTAAGTTTTTCCATTATAATGGTATTCTTTGTTTTGCAGGCCGCCGACAAATGGGAAGAGCACAGGCGAGGTGCGCCCCCAGTATTTCTTGTCCCCATTCCATAAATACTCCCGGTCTGTGGTCTTTGAAAAAACAGACTTGATCTCCGCGCCGAAAGAATCCAGCTCGACCTTTAAAATTGAATTTTCTAATGTATATCGCATAATTCGCTCCTCTCTTGTTTTTTATAGTTTAGCAGGATTGAGGAATTTTTTCAAATGCTTTTCTAAGTGAAAAATATATGGTATACTATAAAAGATTAGCGGTAAAGGAGCAAAATACATGTTATTATCTGGAAAAGAGATTGAACGAAAGATCGGCGATGAGATTGTGATAGAGCCATTTCACCAAAAGCAGTTAAATCCAAACAGCTATAACCTGCGTTTGCATAACGAGCTGTTGGTTTATGAAGATGAATTTCTTGATATGAAAACTCCCGGCACGACAAAGAAGCTTATGATTCCAAAGGAAGGGCTGCGTCTGGAGCCGAATCGGCTGTATCTGGGCAGGACGGTGGAGTACACAAGGACGCGGGGCTATGTCCCGATGCTGGAGGGACGTTCATCGATTGGCAGGCTGGGGCTGTTTGTGCATGTGACGGCAGGGTTTGGCGACGTTGGGTTTGCCGGGTACTGGACGCTGGAGATGCACTGTATCACTCCGATCGTCATTTATCCGGGCGTGGAGATCTGCCAGATTTATTACCATACGATACTGGGAGATTATGAAGAATACGCAAGCGGCAAGTACCAAAACAACGAGGATGTACAGCCAAGCTTATTATACCAGGAGCTTTTAGGCAATCCGTAAGGGATTCGTAGAAAATTGCTTAAGCGTTTTTAAATCAAATCTCAAAAGCGCTTTGGGCGAAAGGAGGCGTTTCCATGGATTTTGGAAAAGAGAGCATCCGTAAAAAACGGAAAGCGGTTTTATCGAAAAAGGCGAAGATCGCGAATAAATGCGCCGCGCTTTTTTTTACCTGCGTCATGCTGTCTTTGCTGGCGCTTGCGGTATGCGTCGGGAGCGCGGGCTATGGGTTATATAACGGCGTGCTTGCGGCGTCGCCGGATATCCAGGATATTGACGCGACGCCGACGGGATTTTTGTCGACAATCGTGGACGCGAAAGGGAACACAACGGCTACGCTGGTGGCTTCCGGCTCCAACCGTATTTATGTGACGCTGGACGAGATACCGGTGAATCTGCAAAACGCGTTTATCGCGGTCGAGGACGCAAGGTTTCGGGAGCACAATGGGATCGACATCAAGGGCATTATCCGGGCTGGGGTAAAAGGCATCGCTTCCGGGTTTCATTTTTCCGAAGGGGCGAGCACGATCACGCAGCAGTTATTGAAAAATAATGTTTTCACAAACTGGACAAGCGAAAATTCACAGCTTGACCGGTTTAAGCGCAAAATACAAGAACAATATCTGGCGTTGCAGTTAGAAAAGGTGCAGTCCAAGGAATGGATTTTGGAAAATTACCTCAATACGGTAAACCTTGGCGCAAACTCCCTCGGGGTGCAGTCCGCCGCCAGAAGGTATTTCGGAAAAGACGTGTCCAAGCTCAATTTGTCGGAATGCACGGTCATTGCGGGGATTACGAAAAATCCAAGCGGCTATAACCCGATCAGCCATCCAAAGAAAAACGCCGAGCGCCGCAAGCAGGTGTTAGACGATATGAAAGAACAGGGCATGATCACAAAAAAGCAGTATAAAAAGGCGCTTGCGGATGATGTATACAGCCGGATAAAGGCGGTTCATGCCAGACAGGAGGAAAAATCCAGCATCCATTCTTATTTTGACGACGCGGTGATAGAGCAGGTGATCGACGATCTGATGGAGCGGCTTGGCTATACCCAGACGGAAGCGTATAAGGCGCTTTATAATAGCGGGCTGACGATCTATTCCACCCAGGACCCGGATATGCAGGCGATCTGCGAGCAGGAGATCAATAATATCCAAAACTATCCGACCGAGCCAAAGACTTCTTTTTCTTATATGCTGACGGTGCAAAAAAAAGACGGCTCGTTTCAATATTATGATGAACAGACGATGCTGTCCTATTACCGATCGGCGGATGAAAATTTTACCATTAATTTTTCCACCGAGCAGGAGGCGTTAGCGGCGGTTGAAAAGTATAAGCGGGATATTTTAGAAAAAGGAGACAGCGTTCCGGAAAACGGCGAGGTGATAAACTATACGATACAGCCTCAGGCGGCGGTTACCGTCATAGACCAAAGCAGCGGGGAAGTTAAGGCGATCGTCGGGGGACGCGGGGAAAAGACCGGGAATCTGACGCTAAACCGCGCCACCAGCTCGGTAAGGCAGCCAGGCTCTACGTTTAAGATTTTAGCGGCGTTTGCGCCTGCGCTGGACACCGGGAAAATGTCGCTTGCTTTTACAGAGGACGATGCGCCATATACGTATAAGAATGGCGTGGAATTAAAAAATTACGATAAGATTTACAGAGGGTATACCTCGATTCGGGAGGCGATCACGCATTCCATTAACGTCGTGACGGTAAAGACGCTTGCGGACATTGGCATCGACACCGGGTATTATTATCTGACGCGCCGGTTTGGATTTACCACATTGACGCAGGAGGATTATAACGAAGCGCTGGCGCTTGGCGGGATCACAAAGGGCGTGACCAACCTGGAGCTTACAGCCGCCTATGCCGCGATCGCGGGAGGCGGGCAGTATACGAAGCCGCGGCTGTATACGAAAATTTTAGACCATGAAGGAAACGTGCTGTTAGACAATGAACCGCAATGGAGCGAGGCGGTGTCTGAAAAAACCGCGTGGCTTTTGACAAACGCGATGCAGGACGTAATGACGAGAGGAACCGGGCAGGTCGCGAATTTTGAAGGGATGTCTTTGGCTGGCAAGTCCGGCACGACTACGAAAAATAAAGACGCGCTGTTTGCGGGCTTTTCTCCTTATTATACCTGCGTTGTGTGGGGCGGCTTTGACGACGCGACCGAGCAGGACGGCGCCCAGGTGGCTTATCCAAAGCTGATCTGGAAAGCGGTGATGAGCCGGGGTCATGAGGGCCTTGCGAAAAAGAAATTTAAAAAGCCCCATGGCATTGTAAAAGCCGAGGTGTGCAAGGAATCCGGCCTGCTTATGAAAGAAGGGGTCTGCACAAACGATCCCCGCGGGGGAATGGCGGTGACGGAATATTTTGACGAGGATTACGTGCCAAAGGAGGAGTGCGACCATCATGCGCTCATAAAAATCTGCGCCGTTTCCGGAAAGCTGGCGGGCATGTACTGTCCGGTGGCGTCCAGCAGCGTTCGCTTAGTGGGCGGCGAGCCTGGCTCTATGGAGAGCGCGTATATGTATACAGGAGATCTTGCGGATACCTGCCTGATACATTTACAGCCGACAAATGTGCCGGACAGCAATACGCAAACAGACGATAGCGTAATAGACGATACGCAAACGGATGATACCGTTTCGGATGATACGAATGCGGATAATACCAATGCGGACGATACGGGCGTGGATGACGGCGAAGGAAATGCGCAGGGAAACCGTGAAGGAGCGGGTAGCGAAAACAGTCCGCAGGGCGAAGAGGACGCAAGCGGCGGGGACAGCCCGGACAGCAGACAGGATGCAAACGGTGAGAACAGTCCAGACAGCCAGCAAGAGGCGGAGGATTAGGTGAAATGTCAGAGCAAGGAATAAAGGTCGTTTATGAAGGCGGCGCAGGGGAAATTACAGAAAAAAAATCCCGCTTTATCGCAAATACCGCGCCGATATGCAGCGAGGAAGAGGCGGCGGCGTTTATCAGCGCGAAAAAGAAAGAATATTGGGACGCAAGGCACAATTGTTACGCCTTTAGCATAGGGCGTAATCATGAGCTGACCCGCTGCTCGGACGACGGGGAGCCGTCCGGCACGGCGGGCAGGCCGATCTTGGATATTTTGCTGCGGGAGGATATCCATAATGCGGTTGTGGTAGTGACCAGGTATTTTGGCGGCGTGCTGCTTGGCACAGGAGGACTGGTGCGCGCTTACCAGCAGGCGGCGCAGGAGGGGCTGCGCCAGTCTGTGGTCATCGAAAAGCGGCAGGGACTTTTGATGGATATCCATACGGATTACAACGGGCTTGGGAAGATCCAGTATATTTTAGCCCAGCATGAAATTGCGGTGCAGGATACGTTGTATACACAAAAGGTGCAGATACAGGCGGTTGTGCCGACCGTCCAAAAAGAAGAGATCATAAAGGCGGTCACTGAGGGGACAAATGGTACGGCAAGGCTTGTGATGGGCGATAATGTGGAATTTGCCGTGATTGAAAAAAAAGTAGAAATATTTGAAAAAAACACTTGATTTTTTTGGAAAGGCGTTATATAATATTTTTGTCGGCGGGCAAGGAACTGACTGGCGACAAAATAATGGCCCATCGCCAAATGGTAAGGCAACGGACTCTGACTCCGTCATTTCAAGGTTCGAATCCTTGTGGGCCAGCGCAAACCTCAGTGAGTATTCATTGAGGTTTTTTCTATATTATAAACGATGAAAAAAGAGGAAATGAGGATGAAAAAAAAGAATGAACTAAAAGTTTATCTGGCGCCGCTCGTATTGCTTTTGACGGTTGTGCCGTTAATTGTGCGCGTACATGTGTATTCCACGAATTTCGCGCAGTTTGGCTGGTATCCACAGGACGACAGGCAGCAGGAGTTTTTCTTATATTATAAGGCGGTGGCCATTATCATCGTAGCGGCGATCATGTGCGCGGCGCTTTTCTACCGCTATTTTATAAAAAAGAAGGAGTTTAAGCTGTGTTATGAACTGATCCCGGTTGCGGTATACGCCGGCTTTACTCTGTTGTCAACGCTGTTTTCACAATATAAATATTTTTCCTTTCATGGCTCTTCCGAGGTGTTTGAATCCTTATGGGTATTGCTGGGCTATTGCGTGATTTTATTTTACGCCTACCAGTTTATCAATACGATAGAGGATATGGACCGCATTATGCTGTGGCTTACGATCGGGCTTGGCGTGATGCTTGTGCTTGGCGTGTTCCAGGCGGCGGGATATGATTTTTTTGGAACGCGGCTTGGAAAAATGCTGATTACTGGCTCTACGGATCAAAATGTGCTGGACGGCACAAGCATTATTTTTGAAAAAGGGCGCGTATTTTTGACATTGTATAATCCAAACTATGTCGCCTCCTATTTTGCCCTGATGATACCGGTGGAGATCGCGCTGCTTGTTAAAAATAAGAAACTGATCTACCGGCTTATTTACCTTGTGATGCTGGCGGCTTCCCTTGTGTGTCTGCTTGCTTCCGGAAACCGAAGCGGCGTGGTAGGGTTTGCGGTGACGGTCGTGCTTACAGTGATACTGCTTTATAAGCATTTGATCAGGGCATGGAAGCTTGTCATTCCCATAGCTGCGGTATCGATCGTGATCGTGATGTCGTTTTTGTCAAAGAACAATTTAATTGTTGCAAAGTTTACCAATTTATTCAATGCTGTGCAGCCTATGCCGAATCCAATCTCGAAGATCGTAACCGGGGATCAGGATGTCGCGATCACCTATATGGGGCAGGAGTTCCATATGGCGTATGATATCAATGAAGAAGGCAATATCGCGGTGCTGCTTAAGGACGGAAACGGGCAGGATATCCCAAATACGGTGGACCAGGCGAGCTTTACTTATACGGTGGCGGACGGGCGTTTTCCAGATTTCCTTGCCCAGGTGGTGAAGGTGGAGGACCAGATAGCCGTGTTAGTCAGGGCGGATTACAAGGACTGGTATTTCAGGAAGATGGACGACGGAACGTATTATTATTATAACGTATTTGGAAACTGGGTAAAGATCAACAATGCGCCGCATGTCGCGCTGGACTTTTTAGAGCAGAAATTTGAATATCGTGGAACCATTTGGTCAAAGACGATTCCGATGTTAAAAGAAAGTATTATTTTTGGAACTGGCGCAGACACTTACGGGGTTACGTTCCCGCAGGACGACTATGTGGAAAAAATATACGACGGCATGAGCACGGCGGTGGATTTAAAGCCCCATAATTTATATTTGCAGATAGCGACGCAAAGCGGCGTATTAGCCTTGATCGCGTTTTTGACATTGTATATCTGGTATTTTATAGGAAGCTTTCGGCTATATCGAAAGGCCGCGTTTCAGGATGAGGCGGAGATTATTGGCGCGGGGCTTTTGCTTGCTACGTTTACTTATATGGTCGTTGCGTTTTTAAATGATTCTACGGTAGCTGTGGCGCCGATCTTTTGGATCATGATGGGATTGGGGCTGGCTGTGAATGAAATTGTAAAGAAAAACCAAAAGCGGCTTTTGCTGGAAGCACAGGAGCAGGCGAAAAATGACGGAACCGAAAATACAGTCAGTCCACAGTTAAAAACAGAAGGGCAGGCATCGCAGTTAAAGACGCAGACGCAGTCCAATAAGGGCAGGAAAGGGAAAAAAGGAAAGAAAAAGAATGGAAAATAAAAAAACAGCGGGAAAGCTGATCGTTTTTGAGGGGATAGACGGAAGCGGGAAATCGACTCAGATCGAACTTTTGTGCCAAACGCTCAAGGAGCGAAAAATTCCATTTTATGTAACGATGGAGCCAAGCGAACGGCCGATTGGCTCCATGATACGCCAAATTTTAACCGGAAAGGCGCATGCGGACCCAAAAGTGATCGCCGCGCTGTTTACGGCAGACCGGCTGGACCATTTGCTGAATGAGGTAAACGGGATCGCCCGTATGGTGGAAGAGGGCATGCTCGTTCTTATGGATAGATATTATTTTTCGTCCTATGCTTATCAAAGCGTGGATGCGCCGATGGATTGGGTCATACAGGCGAACGCGCTTAGCGCCCAGACCCTTCGGCCGGCGGTCAATATTTTTTTGGATGTGGACGCAGAGGATGCGTTAGAACGGATTACGAAAAACCGGGGAAGGACGGAGCTGTTTGAGGAAAAGGAGCGTCTGATACAGGTGCGGGAGCGGTATATGGAAGCTTTCGAAAAATTAAAAGACGCAGAGCGGGTTGAAATGGTGGATGGAAGCCGGGAAAAGGATGAAATAGCAAAGGATGTATGGGGGATCGTGAGCGCGCTTTTGGATCGCGATCTTAAATCATAAATCAAGATAAGGAGAAAGACCATGGTTCAAGACATTGCGCCGAAATTCTTACATAATGAATATCAGGACAAGGCTCCAACGCAGGAAAGCAGGGTGATCGTCTTTTCGGCGAATGGGGCGCTCCTAAAGGGTAAGGAAGGGGAATGGTCGCTTCCACAAAAGAAAGAGGTTTTAAGCGGGCAGGAATGCCAGTACGCATTTTGCGTGGACGAGGAAGAATATTATCTGCTGATGGATTATCGTCCAAATAAGACGGCGGATGAATATAAGATTTTAAATGCTGATTTTATAAAAATGCATACGGTTCGTGCAAAAGCCAGGCGGGAATTGTGCTTTATATTATATACGGCTTATCATTTATTTCAGTGGTATCGGGATAACCAGTATTGTGGGCGGTGCGGGAGCAAGACGGCGCACAGTGAAAAGGAGCGTATGCGGTACTGCCCTGCGTGTGGGAATATGGCATATCCAAAGATCGCCCCGGCGGTGATCGTGGCGGTTACAGATGGGGAGCGGATCTTACTGACGAAGTATGCGGGCAGGGAATACAAGGAATACGCGCTGATCGCGGGCTTTACGGAGATTGGGGAGACGGCGGAGCAGACGGTAAGGCGCGAGGTTATGGAGGAAGTCGGGCTGCGGGTCAAAAATATTCGTTACTATAAGACGCAGCCATGGGGGATCGCGGGAAATCTTTTGATCGGTTATTTTGCGCAGCTGGACGGAGACGGGCGCATTTCCATGGATAACAACGAGCTGTCCTGCGCCGAGTGGGTCGACCGGGAAAAATTAAAAGACATGGACGACGGTTTCAGCCTGACCAGGGAAATGATGCGCGCATTTTACGAAAATAAGATATTGGAAGTATAGAAGTTGAAAATGTGGCTATACCTTATTAGTGTGGCGCGAAGCGCATTCAATAGGGGATGCCCATCGGGTATACCTTATTAACGTGGGTGGCGCGAAGCGTGCAGGCAAATTTATAAGGAAAGGAAAATGGATGGAAATGGTTCCAAGTATCTGACATAAGGTATACTAAGGAGTACATGCGGTAAATAATATGGAGAGAACAGCACAATTTAATGTGGAGTCTGTAGACAGCTTGTATGAGCGTTTTCGGATGAATGGGCTTGAGACGATCAATCTGGGGCTTCTTTGCTTTCGGTTTATGCCGGCTTTAAATGGGATGAACCTGATGTCTGTGTTGACGAAAATTTCTAAAATGCTCCAGACAAAGCAGGTGACGCAGGTGGAGGACAGCCATATCACAAATTGGTATTTTAATTTTTATGCTGGATTTATACAATATCTTGTAAACAGAAATATTAAATTTGAATTATATTATTCAAAAAAAGGGAAATCTTGGAAAGAAAAATTGAATATGGCGCTATTATGCCGGCAGCTTGTGAATTATCAGTCGTCTTATGAGAAGTTAAAAGGATGCAATAGTTGAATTTATGTATTTTTTTCCAGTATAAAAAAAGCCAGCCTGCCAATACTATGATTACAATGTTGATCATGACATTGCAAACAAAGATTTTATTATTAGGAGGCTACGAAAATGGCAAAGAACAAGACTTCGAATGCGTCAAACTCAGCATCTAATGCATCCAATGCAAGCAATGCTTCTAATGCAAGCAACGCAAGCAACGCGCGTAACAGCTCAAACAGCACGAACAGCTCAAACAGCATAAACAGCACGAGCAACGCGCAGAATTCCAAAAACCAGGCTTCAAACAAGACTTCTGACTGCCATACAAAATAACAATGGCAATCGCCCCTCAACTGAATAGACTATAATTAAGAAAACAGCTTTGAACAAAAGAAACAGCGGTTCCTTTTGCCCAGAGCTGTTTTTCTTTTCGATACGCGCCGCGTAAAATGCGGGGCGGGTATTGGCGTTCGAAGGAGGGGTTATGGATTTTGAATTGATCAAATGTAAGGATGCGCCGGAATATTTAAAACGTCGGGACACTTTTTTTGTGGATTTGCGGGCGCCTATGCAGTATGGGGAGTATCATCTGCCTGGAGCATATAATTATCCTTATGACAGGCTGTCAGAGTGGGAAAACCGCCTGCCGTATGGACGAAAGATTGTCTTATATTGCGAGCATGGAAATTTAAGCCTGATGGCGGCGAAGCGGTTAAGTAAACGGGGATACCGCGTAGCGGCGTTGATCGGCGGTGTGGAGTGCTTTCGCACGGTGCAAAACGATGGTAAAATGGAGCGAGGAGCTTTTTAATGTAAAATTTTACATCGAAAAATGATTGACAGAGGTTTTTATACAAGATAAGATGTTAAAAGGAAGATGAAATACAAGAAGTACAAATAGGATAAGACAGGAGAGCGTATGCACAAATATGAGTTTGCCGCGCCATGCCATTTTGGATTGGAAGCGGTATTAAAAAAGGAAATTCTTGAACTTGGATATGAGATTTCAAAGGTGGAAGACGGAAGGGTCACATTTTTTGGGGACAGCGGCGCGATCTGTCGCGCAAATCTGTTTTTGCGTACGGTGGAGCGGGTTTTGTTAAAAGTGGGCGAGTTTCATGCCGAAACCTTTGATGAATTATTTGAAGGCGTGCGTGCGCTGCCCTGGGAGGTTTATCTGCCAAAGGACGCAAAATTTTGGGTGGCGAAGGCTTCTTCTGTCAAAAGCAAGCTGTTTAGCCCGTCGGATATCCAGCGTATCGTAAAAAAAGCCGTTGTGGAAAAAATGAAAGAATATTACGATATCGAGTGGTTTAAAGAGACGGGCGCGGCTTACCCGATCCGCGTTTTTATTATGAAAGACCAGGCGCTTGTCACGTTGGACACAAGCGGCGAATCCTTGCATAAACGGGGATATCGCACGATGTCCGGGCTTGCGCCGCTGTCAGAGACGCTTGCGGCGGCTTTGCTTAAGCTAACGCCATGGAATAGCGACCGTGTGCTGGTAGACCCGCTGTGCGGCAGCGGAACTTTTCCGATCGAAGCGGCTATGATGGCGGCAAGGCTTGCGCCTGGCTTAAACCGTGGGTTTACGGCAAAAGATTGGGAGAATGTAGTTTCATCTAAGCTTTGGAACCAGGCGGCCGATGAAGCGCGGGATCTGGCGGATATGTCAGTGCAGACGGACATACAAGGATATGACATTGACGCGGCAGTGTTAAAAGTCGCAAGGGAAAATGCGAAACGCGCGGGAGTCGACCATATGATACATTTCCAGCAGCGGAGCATTGAAGATCTCCATCATCCGAAAAAATACGGGTTTTTGATCATGAACCCGCCGTATGGAGAGCGTATGGAAGAAAAGGAAAACCTGCCGCGGCTTTACCGTCAGATCGGGGAAGCTTACAACAGACTGGATTCCTGGTCGATGTATCTGATCACAAGTTATGAAGAAGCGCAGCGGGATATTGGGTTAAAAGCGGATAAAAACCGTAAAATATATAATGGGATGCTGAAAACTTATTTTTACCAGTTTATGGGGCCAAAGCCGCCGAAACGGGGGCAAAAGATACATAGCTGATAAGGCATAAGAGGCAAAGGGAGACAGAAGATATCGATATGAGTGGTTCGCAAAAGAAGCATGCTGGCAAAAACAGCCAGGACGCTAAGGAAAATAGGATGGAACGAAAATTAGTCCGCTTTACGACCGCGTTTATCTGTGCATGTTCCCTGTTTTCCTGCATTGCGGTGTGGTTTTTGCCGGGCATTGAGCGCGGCGTGCAGGCATTTGGGGCGGGGCTGCTCCAAAAACGGCATGAAAGGGAAGAACGCTACGCCATGCTAAAAGAAATGTCCGGTCTGGAGATTATGGACTATAATACGCAGCAGGTGCAAGAAAAGGTGGAAGAGGGAAAGGAAGAGGTAAAAGAAGAGGAGATTACCTATACGCAGGATAAAAAAATGAGGATCGAGCTTCCGAAAAATACAGACGGAAAAGATGTATTGATCGTGCCGGATTATATCGGCAGGCAAATAGCGATAAAAATTCCAGGCGCGGATGAAAATTATTTATATGATTACCAGATCATCGGGAAGGCGGATGAAATTGCAAATTTAGATTATATAAGCGAGGGTGGCGCTGGCACGATCCTGCTTTCGATGAATACGATCGTCGATGCGGATAGCAGCTTTGATAAGGATTATTTATATCTGGATTTTCTAATACCGAGTGAGGAGCATAAGCGGATCGTCGTCGTGGATGCCGGGCATGGCGGAGAGCCGGGGGCGGTCGCGGGAAATGTCTATGAAAAGGACATTACGCTTGCGATCGTACAGAAAGTAAAGGCGGCTTTTGAAGGTGAAAAGGACAAGGATATCGGCATATATTGCACAAGGCTGGAGGATAAGGACGTTTCTTTAACGGACCGGGTGAATCTGGCGAACCAGATGGGGGCGGATCTATTTGTCAGCGTGCATATCAATTCCATTAAAGGCAGGACGGATGTGCAGGGCATCGAGGTGATGTACGATGAATTGGCGCCGGATACGGAATTTGATTCCAAAGATTTTGCCCAGATCTGCCTGGATGAGACTCAGCTTGCGACGGGCGCGACAAAAAGGAGTCTGATTAACGGGCATAAAATATACATTATCCGGAGCGCGCAGATGCCGTCCGCGTTAATTGAAGTAGGATTTATCAATAATCCGTCGGAGCTTGCCAGGCTGGTGGATGGAGCGTATCAGCAAAAGGCGGCCCAGGGCATTTACACCGCGATAAAAAAATCGCTGCGGCAGATTGATAAATTGGAGAAAAAAAAGAAATAGAAAATAAAATCGTAAAATAAATACAAGGGGAAGAACATGAAGCAAAGGATTGTTTTTGCAACGACCAACGAAGGAAAAATGGACGAGATAAGGCAGATCATGTCAGACAGCGGCTTTGAGATCATTTCCATGAAAGAAGCCGGCATTTGTATCGATGCGGATGAAAATGGGGATTCTTTTGAAGAAAACGCAAGGATAAAAGCCGTCTGCGCGGCGGGGCTGCTTCCAGAGGATATCGTGATGGCGGATGATTCCGGCCTTGAGATCGATTATCTAAACAAGGAGCCGGGGATCTATTCAGCGCGTTACTTAGGAGAGGATACTTCTTATGACATAAAAAACCGGGCTTTGTTAGAGCGGCTGACAGGCGTGGAAAAGGAACGAAGGACGGCCCGGTTCGTGTCCGCGATCGCGGCGGCGGTTCCAAATGAGGGCGTATTTGTCGTCCGGGGCGCTGTGGAAGGTTATATTGGATGGGAGCCAGCCGGGACGAATGGTTTTGGGTATGACCCGATATTTTATGTGGATGAATATGGCTGCTCCACGGCGGAATTGACAATGGAGCAAAAAAACGCGTTCAGCCACAGGGGAAATGCGCTTCGCGCCATGAAAGAGCTTCTGGCAAAGAAAGGCATATTTAAAGCAACGTATGCGCGGTAACAGGCAAGAGGCAAGAGCAAGGGGGCGGGAGCATGAAAGCGCTGATCATAAGCGATACGCATGGGCTATGTCAAAATTTGGATAAGGTACTTGAATCGGAGCGTCCGTATGACCTTGTGATACATTTGGGGGATTTAGAGGGCGCGGAGGATTATTTAGAAGCGGCTGCGGGCTGTCCGGTGGAAGCGGTGCGCGGCAATAACGATTATTTTTCCGACCTGCCGGATGAAAAGATCATTGAAGTGGCGGGCAGACAGGCGCTGATCACCCATGGGCATTATTATTATGTGGCGGCGGGCGTGGAAAAGCTGATAAAAGAAGGGATGGGCAGAAATGTAGACCTGGTGATGTTTGGGCATACCCATCGCCCGTTGCTGCGTAAGAAAGGCGGGCTTGTCGTATTGAATCCGGGCAGCCTTTCCTATCCCCGCCAGGAGGGGCATAAGCCCTCTTATATGGTAATGGAGCAGCAGCCGGATGGGGAATTAAAATTTTTGTTGAAATTTTTGTAAAAAAGTATTGACAGATGGGATTCCTTACTGTATACTAAATCTTGCGTTTGGGAAATTCCATAATATAAAAAATGCACTCGGGGTGTGGCTCAGTTTGGCTAGAGCGCCTGGTTTGGGACCAGGAGGCCGCAGGTTCGAATCCTGTCACCCCGACTGTAAGATATGCGGGTGTAGTTCAATGGTAGAACACCAGCCTTCCAAGCTGGATACGTGGGTTCGATTCCCATCACCCGCTTTGTCATGCCTTTGTATGATTCCTTGTGTCCATAGCTCAGCTGGATAGAGCAACGGCCTTCTAAGCCGTGGGTCGGGGG